>NZ_VHIL01000003.1:0-333837 GCF_006491895.1 Enterococcus sp. OL5
AGATAAGTCAGAGATTGTGTTTGTGCTATCGAAGCCGAACTATTTTCAGTTTGTTGCCGCAGTTGATGCTGCCGTTTGAGAACTTGTCGTACCACAAGCTGATAGCAACAATACAATACCAAAGACGCCAATTGTCCACCATTATTTTTTCAAATAAACCACTCCTTTTAATTGATAATCATTATCATTAGAAAATATTTTATCATAATCCCGATTTTTTACAATGTTTTTTTAGAATTTTGTACGTTTTATCACATTTAAACATACTTTACGTTTCCTCCCTCTCCTTTTGTCTATCTTTCTTTCACATTTTGTACTATAATCTAATTGATAATGATTATCATTTAGATTGTTTGATTGGAGGTACATAGACAATGGAGTATCATTTTACAGAGATTCAAACTTACAAAGTATCGATTGTCTTGCCACGAGGCTATCATGTCGATCAGCACTATCCTACTGTGTACATGCAAGATGACGGCAATGGGGCAAAACAAGTTCTTAATTACATTGATCACTTAACTGCCACTGGACAGATCAGTCCTTTTATCCTTGTCGGTATCGCACCAGTCAACCGGAACGATGACTATACGCCATGGCCAGCTGATGCACTTTTACCTCATACCCCCAAATTAGCGGGGAAGGTCAAAGAATACTTGACGATTTTAGCAACTGAAATCAAGCCTTATATTGATACACACTATGCAACGGATCCTTTAGCGGTTAGCACCACGATTGGCGGGTGTTCCTATGGCGGTTTGGCCGCTCTCTTTGCGTCTTACTATTTTCCAGAAGTCTTTGGCAATTATATTTTGCTGTCTGCTTCCTTTTGGTTTGAAGACGTAATCCCATATTTGGAAGGAAAAACAATTGTTAAAGACCAAATGGTATACAAGAAACCTAAAATAAAGCGATCCATGCATAAACTTTATGGCTATGTGGGAGAAATAGAAGGCATTTATCGTCAAGGACGGCAACAGCAAATGACTACACTTTCAAAAAAAGCCTTTGGTCTTTTGCAGGAGGAAGGCTTTCCCAAAGAGCAGATGCGCATCGAAACCTGTCAAGAAGGAACACACGATGCCTACTTCTTTAGCGCACATTTTTTGCATGCTATCAAATGGCTATTTAGACGCAACATGAAAGGAGAAACATATGAACATCTATTGGACAACCATTGAAAATATTATTGAGGAATCCTCCGATGTCAAAACGTTTCATCTAAGTTGGACAAAAAATCATAGCGATTTCACTTGGGACGCAGGCGCACACACCCACTTTGCTATGAAAGGATTTAATATTGGGGAAAAACCGGACCGGGGTTTGGTCCGTCACATGTCGATTTCTAGTTTACCTAATGAAGGACATATCGCCATCACAACCAGAATCAAAGAAACATGCTCTCGATATAAACAAGTCTTACGGACATTAAACATTGGCGATGAAGTTGCCTTATTCGGTACTAGCAGCAATCTTCCCTTAAAAAGAAACAATCAAAAGCTATTTTTATTTTCTTCAGGGGTAGGGATTGCAACATTGAGGCCCTTAATATTAGATTTTTTAGCTGATCAAAGTGCCATTAAGGCTGTTCATTCCCTAAATGTTGATTCGGCTAATGATAGATTATTTGCGAATCTTTTTCAAACAGCCCCTGGGAATTCACTAACTGCAACGTACGTCAATGATCGAGCAACCTATTACAGACACGCACAATCCCTTGCAGGCGATACTGAGGCAATGTATTATCTTGTGGGCAGCGATGACTTCTTGAGACAAAATATTGATTTATTGCTTCATAGTGGTGTTAAATCATCACAAATTATGATCGACAAGCATGAGTTTAAACAAGGGGATTTTTTGTAGAATGTATGCTAATATTCCATTATTCTACATAGATAGGCATGTTGCCATTCAGATGTTCAAATCATTCTAAGCCCGATTGTGTTGTTTAAGTTAAATTTTTTAAGGGAGATGCTGTTTTTTCTTTTTTGCGTGATGTTTATGTTATTAGATTATCGAACGCATAAAAAGTGGCAGAACAATTGAAGCCAAAAGCGATGTATTGATACCCCTGTTCAAATGTTTCATTCTATCAGCTACTATTTAATAAATCATATATGAGCCAACACTTCTGATTCAGAGCGATATTTCTTTCAAAAAAGCTAATATTGCTTGAAAGAGGTGTGCTCGTTCTAAGGTTTCTTTACTACCATCCGACTGTATTAGCTTGTAGCATAGGTATAAAGACGACATCGATTTCCATACAGTTGGAATTTGATGTCGTCTTTTTCATTTTGAGAACACTCTCATTTATAAGATAATGATGAATACCACACAAGGTTTAGCAAACAATACATACTTGTTTTAATTTTTTGCTCTGTTATCAAGTTGTCTAAAGGTCTCATGAACAGTCTGTGTTGTGCAATAGCTTTTCACAAAAAATACAGCCGATGGTGCAGAGTTTTGCTGCAACTAATTTTTTCCTTCAATATGTTTTAGGCAATTAGTTTTTCAACCTGAAACTTTCGCCTTTAATGCTAATAATATGGACACGATAGATGATCCAATCAACGAGATCGGCCGTTAAATGAGAATTCATAAACACTTGATTCCATTGGCTGAACTATAAATTAGAGGTAATACTAATGCTCTTTTGCTAATGCCAATCTGAAATCAGTTGGAAGAGCAATTCACCTCTTTCTTTCGTCAATGGTAGGTACCCCATTTCATCAAGACTGATTAATTCTGTTGTCTCGAATCGTTTCTTGAAACTGGTTAGCTGTTGTTTTTTCAAGACACTTTCTAATTGCTCAACGAGGCTGTTTACTTGGAAAAACTTGGTTGAAATACCTTCACTACAGGATTTTCTCCCTGATGCGATCGCTAGATGTGTTTTTCCTGTATCAAGTGAGCCAACACGAACAATGTTTTTTTGTCTCTTTTGTTTGAAGATATCACTTCATAGGATCAATTATTTTTTGTTCATATAGGGGCGATATTCATTCAGAGTTCTCCATAAGGCGTAAGGACTTTGAATATATTCCAAGTAAAAGCAACGGTCAATTGAGAATATCCATATGCTTTAGGAATATGAATAATTGTTTGATCAAATTTTATTTCGTGATAACGATTAAGTTTAGCTTCTACTTCTTTAAAAATTGGATAGTCCTCTTCTGTAAGAGAATGTATCACCTTATTTTCTTTCTTCCAAAAGTCTTCAATTAATTGATGTTTTGAATAATGCGTCCTTTTTCGATCTGTTTTCAGTTGTTCCTCAAGCTGTTTATTTAGGGAGTCAAAAGAATCTATGATTGGGGAAGTCGAGAAAAATTGGATCAAACATAGCACACTTTATTTTCGACATCCCCTTTTTCATGCCCACTACGTGGGTTACAGACTTGAACCTCACAACCATAATGAATGGTAAACCCTAAGAATTTATCAGTTAGTTGTGTTTCTTCAAATTTGGATTTTATTTTTTTCACTGCTGTAGTTAAGTTATCTATTCTGATTGTTTTTGGAACGCCGCCGAATTGGTTAAATAGTCGTTTTAATGCTTCCAGAAAACATTCTTGGTTTTGATCTGGCATAGCACTTGCGAATGTCGTATTACTATAGAAAAATTACATGATAAGAAGTTACATGTCTTTCATGTGATCTTCGTGCATAATTTCCATTGTTCCAAAATCGCCCTGCTCTTCTCCGATCAAATGATCAAGTCGATCTACAACTTTATAATTTATTTCGCATAACGCTGTTTTTCCCATTAAGAAATATAAGCGCAAACGGTTCGATAGGATCCTGGGAGACTCATCGGCTGCATTAGGGATGTGTAGTTAAAATTCTGCTACAAACATCTCATAATTCAGAAGAACTCTATGTATTATTATCCATTCCAAAAATCCAGAAAAATCTATTCCGATGATATTCATTTTCAAGGATTCCTATACACAAATACTACCTTGTCTGCATTTGTATGAGAATCCATTTTAATTCGTTATACACTAAATGATCTATAAAAAGACAGAGTTTTTTATAAAAAATTTTTTGGCACAGAGATTTATCCAGATCTTTCAAACTATGAAATTAGTATGTCAGATTTCATTGCTAATAGAAATAACTGGAAAGGATCATTAAAACAAAAATTGAACACCCCAAATGCCATAGATATCTTAATTGAAGAGAAACAGACCAAAGAAATTGTTAAACCTCCTAAAAAATCAACGTTAAAGAGGCACTATACGGGATAATTAACAACGGGATAAATTTGCTTACACACATGTGACAGAAACAACCGAAAAGAAAACCGCGGATAAGTTTGAAATCTGCTTTGGCGTATAATTCGGATTTTTCTCCACAACAGATCTCATATTCCTATACCTTACTGTTTATAGACTTTAGAAAAACGTTGTTATTTAGTACTCTAAAAACTTAATTCTATTCTGATAAGATCGAATGTTTTCACCGACATAAGCACATACATCGAAGCTATTTTATGTTTGTTATATTCTGTTTTATCACTATTTTATTGATGTGCATAGTTTCAATTTATTATTCATGATACTTCATGATAGGTCTATCTTTATCGAAATTGGTACTTTTAAATTGTTTAAGATTTGACTCACAAATCAGATAAAAAAAGTTAGATGCCGTAAAACAAAAAGGCATGAACTTGAAAAAAATGACAATTTCTAAATCTGTATTTGAATACAAAAATAAGAAAATCGAAAACACTAATCCATAAAAACCATTGACTATTTTATATCCATATTTATCTAATAAAAAGATCTGTTGAATTTTTTTGCTGTAAGTTTTCGCTGTAAAAATGAAATAAGAAAAAATATCAATAAATAACTAACTAGTAATCCACCAATGTACTGAATAATAAACTGTGTGGCTAAATCCACTTTGACTAACTTTTGTAAAGAATTTCCTTCCTGACTTGGTTTTGGTACAAGTAACAATATAAAAACTGGAATGAATATGCTTACTAACATCACCACTACATTAAATGCCATTCTAAAATATCTATATGTATCTCCTTCTTTTCTTCTTTTTCTTCTTTCTTCAAAATAACTAAACATGCTCAGCCAAATAGGTGTATATAGTGATACACAAAAAAATATAATCATTACTGAAAAAAACTCTCTCACAGGGAACCTCCTCTCAAGCAGTAATTCTTGAAATTTTACACAACTATAAATATGAAATGACACATTCTAGATCATTCTAAAAAAATAAAGGGAGATCTACCAAAAAGTACCCCTCCTCCCTTTATTCACTTCTATTCAAACTCAATTTCTTCTGTTAGCTTATTATACAAATCGACTTTATTATCAAGTTGAATTCTATTTACAAGCCATCCTCTCAATTGAGCTTGACTAATAAAATCATCTATACGGTTTTTTCCGTCTATTTCTTTTAAAGTAACTACAACTCCAAATCTAATCCCTTGACCATCTCGCTTTTTCAACCGCTCAACGGTTTTCACACTCATTCCCCATTGAGGATTTGCTGTATTCAATATAGGTTTGGCCTTTTTTCTGGGTGTAAATGTTTCTCCTATATGCTTAACATTGTCCCATTTTCTGAATATGTTTCGTGCAGATTCTTCTTTGATATAACCTGGAGCGTCATCCATATTTTGATTGTCATTATTTATTGGACTAATACCCTTTTCAGTTAAACGTCCAAATACAAGGTTTAACTCTGAATTCGTATAATCTACTCCTTGATTCCGAGAACATTTTGGAAAATAGCACATTGTCGCTTTAGCTACAAAAGGATGCTTTTTCATTGATACAGGGACAGGAAAATTATAGTTGAAAGAATCATATTTTTCAGATACATCAGAAACAATAAATTTAATCTCATCATCTGGAGTTGATAAAATATCATCAATGCTAATCGGAACTATGCCATTTCCGACTAACGTTTTCTCTGCATACGTCTTTTTATCATTCCAGCCAATTGCAGAGTCAACAATAAGCGCTTTTGCTTCTTCTTTACTCAAACCAATGATATGAATCAAATAAGCTAGTTTTCTAGCAATTAAAGGAGCTGCATAACTAGTTCCAGAAACTCGAGCTAATCCAAACGGCTCACAAACATTGATGTATTTTCCATTACCTCCGCCATAATACGCAATATCTGGTTTAATAAAAAATGAAAGAACTATTCCTTGTCTAGAATAATCTGCTGGTTTTTTGTCAAAATCAACTGAATTCACAATTACAGAATTTAAAGAATCTGCCGGCGCTCCAATTTTTTTGGTTCTATTCTTACTTACTGCTGCATTTGTTCCAGCAATAACAAAAAGAACGTCGTATTCAAACTGAATATCATCCAAAACCGCTCCTTCAGCAGAAATGAAATTGTCCTTTATCTCATCATTAGAACCTAAAGAAAGGTTCCAGATTTTTATATCTGTATTTTGTGAAACAATCTCTTTTATCTGCTTGATAATTGAAAATGAATTAAATCCAGAATGAAGCGAAACTCCAAAATGCCTTACTTTGAATCTTCCGCATCCATCATCTAAATTTTTATTTAGATTTTGACCATCAACAATTAAAGAAGTCACAGCTGTACCATGTCTATAGTCATCTGTTTGTCTTCTGATCTCATCTGAGATCATATCATAATACTCTACCCACTCGCTAAAGTAGACGGATGTTTCAAATAATGTATCTATAACTCCAATTGTCGGTTCATTAGTTGGTAACGGGATCAGCGTATCAATTTCTTGATTTGGAGAGTGAAACTCTTCTGGAGATAACTTAGTGAAATCTTCAACAGCCATAGACACTAGATAAGGCGCACGAGATAAAACCAGCTCAACCCTTCTTTCATCTAATAAAACTGTAGTCTGGTCTAGTATATTTGCATCGTCAATATCAATACCAAGTTTCACTAATACTTTGTTTATATCCGTTTTTGTATCATAAAACGTAATGATAGAATTCCTTAAATTTTCTTTTGAAGCTTGTTCTATTCCAAAATTTTCTACAAAACAAGAATCACGAAGAATTTGTCGAAAGGTTGTCTTTGCAATACCATATTTTTTATATGGTATTGTATTGAATAATTTAGAGTCACTAAATTCCTCGTAATCAATTCTTTCCTTAAATGTATCTTTGAACAATTTTATTGCTTTACTTGAATTTTCAATCGTTTTATCCAAATTTTTTTTAGATACGTAATGCGTAATAATATGTTTGGTTTTTTCATCATTAAACTTTGCGCCAACGACTGTATCATTAGGAGCACCTTTTGAGCTCACTTTAAGATATCCTTGCAAACGATTACTCTTTGCAACAATTCTATCATAGTAAACACTAATTAGCGCACCTTCAATCACCTTATTGCCTTTCCAGAATTCTTGCACTCTAATTAAAGATTCATGTATCTCAATCATTCTCTTCAATTCAATTACTGATGTTTTAAGAATAGTGATTGGTCCTACCGTTCCTTCTCTTTGTTTCTGCTCAAATCTGTTTCCTTTTAATGTCAGTATATTATTCATGGCCTATCCTCGCTTAATTCTCTTGAAACACTACTTTTAGAGACACCAGTCAAAATCTCAATTTCTCTAACGGTAAAGCCGCGTTTTGACAGTTGATGTATACTTAGTGTTTTGCCATTATGCATCCCTTTAAGCAATCGCTTTAGATAATCATCAGGATCGTTAGGATCACTGAAAGCTAAAGAAGTTCTAATCAAATTTCTCAAATCCCCAGGATTTGGAATATTCTTTGAACTTCTTATTATTTCTTGAATAATCTCATGTCACGTGTTGCACTCTTGAATTGTTTTAGAAATACATTAAGAATTACCTCTGCTACCTCTACTAAATCTTCATCAGTATATCGGTCAAAATCTATCGTCGCATCAAACCTGCGTATCAACGCTTTATCAATATCATCATATAAATTTGTTGTCGCGATAATTACTACCTCAGGATTTAAAGTATCCAGCTCTTTTAAGAACGTGGAAGTAACACGCCCCATTTCTCTTATATCATTTTGATTGATCCTATCTAACGCAATTGTATCCAGTTCGTCAAAAAGAATGATATAATTTTAGCAAAAGGAAGCTGATTGATTTCTTTAAAAACTTGATTTAAATTTCTGGCTGTCTGCCCCAATTTGCTATTTACCAATTCACTAAAGTTCACCATTAACAATTCACGATTTAGCAACCGAGCAACTTGTTTGGCACTTTCTGTTTTTCCAGTTCCTGGTGATCCAACAAATAAAAACTTATTTATACCAATATTATGATTAACAGCATTAAGTATTCCTTTTAAATCATTCAAAATGGATGATGGGAGCGGTAACGGGCCAACATCTAATTTAATAGGGATTAGATTATCCCCAAGCTCAGACTCTTGAGGAACAAATCTATCAGACTGAGAAATTAATCCCATAATATATTGAGATAGTTCATATTCTCCTCTTCTATCAAATTCTCTTGCAATATTTATTGCTTGGTTTCTAAATTCTATTTCTTTATTTTCAAAATGATATTTAATTAAATCTAAAACATCCGCTTTTTTCATATTCTCACCTCCGTAGCAGTATTATATCACAAATAAGGGACAAAAAGACTTTTTACGGGACAAAAATAAAAATATAAAATATTATAAATATCTTGTTACTATAAATTAGATACAATTAATATGTATAAAAGTAAATTTTTAGTAAATTTTTATACAAAGATAGAGATGAACTTAGCTAATAATCTTTCTCCACTATATTTACTATGCTACTGATATTTCTTTGATTTCTAAACTATTTACTCTGATATCTTTATTTTTGTCAGTTCCTTTAATACCATAGGTTAGAATAATTTTTTCGATTACGCCGCTAACAGTTTTGTTTCCAACATATCTATCAAAAGTAGTAATGGTTCCGTCAGACATTTCATCAACCCCTTAAAATTTTTAGTTAGAGTAGATTCATAGCTAAAACTACGCCGATGGTATTTATTCAACAAATCTTGTGTTGGAGATACCTCTTTCACACTTTAATATGTCTTTCTCCAGTCTGACCATTAATCAATAAGCAACTGCTTCTGAAGTGGAGGTTTCCTCAGATTTAACCTCTGGCGTCCCCAAAAACACAAATAAAGCAAGAGCAAGTGTCGATAACAAGAACGAAAGTTTTTTCTTTCTACATTCCTATTTTTTACTTAAGAAATAGAACATATAAAATAAATAGGATGACAATAATGCCGATATAAAGTTAGAAATAAACTTCGTTATCTGTTTCTTATTTTCTTTCATAAAGACTTTCCTTTTAAAGTTTGACAGTGATGACAGTTAAGATTAAATAACCGAGAATAATCGTTAGATCCAATGAGTATTATACAAACAAAAGACTACTCATTTCTATACATTGAAATTCAAAAAAATTAGCAACCGATGTTATCACTCAAGAAATCCACTCTAGATATTTCATCTTACGAGATAGATTCTAAGTAATTTATGGACTACAAATAATCCTCTGCGACATAATTACTATATCGATAAAATTTCATAAAAAACTAAAAAATTCTCATTAACCTTCCTAAGGTTAAACTGAATAGTTCATCTTAGTTTTATTTTTAATGAAAATCTCCTCAAAGATTATCAAGTAAAATTTTTTCAGTAAATTTTCTCTCATATTCGTTTGTTTTTTAATATTCGTCATATGAAGGACTTAAAAATCTAATATCTGGGACAAACTCTTCATAGTATCCATTCGTATGACAAAATTACTTAATCTGTACCTCTATTTCTCTCATTGGTGATTTCAAATATTCAGTGCTCTTTTTGTATGATAAATATTTATTAATCACCTTTCTATTATTGTTATAAAACTCATCAACGTTGGTTATACTCTTTTCCTTAGAATCAATTTTTTTCAACTTCCTTTCCCAAAAATAATTTACTATTTGAATCAAGATAATCTTGTAGTTCTTTTGATAAACGAAAATTTGAGTTTTGTCTAAAAAGTTTATAAGTTGATCAAAATATTTTTACTGTTCTTTTGTTTCTGTTGTCCCACTTGGATAATTAAAAAATACAAATAGAAAAATGATCCATAGCTTCCTAGAAATAGCTCCA
Organism: Enterococcus sp. OL5; assembly: GCF_006491895.1. Classification (NCBI taxonomy): domain Bacteria; kingdom Bacillati; phylum Bacillota; class Bacilli; order Lactobacillales; family Enterococcaceae; genus Enterococcus; species Enterococcus sp. OL5. The sequence goes on from NZ_VHIL01000003.1 coordinate 10,109, forward strand.
TCAAACTTTCTCATATCTTCTTATTATCTGATAGAAATAAAATATCTTTCTCTAAAACTTTTATACACTCTCCTTCGTTAAGAATATTCAATATAGTCAATGTATCAATTAAATTTTTTGATTCTTTTTCTTTTTCAATAACAACATTCCTCCGATGTAAAGTATCTATAGCCATTTTCTAATATTCTTGGAGAAACCAGTTTCTGATCAGAGTAATACAAAATAGCTTTCTTTGTTAGTTTTGTTGTTTCTGAGACCACTCTTATTTTCAATTTTAATCCCTCCTACCTCTAGGATACCCCCTCCCCCTAAGTATTAGTCAATAGAATAATAATGTTTATCTCGTTATATGTATAAAATCCTACTTGAAATATTTTTAAATAATCACATTTCCGGGATTCGGTACGCTTGAAAAAACTATATAGTAACGGAGCACCAGAATGGAAAAATAACTTGTTAAAAGTAATAAAACAATTAGGCGTCGTCTATAAAAATTTCCACAACTTTAGAGCAAGAATTAACGTCATTCGAGGTTTGATTTTTCAAGATAAGCAAAAACCAGCTAAGCACTATGCCTAACTGGTTATTACTAAACTTTCAGTTGTATCTTTCTCCACCAACACTAAATGTCGAAGAGCCGAAAAAATGGCAGCTAATCTGCACATTTTCTAGAAGGTTCGGTTAATTATATATTGATATGAAACTAAGAGAATAATCAACTGTTCTAAATTATTTATCAACAATTAATCATAAGATGTAATGACATTTTTCTGGAAGAAAGCTTTAAATAACGGCGGATAATATGTTATTTTACGATTTTTTGGAAGAAAATTGGAAAACTGACAATAAAAATGGTTGAAAGGGTTTGTATTATTTGGTTGATTTTACGCCATTCTTACTGAGTTTTACCACTATTTCCGATACATCTTCAATTCCAAGAACAAATCATTATAGATGCCCAGATACTCAGCACCTAAGTTTTCATAGACTTCGAGGTGTTCCATCAATTCATCGGATGGATAGAATTGTTCGTCTTCGGTGATCTCGTCAGGCAGTAATGCCATGGCTTCTTGGTTAGGTGTGGAATAGCCGATGTATTCTGCGTTTTGTGCAGCGTTCTCGGGTTCCAGCATAAAGTTCAAGAAGGCATAAGCGCCGGCTTCGTTTTGTGAGGTCTTAGGAATGACCATATTATCGAACCACAGGTTGGAGCCTTCCGAAGGGATCACGTAATGAATGTGCTCGTTTTCGTACATCATGTCGGCTGCTTCCCCAGAAAATGTGACCGCAACCGATGCTTCTTCATTTGCCATGTACATCTTGATTTCATCTGCGACGATGGCTTTGATGTTTGGGGTCATGGTCCGTAGCTTATTGAATGCCTCTTGCAGCTGATCATCGTCTTTGCTGTTAAGAGAATAGCCTAAGCTGTCCAAACCTAATCCCATTACTTCACGCGCGCCATCGATCAGCATGATGCTATTTGCTAATTCGGGTTTCCAAAGATCGTCCCATTGGGTAATCTCACCTTCATCAAAGAACTTATCGTTATAGACGATCCCCAGTGTTCCCCAGAAATAAGGGATGGAATATTGATTGCCTGGATCAAAACTCAGGTCCAAAAAGCGAGGGTCGATATTGTCTAGCCCTTTGATTTTACTGTGATCCAATGGTTTTAAAAGATTTTGTTCCATCATTTTCTCAATCATGTATTCACTCGGTATGGCGATGTCATAGGACGTACCGCCTTGTTGGATCTTCGTGAACATCGCTTCATTTGAGTCAAAGGTTTCATAATTGACCTTGTATCCAGTCTCTTCTTCAAACTTACTGATCAAATCTGGGTCGATGTAGTCGCCCCAGTTGTAGATGTTGACGACTTCAGCGCCTGCCATACCAGAGGAGCGTTCCAACTCACGGACACCAAAGAGCAAGATCAGGACGATCGCAACAATACCGATAATCAGAGATTGTAGTCGTTTCATCGCAGATTTGCCACCTCCACACGGCGGTTTTTACGCAATTTCTTCGCGCCGTTTTCTTTACTGATAAAGTAATAACCTACCACCAGGATCATGGAGAATAAGAAGACAAGTGTACTTAATGCATTGATTTCTAAACTGATTCCTTGACGTGCTCTAGAATAGATCTCTACCGATAAGGTACTAAAGCCATTGCCTGTCACAAAGAATGTCACGGCAAAATCATCGAGTGAATAAGTAAAGGCCATGAAATAGCCGGCGATGATGCCCGGTGTCAAGAAAGGCAAAATGATATTTTTAATGACTTGAAAATTATTCGCGCCTAAATCACGGGCAGCATCGATCATTGAATCGTTCATCTCTTGCAGTTTCGGCAAGACCATCAACACCACGATCGGGATACTAAAGGCGATATGCGAAAGCAATACGCTGAAAAAGCCTAAGCTAAACCCACGGAACAAGTTGCCGATCATCGTAAAGAAAATCAAGAAGCTGGCACCAATGATGACATCTGGTGAAACCAACAAAATATTATTCAAACTCAACAATGCCGTTCTCGTTCGGCGTTTACGGGTATAGTAGATGCCCATCGCACCAAATGTGCCGATGATCGTTGCCAGTAATGCTGATAAAAATGCCAGCATAAAGGTGTTCAACACGATGATCATCAAGCGGGTATCTTGAAAGACGGATTGGTAATGTTCAAAAGTGAAACCCGTAAAAGCATTCATGGTGCCTCCTTCATTGAAGGAATAGAAAATCAAATAAAAGATCGGCACGTACAAAAGAATAAAGACGACGATCAGATAAAGATTCGACCAGCGAAATTTTTTCATTTACGTTGCCCTCCTTTTTTCTTTTCTCCCGTAAACAACATCACGAGGAACATGGCGATGATCAAAATGACGCCGATGGTCGAACCCATGCCCCAGTTTTGGGTAACGAGAAAATGCTGCTCGATCGCTGTACCAAGCGTGATCACGCGATTGCCCCCAATCAAACGGGTCAACATGAAGAGGGAGAGCGACGGAATGAAGACGGCTTGGACGCCGCTTTTCACACCGTTTAACGACAGAGGGAAAATCACTCGTCGGAAAGTATCATAGCTGTTTGCCCCTAAATCGCGACTGGCACTGATCAAAGAGGGATTCATTTCTTCTAAGGCATTAAAAATCGGCATGATCATAAAGGGCAGTTCGATATAGACGGCAACCGTCAAAAAGCTGAAGTCGGTAAACAAAATCTGCTTTGGTCCAACACCCATGATTTCTAGGAAGTTGTTGACACTGCCATGAATGCCGAAAATCCCAATAAACGCATAGGCTTTTAACAATAAGTTGACCCACGTCGGTAAGATGATCAGCAGCAGCCACAAATCTTTGTGACGCAGCTTAGTTAAGAAATAGGCTGTCGGGTAGCTGATCACTAAGGTAATCAAGGTGATCAAAAAGGCATACCAAACCGAGTTTAAGGTCATGATCAAATATTTGCCAGAACCTAAGTAGCTTTGATAGTTGACCAGCGAAAAGTTGCCGTTCATATCAAAAAAGGATTGGTAGATGATCAATAAGACTGGTGCAATAACAAATAGCAATAACCAAAAGACATAGGGTATCGCATAAAAACGACGCATTTTCGTCATTAGCTTTCCCTCCTAATCTTCGTAGCTCTCTAAACGAGCATCAAAATCTTCTTCGGACTCATTGAAACGCATGACGTGGATATCTTCTGGTTCAAAGGAAAGCCCGATCTTGCTTCCTTCAGTAGCTTTTCTTGTAGAGTGAACCATCCATTCGTTGCCTTGTTCGTCATAACAAATGATCTCGTAATGCACGCCTCGGAACAATTGCGTGTCTACTTCAACGACCAGCTTGCCATTTTCCGCCGTCGTCAAATTCAAATCTTCTGGACGAATCACGATCTCAACGGCTTCATTCGGCCGCATCCCGCCATCGACACATTCAAATTGCTTGCCGACAAACTCCACTAAGTTGTCTTCGATCATCGTACCTGTGACGATGTTGCTTTCACCGACAAAATCCGCCACGAAATGGTTGATTGGTTCATCGTAGATATCCACTGGTGTGCCGCTTTGGACGATCTTCCCTTTGTTCATAACGAAAATTTCATCACTCATGGCCAACGCTTCTTCTTGGTCATGGGTGACAAAAATAAAGGTGATGCCTAGTCGTTGCTGCAATTCCCGCAGCTCGTATTGCATGTCGGTTCGCAATTTCAAGTCCAATGCGGACAATGGTTCATCCAGGAGCAATACTTTGGGCTCATTGACGATCGCCCGTGCGATTGCGACCCGTTGGCGTTGACCTCCAGACATCTCGCTGATTTCACGATTCTCATAACCAGGAAGTTGTACTAACCGCAACGCTTCTAAGACTTTTTTATTCACTTCATCTTTTGGTAATTTTTTGATTCGCAGACCAAATGCCACATTTTCAAAAACGTTCATATGTGGGAATAAGGCATAATCTTGAAAGACAGTATTCACTTGCCGTTGATTGGCAGGAACGTCATTGATTCTTTGTCCATCAAAATAAACGTCGCCTTCTGTTGCGTCCGAAAAACCCGCAATGATGCGTAAGATGGTTGTTTTTCCACAACCTGAAGGACCTAACAATGTATAAAAGCGACCTTCTTCAATATCAAAACTCACTTTTTTCAAAACTGTTTCATCATCATCAAATCGCTTCACCACATTGTTGAATGAAATTATTGTTTTTCCCACACTCTTTCCTCCTGTACTATAAATAAGAATCTGTCACGACTACAAGCACACGGCTTTTTTTGCCCGCAATATTTTTTAATTGATGCGGCTCAGTCGCCTGATAATAAATCGATTGGCCTTTACGAGCCTTGTACTGCGTTTCTCCAAGTGTCAACGCCACACTGCCCTCTAAGACATAGATAAATGTTTCTGCTAACGATGGTTCAAAGGTCTTGTATTCGCCCGCTTTATCAAAAGTCAGCAAGACGGGCTCCATTTCTTTTTCATTGGAATCGGGAATCAGCCACTTCAATTCATAGCCATTTTCTTCATCATAATAGAGCGTGCTGTCTTCTTCGCGATAAACCACTTGATGCTGCGCATTTTCTTCTCGGAAAAATTCCTCTGGTGTCACGCCTAAAACTTCTAAGATCGTAAAAAAAGTTTCCATAGAAGGCGAACTCAAATCACGTTCCAACTGTGAGATATAGCCTTTCGTCAAATCGGTCCGCTCGCCTAATTCTTCTTGGGTCAAATTCTTTTGAACGCGCAAATTGCGCAGCTTCTCGCCAATCTCCATGTTCATTCCCCCTTTGATTGACACAACTTCAAATAAAAAAGTTTGCTATAAGTAAACTTCATGTTTAATTTCACTTTTTCTAGTATACAAATAATTGCAAAAAACACAAGCCTTTTTTCTGTATTTCTTTGAATTCTTTTCTTCCTGATCAAAAAAAGGAGTGACGCTAAATGCTTGTGCTATAAAGGAAAGGATTGGCGATCCCGTCATTTTCGCTTTTCACAGGTTTAAAAGAACAACTTCTATTTTAACGAAGAAAAGGTAGATTTAATAATGATCTGTTTTTGCTGATTTTTTTGATAAGAAGCCCTGTCTTTTCTTGCTTCACTGGTTAAAAAAATAAAACTTATGGTATTATGAGTACAAACCATCAAAGGAGTGTCTGAAATGACGAATTTCTCTACCTTTCGTGTCATGAATGAACCAAATTTTACTGCTTCACTCACAACTGCAACCCTTGACGAGCTGCCAGCAGGCGATGTGCTTGTCCGGGTTGATTACTCAGATGTCAATTACAAAGATGCCTTGGCAGCAAAAGAAAATGGCGGCGTGATTCGCACGTATCCGATGACGCCGGGAATCGATTTAGCAGGGGAAGTCGTGGACAGTCAGTCTGCTGATTTTGCCCCAGGCGACCAAGTCTTAGTGACAGGTTATGGCTTAGGGGTTTCTCACCCAGGCGGTTACAGTCAATTTCAACGGGTCCCAGCCGAGTGGCTCGTGAAACGTTCTGCTGGTTTTTCAGCAAAAGACAGTATGACCTATGGCACTGCTGGGTTCACAGCAGCTTTAGCGGTGCAAGAATTAGAACAGCTGCACTTAGCAAAAGACGCTGCTATTTTGGTGACAGGTGCGAGCGGTGGCGTCGGCAGTGTCAGCATTGCTTTATTGAAAAAACTGGGCTATACAAATATAGTGGCGCTATCTCGGAAAACCGATGCGCAATGGTTGTTGGACCTAGGCGCAGCAAAAATCGTCAGTCCTGATGAAGTGGTACCCGAAAAGGTCAAACCATTAGCAAAACAATCGTTTGCAGCGGTCATTGATACAGTTGGCGGTCCATTACTTGCGGCAGTGCTTCCGCAAATCGCTTATGGGGGCGGTGCCTTCTTATGCGGCAATGCTGGTGGAATCAAAATCGAAACGACTGTCTTACCCTTTATTTTGCGTGGGATTAGCGTAATTGGGATCGATTCAGTCAATGTTTCTCATGAGATCCGCACGGCATTATGGGAGAAATTAGCGGGTGAGTGGAATGTGATCGATCAGCTTTACACGAAAGCCATCACTTTGGAAGACTTGCCAGAAACGTTGGCAGCTTTATTAGCAGGCACGCACCAAGGACGAACGATCGTTGAGGTGTCAAAAGGGCAATGAGAATTTTGATTACGGCTGGCGGTACTTCCGAAAAAATCGATGATGTCCGTGCAATTACGAATCATTCCACGGGTTCACTTGGTCAAGCCATTGCCAAGGAATGGCTGCAGTCCCCTGAGGTGACCATCGATTACGTTACGACGAAAACTGCCAAGCAACCGCCGACCGATCCACGCGTTACCTGTCATTTCATTGAAGGGACCACGGACTTGTTGGCGCAGTTGACCGATTTATTGACGACCCATTCGTATGCTGCCGTGATCCACAGTATGGCAGTTAGTGATTTTACTCCTGCTGCTCATTTTTCAGAAGCAGCCTTTTATGAAGCAATCAACGATGCCCTACCGACTTATGACAACCAGGTCACTCCGGCATTGATGGCACACGTGCTCGCACAATCTGAAGCAACGGCAGGCAAAGTTTCTTCCAATACTGATCATTTGTTTTTAGTGTTGAAGAAAACCCCGAAAGTGATCCAAACCATCAAAGCATTACAGCCGACAACCTTATTAGTCGGATTCAAATTATTAGTAGACGTAGCGGAAACCGAACTGTTTGCGGTCGCACGAAAAAGTTTACTGGCTAGCCAAGCGGACTATGTGTTGGCCAACGACTTGACGCAAATTTCAGGAAACCAGCATGTTGGCCACCTTTTGACACAAGAAGGACAAATCGGGACTGGTCGCACAAAAGCTGAGATCGCAACCTTGATCGTTGACACATTACGCAATGACCTGCGTGCTTAGCTAGATGTTTTTTTAGAAAAGGAGAAAGAATCATGAAACAAAAACACGTTCTGCTTGGCGTCAGCGGCAGTATCTCTGCATACAAAGCAGCCGACCTGACCAATGAATTAACCAAAAAGGGCTATGCAGTGGATGTCTTAATGACCCAAAATAGCACACAATTTATTACGCCTTTGACTCTACAGTCATTATCCAAACGCCCAGTCCATGTGGATGTTATGCAAGAGCGCCAACCAGATCGGATCAACCATATTGAACTAGCCAAACAAGCCGATCTTTTCTTGCTCGCCCCAGCCAGTGCCAACAGTATTGGCAAGCTGGCGCATGGGATAGCCGATGATTTGATCTCAACAGTTGCCTTAGCGTTGCCGTTATCCGTGCCCCGTTTGATTGCACCAGCCATGAATACCATCATGTACGAAAACCCGATTGTTCAAAGAAATTTGGGGATTTTGAAAGAAGTCGGCTTCCAAGAGATTGAACCTCGTGAAGCGTTACTGGCTTGCGGTGATTTCGGCAGAGGCGCATTAGCAGCAACAGAAACGATTCTTGAAAAAGCATTGACTGCTTTGGAAGTACGGAGTGTCTAACAATGAAAAAAATATCAACTTTTGAACTTGTCTTAACAGCTTTCTTTTTAGGAATCTTGATTCTTTTAGCATCGGTTCCCTTTCTTGGGTTTATTCCCTTAGGACCAATCAATGCGACAACGATGCACATTCCTGTCATCATTGCTTCCATTGTATTGGGCCCTCGGATCGGCGGCTTTTTAGGCGGCGCCTTTGGGATCATCAGTATGGTGCGTTCGACCTGGATCATCACCCCGCTTTCTTTTGTCTTCTCTCCTTTCGTACCGATTTATGGGAGTGATCAAGGAAGCTGGAAAGCGATCCTCGTAGCGCTGATTCCCCGTATTTTGATTGGTGTCGTTCCTTACTTTGTTTATAAGGGCTGTCAAAAAATCTGGAAAAACAAACAGCAAAGTCTTTCACTACTAATTGCTGGTGTTGCCGGAGGCTTGACGAATACGATTCTGGTAATGAACTTGATCTACTTCTTGTTCCAGCAAGAATATGCAGAGGTTGTGGGAAAAGCCGGCAATGCTGTTTATGCAGCGATTTTGGGTGTGATCTTCGCCCAAGGCGTGCCTGAAGCCATTGTAGCAGGAATCGCCACGATGGCAGTTGGAAGCGTCCTTTTGCGCTTAGTCATGAACCGCAAAAAAAATCGTATCTAAAAAAATAGCGACCGCCCAAAGTTAGCTTTTTGGCTAACTTAGGCGGTCGCTTCCCTTTTGAGTGACTCATAGACTTCGCACTTGGAGTGCTTCGACAAGCTCTTGATACTGCTCTTGGGTCAAGTACTCTTCATAAAATGTCAGATAATCATCGATATCTGCTTGGGTCAAATAAGGCAGCTCTTGCTTGATTTGCATCAGCAGTTCTTCAAACTCCTCATCCGTCAGCATATAAGAAGACCAATCATCGGCTTCATCATAGCTATCCCAGTACTCATCATCATAATCATTTTCATCCCCATCGTCATAGCTGTCATTCCAACCATAATCATAGGGAGAAAACAATTCTTCTGGGTCGATCAATTCTTCCGCTGTGGGAATCGCAACCGCAGTATCACTTTTCTTCCCTGTAAAAGTCACCGTGGCTCCGATAGTGGTTTGCAGCTCATCTGCTTGCACGAAGTGAAAAGCCATTTTCTGCTGATTTGTTTTCGTATTGACGGTCATAGCTAAGTCAAACTGCTCGACTTCTTCCAGCATCGTTTCTAATTCGGCGACTTGCTTTTGATCAGCGCCGTGTTCTTGAGCATAGGTTGCATAATCTGCCAATTCTTCTTTGGTAAACGTGTGGCTGATCGTATCTCCATCTCTTTTGAAAGCATCCGGTTCAAAGGTTTTCAAATAGTCTGCAAATGTCTCATTATGAAAAAGACTGTTCATGGTAAAGAGGTTTTCAGGCTCTTTTTCTGCTTCGGTCGTCCCCTCGTCGTCCTCTGCAAAAGTTCCTTCGCCAAAGTAAGAATCTAAGGTTTCTTGATCGATGCGCAGGTATTTGCCCTCATATTCCCCAGCGTCTGGTTTTGTTCCATAACTGTCATCACCAAATGCGCTGATATACCCTTGCAGTGTTTCATAGATTTCAGCTGACACATATGCTTCTTGTTTTTCTGGATCGACGATCAGCTTGATCGGCAGCTCCTGCCCCCCAAAAGCGACTGCCAGGTTGAGTAAAATCGCTTTGGTTTCTTTGTCTTGGACGAAGTCCCCTTTAAATGACGAGCCGACTAACTGTGACATCAACATAGAGGCGTACCTATCGGCTTCTTGACCGTATTCGCTGCTATTGCCTATCTCAAAGGTATCGATCGTCGCTTGGAATTCACCAGCATTCGTTGCTTGCTGATTCGTCAACTGTTCGGCAAACTGTTCTTGCGGTAATTTCGTACAACCACCGAAAAGAAAGGCAAACCCAACAAACAAAATGACGCGTCCCCACTTTTTCATCCTGCTCACTCCTTTTCGTTTATTGTACCGAAGACTGCGAAAGCTTACAATCCTAAGCTCTTTTTATTAGCTCTCATGAAAAAAAGATTGCCCCTCGGGACAATCTTTTCGCTAATCTATTCTTCGCCGATGATTCGGACTTCTGTTTCTAAGGTGACATCAAAGGTTTCTTTGATGACTTGTTGGATATGAGCGATCAGTTCAACGTAATCCGTGGCTGTTGCTTGATCGACATTCACGATAAAGCCCGCATGTTTTTCCGAAATTTGGGCTCCGCCCCATTTCAATCCTTGTAAGCCTGCATCTTGGATCAGCTTGCCGGTAAAATGACCGACTGGGCGTTTGAAGACACTCCCACATGAGGGGTATTCTAGCGGTTGCTTCAATTGCCGCAATTCTGTCAGTTCATCCATCCGCTTTTTGATTTGTTCTTGATCGCCTTTTGCTAAATCAAAGCGACTGCTCAAAATAATCATCTTTTGCTCTTGCAATTTGCTATGACGATAAGCAAATTCCATTTCTTCCTTGGTATAAGTCACGATTTGACCATTAGCCAGCAAAACGTCGCATGACGCAAAGACATCTTGGATCTCGCCATCATAGGCGCCTGCATTCATAAAGACGGCACCGCCGACACTGCCGGGAATCCCGCAGGCAAATTCAAAACCAGTCAACGATTCATGCAAAGCGACATAGGTAGTATCGATCAACTTTGCTCCAGCATCGACGATCAAAGAAGTGCCGTCCACCACGATTTGGTTCATTTCTGATAGCATGATCACCACGCCACGAATACCACCATCACGGACGATCAAGTTGCTGGCATTTCCTAAGACGATCCAAGGAATCGCTTGTTCTCGGCAATAATCAAGCAGCTGTTTAGCCTCTTCCGCTGTTTTGGGAAAAGCCAAAATGTCTGCCGGTCCACCAGTTTTTGTATACGTATAGTTCAATAAGGGTTCATCTTTTAATAAGGCAATTTCAGGGAATTGCGCAATCATCAAGTCTTTATTCACGAGAAGGTTTCCTTTCACAATAAACATCTCACTTATTTTAGCATGTTCAAGGAAAAGTTGCTACCTCTGGTGAATATGATCTTCAACCAATCCCCCCTCTTGAAGGCAAGCATTCCTCCTTGTTTTCCTTATTCCGCTCACTTGCTTTGCGCTTCTGATTTTTTTAGGTAAAATGGGAGGCGTAGTGGAAAATAAGGAGGAGTCTCAATGAAATTTATTTCTTGGAATGTGAATGGTTTACGGGCCATCGTTAAAAAAATTTTTCTGAAGTGTTTGAAGCCCTCGATGCTGATTTCTTTTGTTTACAAGAAACAAAGCTGCAAGAAGGTCAGATCGAATTGGATTTACCAGGCTATCATCAATACTGGAATTATGCGGAGAAGAAAGGCTATTCTGGCACAGCGATTTTCGCAAAAGAACCTGCACTATCCGTCCGTTATGGATTAGGGATCGAAGAACATGATACGGAAGGTCGCGTCATCACACTAGAGTATCCTGAATTTTTCTTAATTACTTGCTACACACCGAATTCCCAAAATGAATTGCGTCGTTTGGATTATCGCATGACTTGGGAAGATGCCTTTTTGGGTTACTTGACTGAATTGAAACAACAAAAGCCAGTGATTCTCTGTGGTGATTTGAATGTTGCCCATAAGAATATCGACATCAAAAACTGGAAAACCAATCAAAAAAATGCTGGGTTTACACCTGAAGAACGGGAAAAGTTTTCGACTCTTTTGGCTGCTGGCTTTACCGATACGTTCCGTTATTTCTATCCAGATGCAGAAGGCATTTATTCTTGGTGGAGCTACCGTTTCAACGCTCGCAAAAACAATGCCGGCTGGCGCATCGATTACTTTGTCGTTTCGGATGACTTAAATGAGCGCTTGCTAGATGCCAAGATCCATACAGATATCATCGGCAGTGACCATTGTCCGGTGGAACTGGATCTCAAATAACCGTAAGAAAACTTCAGTTTTTCTTAACGTTTGTTCGCTTTTCATTCTTTGATTTTGTGCTAGAATGGCAATGAGGTGAGTCTGATGAATTTTATCGCAATGGACTTTGAAACAGCAAATTATCAAAAGCATAGTGCCTGTTCCCTTGCACTAGTCATGGTACAAGATAGCAAAATCGTGGGCGAATATTACACATTGATCCAACCGGAAACGGAATTTTTTTGGAAAAACATTCAAATTCATGGCATTCGTCCAGAAGATGTGCAAGAAGCGCCTAAGTTTCCTGACGTATGGAAACAAATCCAACAATATTATCAATTAAACAGTCTGATCGTTGCGCATAATGCTGGTTTTGATACCGGCGTTTTGGCGGGGTGTCTTGACTATTATGGGTTGTCACAACCAAACTATCTTTCCTTGTGCACGGTACGAACAAGCCGCAAACTGTACCCAGAATTTACGAACCACAAATTAAATACGGTTTGTGAGCAATTACAGATTCCTTTACTAAACCACCATGATGCACTAGAAGATAGTCGGGCATGTGCCCAAATCTTATTGCGTCAAGAAGAAGAATTTGGTATCGATCCATTAAAAAAATTGGTTTTAGTCAAATAAATGAAAACGTGCGTCCTAAAGTCAGCATTGCGCTAGCCTTTAGGACGCACGTTTTCATTTAAGGAAGGATTCATTTTAAGTCAGATCGATCCAATAATGACAGATTATAGCGCCATCTTCAGGATCAATGACTTTTTCTGTCAATTTACCTCCATTGTTTTCAATGACTTTGGCGGAGGCGCGATTGGCTTCTTCACAGGTTACTAACACGTTGTTCAAGCCAAATTGTTTGGCACTTACCAATGACTGTGCCAGCATTGCCGAGCCGATGCCTTGCTTTCGATGGTCTGGGTGCACCGAATACCCGATGTGTCCGCCAATTTGGCGCAAATACGCATTAAGTGTCAGACGTAGATTCAAGAGACCGATCACTTTTTGATCTTGGATAGCCAGATAGGTACGGGCGGGAACGAATCCTTCTGGTACCGTTTCTGCTGTTTTAAAATCCGCCAATCCCTCTAGCCAGTCTTTGGCTGTGGGACTTTCTACAAGTCCTGCCCCACCGTGAATGACTTCTTGATTCTTCTCGAAGGCTTGCCGATACGCTTCGATTTGATCGCAGTCTGCGATCGTCGGTTCCCGAAACTCCATTTCCTTCACTCCTTTTTATGATTCAAAAAGACGTGCCATCATCAAGACGTCAACTTTTTGCCCCTCACGAGTTTGCACCGCTTCTTTCATACAGCCTTCTGTTAAAAAACCAAATTTTTGATACAGATGGATCGCCCGTAAATTTCTCGCTTGGACGGTCAACTCGATGCGGGTCAATTCGCCAACTTCTACTACCCAGTCCAGTAATTCTTCAATCAGGAGCGAACCTAAGCCCAAGCCCCAATAGTCTTTTAAAATCGAGATACCGATCTCCCCGACATGGGCTAATTGCCACTCTTCATGGCCTTTGACTGATGCCATGGCGATCAATTGTTCTTGATCAAATGCCAACAACAGCAAATAGTCGTCCCGTTCATAGATAGCGTCCAGCTGTTCTGCCAATAAGGCTTCTGGCAACGCCAAGCCGCTTTCGTCCATCAAAAGAAAATCCGTTTCTTCTCCTAGCTGTTGACTGACTGCTAACACAGCTTTGGCATCAGCACCCGTGGCTTCTTTGATCTGTAATTGGATCTCACTCATGGACTGCCTGCCATTTTGTTGTGATCCGTTGCAAAAAGGCGGTTGCTTTGGTGCCATATGCATGACATTTCACAAGACGTTTTTGTTCATCTGTATCATCTTTTTCCAAAATCAGTTCTAAATAATCCTCTGGCAGGGAGGCTTCTAAGAGATTGCCCCACTCGATCACACACAAGCCATCCCCTTCGAAATAATCATCCAGTCCTAAATCATCTGCACCGTATTCCACCCGATAGACATCCATATGGTATAGCGGTAGCCGTCCATTGGTATATTCACGAATGATCGTATAGGTCGGACTTTTGATCAGTTGCTCGATCCCTAGCCCCAAGGCGATGCCTTTCGTCAAGGTTGTTTTGCCAGCACCTAAATCGCCCGTCAATACCAGATTATCCCCTGGCTCGGCTGCCTCTCCAATGATTTTTGCAAATGCTGCGGTTGCTTCTAAGTCGTTAATGGTAAACATAGTCCCCATCCTTTGATCAATCTAATTTACTAGTTGCTAGTATAGCTTGTTTTTCAAGGAATTGTAAAGAAGGAGCTTAGGGAAAATTTCCCGACGATCACTGGATCGTTGCTTTTGCGCACACTTCCTCCTTTGCTGCCCTCAACTTTCCAAGAGCAAAACAAAAAACTGACCCTCAAGGGATCAGTTTTTCATAAGTGCAGCGATTGGCTACTTATTTTTCCATTAGTGTTTGTGCCGCAGTAATGATTGATAATTTGTAGACATCTTCTTCATTTGAACCACGAGACAAATCAGAGATTGGTTTGTTCAACCCTTGTAAGATTGGTCCAATCGCTTCAAAGTTACCGAAACGTTGGGCGATCTTGTAACCAATGTTTCCTGATTGTAAATCTGGGAAAACAAAGACGGTTGCTTTACCTGCTACTTCAGATTCAGGAGCTTTCAATTGCGCAACTGCTGAGATATACGCAGCATCGAATTGCAATTCTCCATCGATTTGGTATTCTGGTGCCAATTCTTTGGCGATTTTTGTTGCTTCAACGACTTTATCTACTTCTGGTGCTTTCGCAGACCCTTTCGTTGAGAAGCTTAACATAGCAACTTTTGGATCGATTTCAAATAATTCAGCGGTTTTCGCTGAGTCAACAGCGATTTCTGCCAATTCTTGTGCAGTTGGGTTTACATTGATGGCACAGTCTGAGAACAAGTATTTTTCTTGGTCACGACCACGAACCATTAAGAAAGCACCACTTGTACGGCTCACACCTGGTTTTGTTTTGATGATTTGTAAAGCGGGTCTTACTGTATCACCCGTAGAATGGATCGCTCCTGAAACCATTCCTTCAGTAATGCCCATGTAAGTCAACATTGTACCGAAATAGTTGACATCTTTTAAGATTTCTTCTGCTTGTTCTTTGGTTGCTTTGCCGTTGCGGCGTTCCACAAAAGCTTCAACCATTTCATCCCAACGATCATAATTTTCAGGATCTAAAATTTCAAAGTTTGATACGTTGATTCCGCGAGCTTCCGCTGCTTTTTCGATTTCAACCGGGTTACCGATCAAAACAGGTTCAATCAATTCTTCTGAACGTAAACGGCTAGCAGCACCTAGGATACGAGGATCTGTTGCTTCAGGAAAAACGATTTTGATATGACGACGCACGATTTTAAATTTTAAACTTTCGAATAATTCCACGGGTAAAGACCTCCAGTTTTTTTATACCCTTCCATTGTACAATAATTGCGAAAAAAAGAACAGATAAAAATCCTGTATTAGTCGATTATTTTAAATATAGTTACCTTTTTCACAAATTCACTCATTCTAAATAACACAGTTTTACAACTGTGTTATTTTTTCTGGCAACGCCCAGGAAATCGGTTCTTCCCCTAACGCCAGCAATGCTTGATTGATCTTAGAAAAAGGCTTCGAACCAAAGAATCCTCGATGCGCTGATAACGGACTTGGATGAGGCGCTGTTATAATAATATGCTTGCTAGTATCTAGCAAAGCGGCTTTCTTTTGGGCGGGTTTGCCCCAAAGCACAAAAATGACCGGTTCTTCTCGTTGATTCAATTTTTCGATGATCGTATCAGTCAGCTGCTCCCAGCCATGCCCGTGATGTGAATAGGCTTGCCCTTCACGTACTGTCAACACGGTATTCAACAATAAGACCCCTTGTTGCGCCCAAGGTACGAGATAACCGTGGGACACAGGTGGAATCCCTAAGTCATCAGCTAATTCTTTGTAAATATTCCGCAACGAAGGCGGTATTTTGACACCCGGCTGCACGGAAAACGACAGTCCGTGGGCTTGGTGAGGGCCATGATAAGGATCTTGACCTAAGATGACAACTTTCACGTCATGGTATGGTGTCAGTTTTAAGGCTTCATAAATATGATCCATTGCTGGATGGATCGTTTGCTGGGCATATTCTTGTTTTAAGAAAGCCCGCAGTTGTTGGTAGTACGGCTGCTCAAATGATTCCTGCAATTGTTCTTGCCAATCATTGTCCAATAGTCGTTTCATGGCGAATCTCCTTTGTTTTCTTCTAGGATAACAAATCCCTCCCCTTAGAAACAAGAATTACTCTTCGAAAGAAAAAAAATGCGCTATTTATGGTACACTATTTGTAGAAACGATTAAGAAAGGACGCTGACAATGATCAAATTAATTGCTTCTGATATGGATGGTACGCTTTTAAATGCTAGTATGCAGATTTCAGAAGAAAATATCCAAGCAATCAAATATGCCCAATCCAAAGGAATCGAATTTATGGTCGCAACTGGCCGTAACCGCAAAGAGGCTTTGCCGCCGCTGCAAGAAGCCGGGATCGACTGTGCAATGATCACCTTGAATGGTGCCCAAGTCTACGACGAAGCGGGCAATTCATTATTCACTGTGCCGATCAGCCATGAACAAACTCGTTCGTTGATCGACCTACTAAAAGAAAACGACATCTATTTTGAGATCTCAACAAGCAATGGGATCTATTCGGAAAGCCAAACACGTCGGATCGAAAATTTTGCGATCCACACGGCAGAAGCAATGCCCCATTTAACCCATAAGATGGCGATCGCTATGACAGCAGCCCGTTTGGAATTTTTACCGATCAATTATGTCGATGATTTCAGTGAGTTGTTTTCGATCGAAGAATTAGAATTTTTGAAAGTGATCTGCTTCCATCAAGATGGTGCGCGGGTATTGGGTCCTATCACGAAAATCATCGATGGGTACGGCGATTTAGTGGTGACTTCTTCTGGACAAAACAATATTGAGATCAACCACCGAAACGCGCAAAAAGGAATCGCAGTGGCGCATGTCGCTGAGGATCGGATGATCTCACTGGAGGAAGTGATGACGATCGGTGACAACTTAAATGATGTAAGTATGCTGCAACTGGCAGGCGTTAGTTTTGCAATGGGAAATGGCGAGCTAGAGGTAAAAGAAGCCGCGAAGTATTTGACAGACACCAATATTGAGTCTGGTGTCGGCAAAGCGATCGTTCGGGCAATTGATGAAAATCTTTAAATCACGCAGCTTTTTGGGGATACATGAGGAGGCGTAAGTATGTCAGAATTTTTCATCCAAGACAGACAACTTAGTAGAGTCACACGCACCATTGTCAAAGATGAAACAGGCAAATCACTGTTTTTAATGGTGGGCCGTTGGGGAACTAAGGGCGATGCTCTTTCCCTTTACCGCTTGAATGGGCAAATGGTCGCTAGTATCAAACAAATCAGTTTTACTTTTGGTACGCGCTTTGAGATCTACAAAGACTTTGAGAAAGTCGGTACACTGCAAAAAATCTTTAACTGGCCGGGTGATTTCTACTATATCCAGCAGCTTCACTGGGCGGTCCACGGCGATATCTACAATCATCGCTATGGGATCCATCATTTCAATAAAAAGATCATGGAAATGGATAAGGCGACCTTATTGACGGGGGATTATTATGTACTGGATGTCGTCGATGATCGGGATGCACCGGTCTGCATCTGTATCGCTGCCGTCATGGATTACTGGCTGTACAATCGGCACCGCAAGAAAGACCATCCTCTTGAGCTTCGACTAACAAATGGAACCAGCTGAAAAATCAGCTGGTTCTTTTTTGCATATGGTCGTATAGGTGGCCACTGATCTCTCTTTGGGCCACGACTTCAAAGCCATGCTTTTCATAGAGCCGCTTCGCATGGGGATTTGCTCGGTCAACACTCAAGCCGATCACCTCATAGCCATCTCTAGAAGCAATTTTCGGCAACGCTTCTAATAAGGCTGAGCCGACACCTTTACCGCGAAATTTCTCAGCCACACAGATGGTATCTAAGTACCATTCATTTGGTAAGGTTTCTTCATCGATAAACAGCTTCATGTCTTTACTCAAACCGTACTGTTCCAGCACTTTATCTAGAGGCTGATCGATCGTCGCCTCTTCTTTGTCTGGATATCCAAAGGCGACCCCAGCAACCTCCCCGTCGATCTCATTGACCAACGCACGGCGAAAGCCGTAACGATAGTCGGGTTCTAGCATGGCATCTGCCAAGATCTCTAAGGTCTTTGCTTCACCGATCTCTTTGACAAAGGGCAATTCCATATCCTTTAAAATGACTAAAACGAGTTCAGCCATGACAAAGCGATCTTCTTTTTTTGCAAATCTTATCACGTTTTCTCCTCCTTGCTTCTATACATAGAATAACAATTCTCTCAAGAAAAACCAAGTTGAATCGACAAAGGATCCACACAAAGTTTTCCTTATTTATTCATGCAATTCCAACGGCAAGCCGTCTGGATCTTGGAAAAAGGTCATTTTCTTATTCGTAAAGGTATCGAAACGAATCGGTTCACACGCAATTCCTTTGGCGGCTAACTTTGCCACGACTGCTTCAATATTTTCCACCGCAAATGCCAAATGCCGCAAGCCAGCTGCTTCGGGGAAACTTGGTCTTGCTGGTGGGTTTTCCACCACAAACAGTTCTATTTCTGATTCCCCAAAGCGCAGGTCGATTTTTACATCTTTCTTTTCTGGGCGCGCATGTTCACGAATCACTTCAAAGCCTAATTTCTCTACATAAAATTCTTTGGTCTGCTGGTAATCACTGGCGATGATCGCCACATGATGCATTTTTGAAAACATTATTGTCACTCCTTTGTATTGGACTCCTCTCTCAGTTTAAAGCCTTTGGCTGCATTTTACTAGAAAAGACTGCCGAAGTTCTCCTCTTTTCATAAATGGTTTCTGTTATACTAGAAAGCGGAAGGTGATGAAAAAAATGAAACTACTTTATATTTCAATCTCTGGAAATACTCGTGCATTCGTCAACCGCTTGTTGGCCTATGCGGATCAGCAAGACACTCCGAGTACTTGGGAAGCCAAAGAAATTCATGACAACAGTGTGTTTGAACAAGAAGACGAACCTTATGTGGTTTTTGTCCCTACCTATTTAGAAGGTGGAAATGGCGTCGATAACGGCGATCAGGAGATTCTCACAGAAACCATGCGGGAATACATTGACTATGAAAACAACGCAGCTCTTTGCTTAGGCGTGATCGGCAGTGGCAACAAAAACTTCAATTATCAATATTGCTTGACCGCAAAGCAATATGCGGAACAATTTTCGATCCCGTTCTTAGCGGATTTCGAGCTGCGAGGCACGACCCAAGATATTGAACGGATCTATGCTTGTTTGAAAGAAATCGATCCTGCCCACAGCAACACTTAACTTTAGCCAGCATTCATTAGCCATTAGGAGGACTTTTGCATATGGAACCACAAACGATGGTCATTTTGATCATACTCGCCAGCATTCTCATCTTGACCGCACTAGATATCTGGAATCGATACAAAGTACGCCGTTACGTTCGGCTTGCTTGGGGAAAGCTTCCCCGTCAGCCCCGCTTTGATAAAGAAGCGAGTTTGAAAAAGGCTTGGCTGACTGAGAAGAAGTTTCACGATTTTGATAGTGAGATCGATGACATCACTTGGTATGACTTGGATGGCTTTTCGTTGTTTGAGTCCATTAATCTGACGTTTTCTAGTGTTGGGTCAGAAGCATTGTACCAGCAATTACGCAATTTTCGCTTCAAGACGGACAAACAGCTGACCAAATTGATCGACTTTTTTGCTGCTGACAGTGCCGCACGCGAACAATCCCAATATACGTTTGCTCGTTTAGGAAAACAAGATGATAATTTTTCGAAAGCCTACTTGGCCAATGAAGCGGCGCAATCCATCGGTTCTCTGCCTTTCTTTGTCTTTTTAGGTTTGCTGCCGTTAGTCGGCATCTTGCTGCTCCTGCTGGGGTTTGTCCAAGGCATCCTGTTGACGTTGGTTAGTGTCGTTTTCAATACGATCTATTACTCCATCAAAAAAGCCAAGCTGGAAACAGAACTGAACAGTATGCGTTATTTGGTTCAAACGATTGCCTGTGGCAGTCAGATTGCTAAAATCAACACACCCCTCCAAGATGAGATCAAACAATCCTTGGCACCATTAAAGAAGATTACTCGTTTCGCTTTCTCATTTCGTGCCAAAAACGGCAGCGAAGGAGACATGTTGTTTGAATACATCAATATCATTTTTATGCTGCCGTTTATTTCCTATCAAACGGTCACCACTACTCTGTCCAAACACCAACAAGCAGCCATCGATCTGTGGAATTTGCTGGGAAAATTGGAAGTCGCAGCTGCCATTTTAAATTTTCGCACGTATATGCCCATCACTTGCCTACCGACCTTCCAAACAAGCGGAGGTGTAGAAGCAACGGGTACGTATCATCCCCTTCTGAGTGAAGCAGTCATGAATGATGTCACTTGGACCCACAATACCCTTGTAACTGGCTCCAATGCCTCAGGCAAATCGACGTATGTCAAAAGTGTCGCCATCAACTGTATTTTGGCACAAACGATCCAGACAGCAGTAGCTGAAACCTTTACGATGGTTCCTGGTCACGTTATTACCTCGATGGCTGTCGAAGATGATTTATTTGAAGGCGACAGCTATTTCGTGGCGGAGATCAAATCCATCAAACGCCTGCTAGATACCGTTGCCACGAAACAGCGCTGCTACTGTTTTGTTGATGAGATTTTAAAAGGAACCAATACGGTGGAACGAATCGCTTCTTCTGCCAGCATCATCCATTGGTTGCGAGCCTACCCATCATTGGCCTTTGTCGCTACTCATGATATTGAGCTGACTGAAATTTTGAAAAATGATTGCCGCAACATTCATTTTTCTGAACAAGTCACGGAAGATGACGGCATCTCCTTTGATTATAAGGTCAAATCCGGTCCTGCCTTGAGCCGCAACGCGATCGCCCTCTTAAAAGTCATGGGCTACCCTGAAACGATCGTTCAAGACGCCTACTACGCCGCCAATGATTTTGATCAAAATCGTAAATGGCAGGAATTATAACTTCACACAAACAAAAGCGCCTTATCCCAGTGTCAGTCACAGGATAAGGCGCTATTTTATGTTTCATTTAGTCAAACAAACCAGTCGTTAAACTGTATTGCTCTCCTTGTAGCACATCATATTGGATCAAACTATAGGCATCATAGATTTCTTGGGCTTCTTGATCCAACGCAAGAGTCGTCTGCCATTGTCCCTCTTGATAATATTGACCCAGTTCAAAAGCCGGCAATTCATCTTGCAAGGCCAACAACAACTGGTAAAACCCGCTGGTTGGTTGATCACTGGCTTCTAATAGGTTCGGTGCAAAATAAAAAGGACTTGTTACTGGTACATCTTCTGGCGCAAAATTCCCTTGCGAATCAACCATCAAAAACTCGGTTTCATGCAGGGCAGCCGTTTCATTTTGATCCTTGATTTCATCGGCATAAATGCCTGGTAAATGATCGCCCCAAAAGACGACCAGCGTTCGCCGATCCAGCTGCTCTAATTCAGCCACAAAGTTTTTCAACGCTGTACTGCTATAAGAGATATCCTGCAGGTAGTTTTCCAAAGAAGCCATATTGCCAGGACCGCTCGCTTGGTAATTCAACGTATCGTATTTGCCAGCATAGGGCATATGGGTCTGCATCGTCACTAAATGGACAAATTGCGGTTGCTGATCGTTTTCCAACAATGCCAGCACTTCTTTGTAGGCCGCCTCATCAGAGATGTAAGGATTATTTTCGATTTTGTCGGTATAGGTCATCGTATCTTGATCGATAAACTGTTCAAACCCCATCACCCCATAGACATCCTTGCGTTTGTACATTGATGTATCGTAAGGATGGATCGCCGTTGCCGTATACCCTGATTGTTCCAAGAAAGAAACCAAGGATGGCAGTTGCGTCAATTTCGGCACCAGCATCGTGTAAGGCGTTGTCATTTGCGGATTCAATAGGCCCATGGCAAAACCAGTCAACGCTTCAAATTCGATGTTTGCCGTACCGCCCCCATAATTTTGCGAAAGCATTTTTCCACTGATGGTTTGATCGGCGACGTGGTAATAGTCTTTCAACGGATCGCCGGTGATCGACAAGCCATTTAAATGGCTCGGGTCGGAAAAGCTCTCACTCATCACATAAACGATATTTGGTGCTTCACTTTCACGGTCTTGGTTTTTCTCCGCCGCCTGTGCATTGTAGGTGTCCGCAATCGCTTGGATCGCTTCTTTTGAATACCCCTCAGGCTTCGTCATGGCATCTACCCGCAAGTTGTACAAAAAACCACCGATAAATCCCGTATTGTAATAGTTCATTTTTTGTGAATAAGGAATCCAAAGTGCGGTCTGATTGTAGGCTGTGCGTAAAAGGTTGTTGCTGTCGTTGAAGTGAGAAACATAGACTAAGCCTAGCGAGCATACGACCAGCACTGCCCCTCGCATCACTTGCAAACGCCGGTTTAATTTGCGGCTGCGATAGATACTCCAGCCGATCGCTCCGATCGCCGCCAGAGCGAAGAGGATGGCTAAGAAAAAGGCGCCATTGCCGATCATAGTTCGTAGAAGGTCGAATTGAGTGACCATCTTTAAATCATCGGGATAGATTGGTTCTTGGCGATAGACCATCTTCGTGTGGTTGGCATATCCTAAGATTCCGATGACGACACTATAAAAGATGCCCCCGATCAGTACCGAACCTGCCAAGCTGGCAAACACCCCATACACCAGCAGTAACACCCCACAAGCCAAGAAAAACTTTGCTGTATGCCACGAAAAGGCAAATTTCAAGGCTAATTCAACGGAAAGATTGTTTTGACACCATTGCAAATATAAATTACTGAAAATGATCAACAGGACGATGGCGATGCCTTTTAATGCGATCTTCAGATAAGGATGGCTATTTATTTTCACGAAGGAACATTCCTCCTTTTCTACACGTTCTAGGTACCCCCGTATTTTATGCTTTCAGGACAAGAAAGTAAAGCCAGGGCAAGAAGCTTTTGTTATTTTTAAAGAAAGCAACCCTCATATAAAAAGAGTCTAAGGTTTCTTGCCCCCTAGACTCTTCTTTCTATCTGAATGGAACGGAATCACTGGTTTCGTTTATTTCCAAAAATCGTCAAAAATCGTGACTGGCAAGTGGCGTTTGTGTTGCGTTTTGTTCCACCAGTTTTCAATGGTTTGTTGGGCTTCATCCGCAATTTCCTTGCCTTCTAAATAGTCATCGATGTCGTTGTAGGTCACTCCTAAAGCTGCTTCATCTGCCACTAAAGGTTTGCCATCTTCCAAGTCCGCAGTTGGGACTTTTGTATACAACGCTTCTGGCGCGCCTAAGTATTGCAAGAGTTGACGACCTTGGCGTTTGTTCAAACGAAACAGTGGTAAGATATCGGCACCGCCATCGCCGTATTTCGTAAAGAAGCCGGTGATATTTTCCGCAGCATGATCTGTTCCCAGAACAGCCCCTGCTTTTTCACCCGCAATGGCATATTGTGTGATCATCCGTTGACGGGCTTTGATATTGCCTTTATTAAAGTCAGAAACCGCTAAGCCTGCTTCTTCCACCGCTTGCACTTGGGCATCGACGGCGGCTTTGATGTTTACCCGCAGCTCAATATCTGGTTTGATAAATTCAATGGCTTTTTTGGCATCTTCTTCATCTGCTTGTTCCCCATAAGGTAAGCGTACCCCTATGAACTGATAGTTGGGATTCCCGGTTTCGCTACGCATTTCCTCCATCGTCAATTGCGCGATTCGGCCGGCTAACGTCGAATCTTGTCCACCACTGATCCCCAAGACAAACGTATGCAAGAACGGATTCTTTTGCAGATACGCCTTTAAAAAATCAATACTCTTACGAACTTCTTCTTTCGGGTCGATGGTCGGTAAGACTCCTAATTCTTTGATAATTTCTTGTTGCATGGTCATAGAAACGCCTCCTCTTATTTTTTGAAGCAGCTGACTGATCTTAGGACCAGCGCAGTTGCGGATTACAAAATCGCGCCATTGGTCTGTTTGCGTACTTTTTCAATCGTGCGCATTTTATGATCCCAGCATTCTTGCGAGAGATCGACTGGGTATTTCTGTGGATTCAAATCACGTTTGTACTCATCCCAAAGGGAATCCAAGCAATTCGTCGCATAGGCTTTGACGTGTTCTAAGTCAGGCACTTGATACACTTGCTGGCCATCTACAAAGATGTCTTGCAACAATGGTCGCGCATCAAAGTCCGTCACTGTTTTGTTGATAAAAGTGTGAACAGGATGGAACATGAACAGTTCGTCTGCTGCTTGGGGATTTTCTTCCCATAACGTGACATAATCGCCTTCGGACTTGCCGTCCGATTTACGGGTGATCCGCCAGACTTGTTTTTTCCCAGGGGTCGAAACCTTTTCGGCATTGCTGGATAATTTGATGGTGTCGATCATTTCTCCCTGCTCATTTTCGATGGCAACCAGTTTATAAACCGCACCTAATGCCGGTTGATCGTAAGCGGTGATCAGCTTGGTGCCGAAACCCCACACATCGATTTTAGCCTTTTGCATTTTCAAGCTTAGAATCGTATTTTCATCTAGATCATTGGAAGCATAGACTTTGGCTTCCGTGAATCCCGCTTCATCCAGCTGTTCACGGACTTTTTTCGAGATATACGCCATATCGCCGCTGTCGATCCGCACACCTAAGAAATTGATTTTATCCCCCATCTCTTTGGCCACACGAATCGCATTTGGCACACCTAAACGCAATGTATCATAGGTATCGACTAAGAATACGCAATCTTTGTGGGTTTGGGCATATGCCATAAATGCATCATAGTCGTTGCCGTAGGATTGCACGAGGGAATGGGCATGGGTTCCGCTGGCTGGGATGCCAAAAATCTTCCCTGCTCGCACATTACTCGTCGCATCCGCTCCGCCAATATAGGCCGCTCGAGTCCCCCAAATGGCTGCATCCAATTCTTGTGCCCGCCGTGAACCAAATTCCAACAAGGGATCCGTGCCGATCACGGATTTGATGCGGGCAGCTTTCGTGGCGATCAAGGTTTGGAAATTGACCATATTTAGTAACGCCGTTTCGATCAGCTGCGCTTGTGCCAACGGCCCTTCTACTTGAATGATCGGTTCATTGTTGAAGACCAAATCGCCTTCTAACGCTGAACGAACGGTACAAGCAAACTTGAACTCTTTTAGATACTCTAAAAAGGCTTCTGGGTAGCCGCCGATTTCTCGCAAGTAGGCAATATCCGTTTCTGAAAAGGATAAATCGTTCAAATAATCGATCAATCGTTCCAGACCGGCAAAGATCGCATAGCCGTTTTCAAAAGGCATGTCACGGAAATAGCATTCAAACACCGCATTACGATCGGCTCTGCCTAACTCCCAATAGGTTTGCATCATGTTGATTTGGTAGAGATCGGTGTGTAGCGTCAAGCTGTCATCTTTAAATAATTTCTGCATGTTCTTACTCCCTCTAGCTTACTTCTTCTCATTATAGCAAAAAAAACACAAAAGACAGAAAATCTTGTTTTTTCAAAAAAAAGTTGGGTTTTTGCCAGTACAAGACAATCCACCTGAGAACAAATTGCTCAAAGCATGGGTCAACCTCCTACTTATTGCGCATTATTTACGCGCTCGTATAAGGTCGCCCCTTTGTTCAACGTTTGATTACTCTTGCAACGTGCATGTCCCAACTTCTTTCAACTAGTGTTCTTTCACAGGCAATTGAACAAGAATGACATCTTTTCTCGGTTTAGAAAAGGTAATGCCTCTTGCTTCCATTTCTTTACGAATATTAACATTGACGGTCACGTCTTTGCGATCGACCTTCAGCAAACGATGAATCGCTGTGTCGACTTCTTCCCGACTGATTTTCTTTTTATTGTTGATCAATACTAAAGAAATCGTATCAAAACTATCCACATAGAGAATCTGCGTCCGATCAAGCGAGTACAATTTATAGTATTTGATCGCTATTTTGTCGAATAGGTACTTGGAGATGTTCGGGTAAAAAGTTTCCATATTTAGATTTTGGTTTACTGGGGTTTCAATCAACTTCATGCACAACATCCTCTCTCGAAACTAATTCTGTTAAAATAAAGCGGCCAACACCGCCGTCTTCCGCGCGCTCAATGGTTCGATCACAAACTGCTTTGATCGCTGGGCTGGCATTTGCTACAGCCAAAGAAACATCCACCGCTTCAAACATCGCAAGGTCATTTTCACCATCACCGATCCCGTAGCTTTTGGCAGCGGGAAAAGCTTCTAAGAAGGAACGGATCGCGGCACCTTTGGTCGCCAATGGATCAACGATCTCCAATGTTTGGACAAAGGATTGAAAAATCGCAGCCGTTTCTGATTGGATCATCGCCCGCAGCCGTTCTCTTTTTTCGTCTGACGCTTCCATCAGTTCGATTTTGATGACCTTTATCTCTGGATGTTCCTTCATAAACTGCAGCACGTCGTCTTTATGAAGACATTCGTTGTAAAAGAACTCATATTTGTAGTCAGCGATGATTTGTCCTCGCTCCCCTAACTCCGCGAGTAACTGCTTACGGCTTTCTTGAAATTGCGCTTCATACAAATGCGCTTGTGGGGAAATGATGCCATGGTCAGTATGTAAGAAATAAAAAACCTCTTCTGTCTCTAAGATACCAATCACTTGTGCCAATGTCTTATAGGGTAAGGTATGCGTCAAAACAGGCGCTTCTCCTTTTATCATCAGACCGGCGCCGTTTCCGAAAATCACATCGCAGGAAAGGCCTTCTTCCGCCATCATATCTTGAACAAGCTCAAATCCTCGCCCTGTGACAAACACAAAGTGATCCCCTTGGGCTTGCAAACAACGGATGGCTTCTTTATTGATCTCATGAATCGGGTGCCCCATTTCTTGAAACGTCCCATCAATATCAGAAAAAACTATTTGCATCTTATCTTCCTTTCTTTGTTATAATTATAGCACATTTTAAAAAAACGCAAAAAAAATTTTCTTGACTTTGTCGTTACGTCAACCTTTAGGATACAGGTGTAAGGAGGGAAAAGCCGATGGAATATACGATCAGTGCCTTAGCCAAACTGTCAGGAGTCAGCAGTCGTACCCTGCGGTATTATGATCAGATCAAGTTGTTACAACCGCAACGCACCAACTCAGCTGGTTACCGTATCTACGGGAGGCAGGAAGTCGATCGCCTGCAGCAGATTTTGTATTTTAAGTCTTTTGGGCTGTCATTAGAAACGATCCGCGGAATCTTGGATGAGCCGCAAGCATCGATCCAAACGGTCTTGTTGCAGCATTACCAACAGCTTTTACAAGAACGAGCAGCCCTGGACAGTCTTTTGACCACCTTAGCGCAAACAATTGATTATTATGAAGGAGAAAAGACCATGACCGATCAAGAGAAATTCAGTTATTTTAAGGAACAAAAAATTCGTGAAAACGAAGCGAACTACGGTGCCGAATTACGAGAAGCCTACGGTGAGGAAATCATCGAACAAAGCAACCAAAAGTGGCAGCAGATGACCCAAGTCGATTATCAAGCACTGACCGACAACGAAAACCGCTTATTGCAGCTGATAAAAGAGCTGTTGAATGAAAAGGAAGGGAAACGAATCCCTTCTGACAAAGCCCAAATGGCTTTTGCTGCGCATCAAGCATGGCTCAAACAAGCAGCGCCCTTTTACTCAGCAGAATATCACCGATCTTTAGGGGAAATGTACGTTCAAGACGAGCGTTTTACCGCCTATTACGATCAAAAAGCGGGTGTCGGCAGCGCCCAGCTGTTGAAACAGATCATTGACCATTACACCAAATCCCATTAAAAAAACGATGCGCAAGCACTGCCCGCTCAGGGGCTTTGTTTGCGCATCGTTTCGTCTATGCTATCGTTTGATGAACTCATAGGGCATGCGATAGTTGCCGCTTTTTTCCATTATCGCCAATTGGACGGCAGTCTCCCCGCAAGCTTGCAAGTGATGATCGATCGTTGAAAGCTGCAGCAGCTCGCTGATGTATAAATTGTCCCGTCCAATCACAAGCCATTCTCCCGGCGCCTGCGACTGGATCCCAGCTGCAACATGATCCCCATTGGTGAAGATCGCTTCGACCCCTTTATCTGCAAAATAAGCAGCTGCTTCTTTGCCATCTTCTTCCGTCAAACAATCCCAAAAGATCAAGTCTTCGGAAAAGGTCGGAAAATAGTCATGAGCCAAACGGACCGTGATTTTTGAATTGCTGCTTAGCTTACGGCTACGTCCCAATGTCACGCCGATTTTCTGGATACCTTGTTCCTTAAAATACGTAAAGACTTCTTTGATCGATTCCTCTCGATCGATATAGGTGCAGCCGTCAGTCAAATACGGGATATTCTCACAAAAGACGATGCGACCGTAAGAACGATAAGGCAATAAGGTTTCGATCGGATTCGCCCGCGAGGCAATGATCAAGGCATCAAAGCTTTTCGCCGCAAATTCTTGCAAATACGCTTCCTCTACTTGCGGATCATAGTTCGTGGCTAAAAGCGTCACCTTATAACCCCGGGCAAACGCTGCTGTCGTGATGCCGCTCAACAAGCGATCGAAGTACGGATGATTGACAAATGGCAGAATCACACCAATATTTTTGGTTTTGCCAACACTCAATGCCCGTGCCGTGTAATTCGGAATATAGTTGACCTCTTCCATGACAGCCAGGATCTTACGACGCTTTTCTTCACTGACATACGGATTGTTGTTAATGACTCGTGAAACTGTGGAGACCGAATAACCGGTCAAGCGTGCAATATCCCGAATGTTTGCCATGACTCACTGCTCCTTAAACGAATAATTGTTCTTTCATATAGTCTATCACACTTAACCCACATGTATAAAATTCATAGTAATCATTGTGATGAATAAAACCGATCCGCTGAGAACCGAAGTGTTCATCACATGTCAAATGACTGATCTCATCCACCGGAATTTCTACCAAGCGTTCTTGAAAGAACCCTTT
This sequence comes from Enterococcus sp. OL5, assembly GCF_006491895.1. Classification (NCBI taxonomy): domain Bacteria; kingdom Bacillati; phylum Bacillota; class Bacilli; order Lactobacillales; family Enterococcaceae; genus Enterococcus; species Enterococcus sp. OL5. The sequence continues at coordinate 39,098 of NZ_VHIL01000003.1, forward strand.
TGGTTTCGTCAATACCAATTGTTGTCCATCAAAAGCCAACGTTACATAACAACATTCCGCACCATTTTTCTTCATGTACGTATTCATCTTTTCATCCCGCCTTCCTTTTTATGAATCAAGCATACTGTATGAAACGCGTCTCAGAGCAAGTCATTTGTTTCACTTTTTACAAAAACCGATCGACCTTCATGTGAATTACTTCGCATATTTTGCTTTTGTTGGTACAATAAAAAGAGAACAGTGCGAAAGGAAGCGCGATTTTTTTAAGGAGGACCGCAAAGTGACATTAGAAGAAGCTTTTTTATTAGACACCTTGCGATGCCGCTTCAAATTTTTAAGAGAAGAACGCGGATTGAGCCCAAAAGAAGTATGCCAGCATCTCGATGTGCCTTACCCCGATTACACCTTATACGAAGCAGGCGATCGCTTACCCGATGTATTGACGCTGCTACACGCAGCTTCCCTCTATAATGTCTCTGTCGATTACTTACTAGGACAGACAGAACGACCAGAACGGTATTTATGCTAACAATCGACTTTATCGAAAAAACGATCAAACGGTCGTTTTTTCTTTTGTCTCTTTCCCACTTTTAATCAATTAGCAACAATCGTTATCTAATCGAATGAAAAAATCAAAACATGCGGTTCTTCTTGAAAAAAAATGATAGAATAAACCATCATACATAGAAGGAGTTCAAATAAACATGACCTATGCACTAGAACTAACCGATTTACGCAAAGTCTATGCTACCGGCGTTGAAGCGTTGCGGGGCATAAATTTGACGGTGGAAGAAGGCGACTTTTATGCCTTGTTAGGCCCAAACGGCGCTGGAAAGTCCACCACCATCGGCATTATCACCTCTCTTGTCAATAAATCTTCCGGAAGCGTCAAAGTCTTCGGCTACGATTTAGACAAAGAATTGGTCCAAGTCAAACAACAGATTGGTCTGGTTCCCCAAGAATTCAATTTCAATCCCTTTGAAACGGTCCAGCAGATCGTGGTCAATCAAGCCGGGTATTATGGTGTCCCCCGTAACGAAGCCATCAAGCGCAGCGAAAAATACTTGAAGCAGTCGAATTTGTGGGAAAAACGCAATGTTCGTGCGCGGATGCTGTCGGGCGGGATGAAACGCCGTTTGATGATTGCCCGTGCCCTGATGCATGAACCACGGCTATTGATTTTGGATGAACCGACGGCAGGTGTCGATATCGAATTGCGTCGGGAAATGTGGAGCTTTTTGCGGGAGCTGAACCAAAATGGCACAACGATCATTTTGACGACCCATTATTTAGAAGAGGCGGAAATGCTTTGCCGCAACATCGGGATCATTCAATCTGGTGAACTGATCGAAAACACCAGTATGAAATCTTTGTTAGCAAAACTGCAATTTGAAACCTTTCTTTTTGATATCGCACCGATCAAACAAGCCCCAACGATCACTGGATATCCGATCCAAATGGAAGATGAACAGACCATCGCCGTTGAAGTCGCTCGAGACCAAGGCGTCAACGATCTTTTTGCTCAATTCAGCCAGCAAGGGATCAATGTCCTCTCCATGCGCAACAAATCCAATCGCTTGGAAGAACTATTTTTGAAAATCACCGAAGAAGCACACGAAGCGGAGGAAAACCATGTTTAGTCTTTATTTTACAGCCTTAAAAAGTTTAGCGGTCAAAGAGACCAACCGCTATTTACGGATTTGGGTGCAGACCCTCGTCCCACCCGTCATCACTACTTCCTTATACTTTATTATCTTTGGGAAAATGATCGGCAGCCGTATCGGCGAAATGGGCGGCTTTTCTTATATGGAATTTATCGTTCCTGGGCTGATCATGATGTCGACGATCACCAGTTCATACTCTAATGTGTCTTCTTCCTTCTTTTCACAGAAGTTTCAAAAAAACATTGAGGAACTCTTAGTGGCTCCGGTCCCTACCCACGTCATCATTTGGGGCTTTGTCTTTGGCGGACTTGGCCGTAGTATCTTGGTGGGCACATTGGTGACCATCATTTCCCTTTTCTTCGTGCCATTACATGTGTATTCTTGGGTCATCGTTGTTTTAACCCTAGTCATGACCGCCATCTTATTTTCATTAGCAGGGTTGCTAAATGGGATCTTCGCCCAATCCTTTGACGATGTTTCCATCGTGCCAACCTTTGTTTTACAACCATTGACCTATCTTGGAGGCGTCTTTTACTCCATCAGCATGCTACCGCCGATTTGGCAAACGATCTCCAAAGTCAACCCGATCGTGTATATGATCTCTGGTTTCCGCTACGGCTTTTTAGGCACCATCGATGTCCCAATTTTCCTATCCATCGGTATTTTGGTCTTGTTCATTGTTGTCTTATACAGCGTATGCTGGTACTTGATCCAAAAAGGCCGCGGGCTGCGTAGTTAATTGCAAAGAAAAAAGATGAACTTCGTTAACGAAGCTCATCTTTTTTCTTTTATTAGGCATTCAAAACGACTTTTTCCAGTAATGCACCGGCTTGGTGTCTGCCTTCTAAATCAGTACTTCCAGAAAATTGCTGCACGCGATCCATGTTGGTGATAAAAACGATCACCATGGTTTCTTTGCCTTGCTGCTTGATATAAGGCAGATCCATTTGTGCCAGTTTGGTTTGCGGAGTGACTTGCTCCCCAACTTGGACAAAGACATCAAAGCCTTGACCGCCAAGGGAAACTGTATCGATCCCCATATGCACAAGAACTTCCACGCCGTTTTGGGTTTTGATCCCAACGGCATGTTTTGAAGGGAACACAGTGGTCACTTCGCCACTGACTGGTGCAAAGATTTGGCCATCTTGTGACTCGATGGCATAGCCTTCTCCCATCATTTTCGTTGAAAAAACTTCATCTGGTACATCTTCTAATGGGACATATTCTCCATGAGTCACGGCATGCAGATCCACTTCGTTGGTGTAACGATCGCCTTCTGCTGCTTGAGTTGGTACTAAGAACCAGCTCATTGCGAAGGATAAGCCGATTGCCAAGATGATCCCTAAAACGGCATAGATAAAGTATTCCCCAATATAGGCTGGCAAACTAAAGATACTTGAAAGAATGTACCCATAAATACGAACACCGAAGAAACTGATGAAAGCAGAAGCCACAGAACTACCAACTGTTGCTGCGATAAAGGCTTTTTTATACTTCGACAAAATCCCGAATAACGCAGGTTCTGTAATCCCTAACAAGCCAGAAACAGCCGAAGATAGAATGATCGATTTTTCTTCTTTGGTTTTGACTTTGAAATAGATAGCTGCTGTTGCGCCGGTGATTGCCATATTTGCCATAAACATCATTGGCATCAGCATGTCATACCCTTGATTGGCGAAGTTTTGCAAAGCGATCGGGGTCATGGCATGGTGCAGTCCCGTGAAGATTGCAATTGGTCGAATCGCCCCTACCACGATTCCTGCTAGGACAGGCGAGATAGTGAATAACCCAGCCACGCCAGCAGCCAGTAAGTTTCCTAGATGGATACTGATTGGGCCAATGACCGTTAATGTCAGAATACCAGCGACAAACAACGAAATCGTCGGTGTAAACACGGTACGCAGCACTTGTGGTAAGAGTTTATCGACCCAACGATAAATATAACTGAGCGCCAGCACGGCAAAGATAATGGGAATCACTGTCCCTGCATAGTTAAAGACGGGTACTGGCAGTACGCCGAACAAGCGAAAGGCGGAAATGCTTCCTTCGGCTACCGCATTGGTCATCGTCGGAAATTGCAGCGTTGCCGCGATTGCGATCGCTAAATATTGATTGGTTTTAAAAATCCGAGCGGCTGAGGCAGCAACAAAAAATGGCAAGAATGTGAATACGCCGCTCGCGATCATGTCGATCACTAAATAGGTATCTGTTTGATTAGAGATGACATTCAAAGCCACCAATCCAGCCATCAATCCTTTGATCATTCCTGCACCAGCGATAGCTGGAACGATCGGACCAAAAACGCCAGAAACGGTATCCATAAATAAGGAGACCGCCCCTTTTTTCTCTGATGTTTCCCCTTGGTTCGCTTCATCAAGACCTAATTCTTTGGCTAAAGGTGCATAATAATCAGCAACATCTGTTCCTATCACTACTTGCAGCTGATTGCTTTGATATTTTGTTCCTACGACTTTGGGTGTTTTTTCTAACGCCGCATAGTCGACTTTTTTCTCATCCTTTAAATCAAAACGCAAGCGAGTCATACAGTGCCATGCATTGTTGATATTGTCTGATCCGCCAACATCTTTAATGATCTGTTTTACGATGTCTTCTTTGGTCATCTTTCTTTCCCCCTGTTGTTTGCTAACGGTCCTGATCCTTTTGACGGGCGCCCTTTCAGGTGTTTCCGTTTTCACACACATAGTAGCATGCTCACACAGACTTGTAAAACCAGTCCTTTTTTTATAAAAACAGAATAAAAACGCTATATATCAACGTTTTATTATAAAACAGTCAAAAATTGGACTGGTTTTATGGTGTATATCCAGTTTTTATTAGACCAAATTGACAGCGGTTGCCAAGCATGTTTCAATGGCTATAGCAACTAGAGACAAAAATTGGAGTGAATGAAATGACACCAACGATCATCACCGACGTCAAAGCCTTTGCGATCAAACCTGATCGTCATAACCTTGTTGTCGTTAAAGTAGAAACGAACAAAGGCGTATCTGGGTTAGGTTGCGCAACCTTCCAGTTTCGCCCACTAGCCGTAAAAACCGTCGTTGACGAGTATTTACGCCCCCTCTTACTTGGCCGCGATGCCAATCAAATCGAAGATCTTTGGCAAGTGATGAATGTCAATTCTTACTGGCGGAATGGTCCAATCACCAACAATGCCATCTCAGGAGTCGACATGGCTTTGTGGGACATCAAGGGACAATTAGCCGGCATGCCATTGTATCAACTGTTAGGTGGAAAAGCACGTACGGCGATTCCCGCCTATACCCATGCCGTGGCAGATAATCTCGAAGACCTTTACCAAGAAATCGATCGCTTCTTGGCTGAGGGGTATCGCTATATCCGTTGCCAATTAGGCTTTTATGGTGGAAATCCTAGCCAACTGCAAACACCCGATCAGCCCATCGCTGGTTCCTATTTTGATCAAACAGACTACATGGACACAACACTGAAGATGTTTGCTGCGATTCAAGAACGATACGGCAATCAATTCCAAATGCTGCATGACGTGCATGAACGGCTGCATCCAAACCAAGCGATTCAATTTGCAAAAGCCGCTGAACCTTTTAATCTCTTTTTCCTCGAAGATATTTTGCCGCCGGATCAAAACAAGTGGTTGCAGCAACTCCGCAGCCAGTCGGTGACCCCGATCGCGACCGGCGAATTGTTCAATAATCCGATGGAATGGCAAGAGCTAGTCAAAAATCAACAGATCGACTTTATGCGTGCCCATGTCTCGCAAATCGGTGGGATCACGCCAGCATTGAAATTGGCTCACTTCTGCGATGCGATGGGCATTCGGATCGCTTGGCACACGCCGTCTGATATCAGCCCTGTCGGCTTAGCCGTCAACACCCATCTAAATATCCATCTCCACAATGCCGCGATCCAAGAAACGATTGCGATCCCAGCAAATACCCAATCGGTCTTTGGTGGCAGTCCCCAACCAAAAAATGGCTATTTTTATCCCATCGAGAAAAGTGGGATCGGGATCACGTTTGATGAAGCAGCAGCTGCGGAATTCCCTGTGGTGTACCGTCCTCATGAATGGACCCAGAGCCGTACACCAGACGGCACATTGATCACTCCTTAAGCAAAACAAAAGACATCCCCTGTCCAACCGACAGGGGATGTCTTTTGTTCTCTGTGGGTAAAGACGACGCAACTGGCACCGTTGCTTTCCCAAAATCAATCGATGCGTGAGCGATGGATCTCACGGTCAAAGGGACGGATGTAGGTCACGGCATAATCAATGGCAACGATATTACTGAACTCATACACGCGACCGTCTTCTAAAATCGCCCTATTGCTGATCTGCATTGCTGGCGTCCCCCGCTTGCACAATAAAATGCCGGATTGCGCGGTCGATGTGGTGATGGGAGTATAGCTGGTGATGTAGTGGGAAATGCGGTACCCGCAGCTTTCGACATAGCGTTGGATCGAGTGCTCCACGATTTCTTGTGTCAATTCGGGAAATAGGCTGACAGGCAATTTAGAGGTTTCCAGCTGTTCGATTTTGTAATTAACGATCCGCACTCGTTCAAAGGTCCAGACCTCCTCGTCTGGGCCTATTTGGAAAATCTGCTGTTCATCCAACGTTGCTGCCGCCCTATTCAAGGAAATCATTTTGGAGCGGATTCGGTCATAAGGGGTGCGGGTCAAGGAATTAAAGATCATTGGGTTTTTGACCCATTTTTCATGGATAAAAATCCCTGAACCTTGTACCACTTTGACGATCCCGATCTCTTCAAGGTTTTTGATTGCTTGCTGGATCGTAAACCGAGAAACGCCATAGGTTTGCGCAAGGGTTCTTTGGTTGGGTAGTTTGCCGGCAGAAAATTCTTCCTGATAGATTTTACTCAACAGATCTTGTACGATAAATTCACGTTTTTTCATAACGGCTCCTTCATTTGAGCGGGAGCGATCTCGCTCATGGACCAACTGCAAGCCTTCATATCGATACGACCACTGGCTTTGAAGACCACCCCTTCATCGACGAGTGCTGCTTTTCGCACATTGGCGGTAGGACCAACTAAGACGCCATCTGCCCGCACGACTCGATGGGCAGGGACATCCTGAGGGCTCAAGCGCATCGCTCGACCGACTGCCCGCGCACCGTTGATTTGTCCCAATTTCCATGCGATCTGACTATAGGAGACGACTTTACCAAAAGGGATCTGCCGCGCCAGCGCATAGACTTCTTCATAGAATGGATTCATACTGTTCGCTCCTTCTTTGATCTTTCTATCATAGTACTGGATTCCCTACCAATAGTAAATGAACAGACGCAACTTTAACAATAGCCATACAAACACTCGATTCCTTCTCTAGCAAGCCAAGAACGAATCGAGTAGTCATTAGTTTGGAAAATCAAAGTAGGTTTTCGCATTATGATAGGAGATGTCTGCGACGATCTGCCCTAAATACATTTCATCTGCTGGCAGTTGACCGTCTTCCACCCATTCACTGATCACCTGACACAAAATCCGCCGGAAATACTCGTGGCGTGGGTAAGACAAAAAGCTGCGGGAATCCGTCAGCATGCCGACGAAGTTTCCGAGAATTCCGCCTTCTGCTAGGGTCGTCAACTGATGCCGCATGCCAGAATACGTATCATTGAACCACCAAGCAGAGCCTAATTGCAGCTTGCCTTTGCTTTCTTCTTGGAACGCCCCCATCAGCGCAGTCAACACTGGATAATCTTTGGGGTTCAGTGAATACAAAATCGTCTTCGGCAGTAAGCTTTCCGCCTGAAGCTGCGCCAATGTCCGACTTAAGCCCCTCGCTAGACGATCGTCTCCCATCGCATCACCACCGCTATCAGGCCCTAGTTGTTGGAAAAGCTTTTGACTGTTGTTGCGAGTCGCCATCAGATGCAATTGCGCGGTCCAGCCTTGCTTTGCGTATTGGCGCATCAAGTCAATCAGCAAACCGGTTTGAAACTGTCTGATTTCTTCATTAGTCAGTGTCTCAGTGGTCAAACGCTTTTGAAAAATCGCTTCAAGTGCAGCGACATCATAAGCTTCCTCTCCAAGACATGACAGACTGTGATCTGCTAAACGACAGCCCTGTTGCTGGAAGTAAGAAATACGTACGGTCAATGCTTCAACTAGCGTTTGATAGCTAGTGATCTCTTTACTCGCAGCTGCAGCCAATTGCTTAAGGTATGCTGAAAATTCTGGATTCTGCAGATTGATTGCTTTGTCAGGACGAAAGGTAGGATACACGGCAAAGGATTCTTCTGCCAGCTTTTGATGATACGTCAACGAATCAATGGGATCATCCGTCGTACAGATCACCTCAACGGCCATCTTTTTGATCAGTCCTCGTGGTGAAAATTCCTTCGTCTGCAGCTGTTGATTGGCTTTTTCCCAAATGCTTGCTGCATTGGCTAGTGTCAACCGCTCATCAATACCAAAGATTCGTTTCAATTCCAAATTGGTCCAGACATATAAGGGATTGCCAATGCAAGCCTCCAAGGTCTGCGCCCAAGCACAGAATTTTTCGTAGTCGTCAGCATCGCCAGTGATCAATGATTCCGCAACACCATTGGCTCGCATCAAGCGCCATTTGTAATGGTCTTCCGCCAGCCACGCTTGGGTGAGATTGGTGAAGTTTTGGTTTTCGAAAATCTCTTTCGGATCTAAATGGCAATGGTAATCAATGATCGGCTGCTTTTTTGCATACTCATGGTATAACTGTTTGGCAAAGCTGTTTTTCAAAATAAAATCATCAGTTAAAAACATTTCTTCGCTCCTTTTCTTAACGCCCCACGCTCTTGTCAATGGCTTCCCACAACCCTAATAAGTAAGAAGCGCCGATCGCCCGATCATACAAGCCATAGCCTGGACGTCCCGTCTCTCCCCAGATCATTCGCCCATGATCTGGTCGAATATAGCCGTCAAAGCCATTTTTGTACATCGCTTCTAGGATTTGATACATGTCTAACGAACCTTCAGAGGAGAGATGCGGTGCTTCATAAAAGTCTTTGTCATTACCCAAGTATTGAATGTTACGAACATGGGCAAAAGGAATCCGGTCCCGGCGACAAAACTCAGCCAAAATCTCATAGACATTATTGTCTGGGTCTTCGGCGATACTGCCAGTACAAAGTGTGATCCCATTTGACGGACTGTCGACCACGTTGCAGACCCAATCCAAATCATCGCGGTTTTTAACGATACGCGGCAGACCAAAAATCGAATAGGGGGGATCATCTGGATGAACAGCCATCTTGATGCCGACCTCTTCACAGGTGGGAATGATGGCTTTTAGGAAGTAAGCAAAGTTTTCTCTTAATTTGTCATCATCGACATCCTTATACGCAGCAAACAATTCTTTGACATGTGCCAAACGTTCTGGTTCCCAGCCTGGCAAGGTATAGCCAGAGCTTGACTCCTCAACTTCTTTGACGATCTCTTCTGGGTCTTTGTCAATCCCTGCTTTTTCAAATGCCATCGTAGAAGAACCGTCGGCTAAGCGATAATCGAGATCCGTTTTGATCCAATCAAAAATCGGCATAAAATTATAGCAGATCACTTCGATCCCATATGCTGCCAAATTTCGAATCGTTTCTTTGTAGTTTTCGATATACAGGTCTCTCGAAGGCAAGCCAATCTTTATGTCATCATGAATATTGACACTTTCGATCACCTTGAGGGAAAGTCCAGCTGCTTCGACTTCTTCCACGAGCGCCTTGATCAGTTCTTTCGGCCAAACTGCCCCAGCAGGCAAATCAAAGAGTGTACCGACGATGCCTTTCATCCCAGGAATTTGCCGGATATCTGCTAACTTGATTTTATCGTATTCTTTTCCATACCAACGAAATGTCATTTCCATTTTTTATTCGATCCCTTCTACTGTTTCATGTAATGTTTTACGAACTGCGCCGGTTCCTGTTAGCATCTTAGCGAACAAGTGACCCACGTTTTCAGCGATCCCTGCTTGATAGAGATCCAAACCAAAAATCTGCGGATTTGCTAGGATTGGTCGAATGATCCCTTGAACATCGGCGGCTGTCCCTAACTGACACTCCCATAAAATCTCTTGTAATTCTGCTAAGAGGGGATCAGGACTTGGGCCAAATGGATGGCCTTCATCATCGATCGCTAATAGATAACGCAACCAGCCTGCAATCGCTAAGGGAATGAAAGTCAGCTCAGAAGCCGAGCCTTCTTTTTCCACATACTTTTTGATGGTTTCGCCAAAACGGATGGCGATTTTCTGTGAGGTATCTGCGGCGATCCGCTGTGGGGTATCAGGAATCAGCGGATTGGGTAAACGAAGACCAACCACCTCATCGATAAATTTCTTTGGCTGAATGATCTCAGGATCTTCCACTACCGGCAAGCCTTCACGATAGCCGATTCCTTTGATCAAAGCAACAATATCAGGATCGGACATTTCCGCAGCAATGGATGTATAACCGAGTAAACAGCCGAACAAACTCATTGCGGTATGCAGTGGATTCAAACAAGTTGTGACTTTCATACTATCGGTTTTGTCGACGATCTCTCGACTCGTCAAGATCACCCCCGCTTTATCTAAATTCGGGCGACCGTTCGGGAAATCATCTTCAATCACCAAGTAATGAGTCGCCTCTGTGTTAGCAAACGGAGCGATATTCGTTCCTTTATCGGTCCGGATGACTGGCAGCTGCTCGATCCCAGCTGCTGCTAAATCTTCTGCAACTGCTGTTGAAGGATTTGGCGTGATCCGATCGATCATTGACCACGGAAACGTCACCTGCGCGTTGTTTTCTAAGTATCGGACAAACGCTTCTGAAACATGCCCCAGCTTTTGCCATTCTTTTGCAATGGTGACAATCGCCGTTTGGAAACGGAGCCCATTTTGCGAAAAATTATCGGTGGAAACCATAGCGATCGGAAGTGCCCCTGATTGAAAACGATCCCATAAAAAGCTAGCCAAAATGCTCATTGTATGGTTGACCTGATGGGGACCCGCAGTGAGATCCGCTTGGACAACAGGTAAAAAATTCCCCTGACTGTCTTTTAAGCCATAGCCTTTTTCTGTGATCGTTACGGTAACCAACTGTAGTGACGGCTCACGAAATACTTTGCGTATTTGCTTATAACTCGCAGCACGGGAAGGATGGCAATAATAACTAGCCGCCGTTGACTGGAGCAATTTTTTCTCCAGCCGTCCCCCTTCGTGCATGATCACTTCTAAAATATCATTCTCGTAAGGGGCATATACTTGATCAATCACCTGTTCATCAAAGGTTTCACAAACTACGATTCCTTTTGTCAGCGCTTGTTGATCGATCAACGTTTGGGCTACTTCTGCGTGAAATGCCCGATACAAATTTCCCCCACCAAAGTGTAGCCATTGAAACTGAGTATCTGATTGATCCGTCACTTCTTTGGGAACGATCGGCATCGTAACTCCTGCCTGCTTCAAGGCAGCAAAATCAAACATCCTACTTCCTCCTTTTCCTTCAAACTGATATATTAGTATTCTAGTTCACTCTATACTGAATTGCAAGCCTTTACAAAAGGTTATTCAACTTATATACTAGTTTTATTACTCAAAACTATCCCTAGGCACCTTCCTTCAGAGTTTTTCTTTAGAAGGGAATTGAATGCCTGATACAGAAAGAAGCGTTTATGTTGAACCCTACAAATTTTCAATCACAAGCTTATGAATCAATCAAAGAGTTGATCTTAACCGCCAAACTGATTCCCGGTCAAAAAATATCTGAAAAGGAATTGGAGCAACGGCTAATCATTGGCAGGACGCCGATCCGTGAAGCAATTATTCGTCTGCGCCGTGAAGCACTGATCCATGTCGTTCCCCAAAGCGGCACCTATATTTCTAAAATCAGTATCAAACAAATTGAAGAAGCTCGTTTTGTCAGAGAGACGCTTGAAAAAGAAGTATTCGTAGCTGCCTGCCAAGCCGTTACAGAAGAACAGCTGAAAGAATTAGAAAAACTCGTTATTTTGCAGCGGACCTATGCCCAATTGAAGGATGAAATCGAGTTTTTCCAACTCGACGAGGCCTTCCATCAGTTGATTTATAAAATCGCCGACAAAGAAAATGTCTGGAATTGGCTACAAACGATCAATCTGCCTTTAAATCGCTTCCGCTTCTTACGTTTAGAGGTGGAGGAATTGTCTTGGGAAATTATTTTGCGGGATCACGAAGAAATCTTAGACACTTTAAAAGAAAAAGACCAAGCCAAAATTGCTCCCTTGGTCGGACAACACATTGATGTCATTGATAACGATTTGATTTTTGTGGAAAAGGCCTTTCCCGATTACTTTACGGAGTAAAGCTATTTGAAAATCATGGACCCTAAAAACCACCCTCGTCGAGTAGATAGCCTACTTGACGAGGGTGGTTTCATACGCTGAACAAGCGAGAATACGCTCATTCGATTGGGTGATAACTAAAGCCTTGGCCCAGTACTTCTGAGACATTATTGACGATCACAAACGCTTTTGGGTCAATGGTCTCAATGATTTGTCTGATCTGCATAAACTCTTGGTCGCTGGCCACGATCAGCAACACTTGCTTGTCGGCTTGCTGGTAACCGCCTTGGGCAGCCAATAGAGTGGCACCACGAGCTGTTTTATCAAAGACCGCTTCTCGAATCTCGTTCACGTGGTTCTCACTTAAGATCATAATGGATTTCTTCCGGTTAAAGCCCGTTTCAATGTAGGTCATCACACCAGAGGTGATCACGATCGATAATATCGCAAACAAGAACTCTTCAAACCCGAAAACGAACAAGTTCATGGAAACAACGATCGCATCGGTCGCCAGCAAGCCAATCGCTGGATTCAAATTAAAGTATTTCTTGAAAATCAGCGGTGGAATCGTTGTGCCGCCGCTGGAAGATTGATTTTTGTACAAAATCGCTACACCTAGAGCAAAAATCGCACTGCCAAATATCACGGAAAGCAGCCGGTCTTCAGCAACCATATATTCTGGTACTAAGGCAATTGCTACTGGAAAAGCAAAACTACCATAGAGGACTTTCAAAAAAGGCCCCTTCCCTAAGAAAGCATAAGCCAGAATAAGCATAAAAATATTCAACACCATAATAACAGCTGCTCGATCCCAACCGAGTGCTGACTCTAATAAAATACCGATTCCGCTGACACCGCCAGCTGCCACATGATGCGGGCCTAAAAATAAATTGATGCTTGCCGCTAGCAAAAAAAAGTGCTGCGGTAATTTTTCCATAAGTTTTCAGAATTGTCATTTGTTTCCTCTTTTCTCTGTCATTTTCACAAGTTGATTCCGTCAGCGACCGCCTAGCAGCCATTCTTACTCCTCACTATACGCCCATTTGATGTCTCCGACAAAATTTATGTTTAGCCAGAGGGAATAACCGGAAATCTGTTGGCTGATTGCTTGATTCAATCGTTCTCGCAAGGGATCTTGCCGCCCTACTGTATCGAGAGGAGTTGCAGGTAAAATCACTACATCTAATTCCACAATGACTTGATTGCCGACTTTGGCGGTACGTAAAACAAAGTCCACCACTTCTTCTGCGCGCAATTCTTTTTCAACGATCGTCATGATCGTTTCTCGCAGTTCTTCTTTTGGAGTAGAAGAAGTCAATTCTAAAATCGCTGCTTTCAACTCTTTTATCGAAAGCTGGATAAAGAATAGGGTGATCCCGATGGAGATGATTGGGTCGACATACATCGCGAAATCTCCATAGGGACTGGCTTGAATCAGCCAGGACAAAAGAAACGAACCGACAACACCCAGACTAAAGAAAAAGCCGAAACGCCATTGTTCTAGTTCCACCCAATAAAAGGGATGAGTCAGTGGTTTCTTTTTTAAGTACAGGTAAAAGGAAAAGCAGTAGATCGTTCCAACCAGTGAGAAATACAAACCGATTGGATCAATCATGCCGTCACTAACGTGTAACAAACTAAAGGCAGACTCAATAATCCCATAAATTGAGATCAGCAGGATGATACTATATTGAATAAATACCACTAATGGCATCAATGCCTCTTTACCGAATGGGAAACGTTCAAAATCTTGGGCTTGGATATATTTTGCTACATATAAAGCAATTAGCGACATCACTGCACCAATCAATGTATAAACTCCATCTAACAAGAGAACGTTATAACTGACCAGTAACCCAAAAAGCAAGGCACCGCCGCCATAGATACTCCCAGCGACAATCGAGGCCAGCAAGAGCTTGCGTATTTTTTTCTTTTCACTCATGATATTCCTCTTTCTTTTTTTCAAAAAAACTATCAATTTGATTGCATTCTTCTATCTATAAGCCTATCTTCCCATATAAATAACATAAAAAACAGTCATTTTTCATTTACAAAGCGGAAAAAAATAGTGTTGCTGTCACTCACTCTTCCTAGTCCTCGTTACAGATCCTCGATTTCCCCGGCCTATTCTTTTTACATTCTGGTGTAAATCCCCTTGACTACGCAGATTGATTCCCTTATCATCAAGGGTAACCATATTCAATCAGAATTTTCAGAATATTCCGTTATATTTTTCATAACGGCGATTCATTGGAAGACAGGGAGGATGAAGAGAGTGAATGAAGCAAAACAAGTCCCATGGACAGGAGAACCCAACCAACGAGCGATCAACTATTTGAATGAAGAAGGCAAAGTGATCGTCTGCCCCACCAAAGTCGGCTATATTATTGCCGTCTCTGATAAAAAAGGGCTGGAACGCAAGTTTTCGGCAAAGAATCGCAAACGTAATAAACCAGGTGTCGTTCTTTGCAGCTCATTGGAGCAGCTACACGAACTAGCTGAATTAAATGCGGAAACCGCCGCTGTTTATGAAACGTGTTGGAACAATGACGTGTTATTCGGCGCGATTTTGCCTTGGAAAGAATCAGGAAAAGCCTATATCCCAAACGATGGCTCAGAGGAATTGATGACGGACGTTCGGGGAACTAGCTGCTTCGTGATTAAATTTGGAGTTCCTGGCGAGCAGATTTCTAAAGAGCTTTGGGAGCAGAATAAGAAGTTGCTTTTCGCCAGCTCAGCGAATCCTTCAGGCAAAGGAAATCGCGGACTTGTTGAAGGGATCGGCGAACAAATCGCTCAAGAAGCCGATCTGATCATCGAAGGCAACGACTATGTTGCATCGATCCAACCAGACAAAACGCTGGAAACCCGCTATGAGCAAGGAGTCATGGTTTCTTTCGTTGATCAAGACGGCAACTTGATTCCAGAGCAAGGAGACCAACGCTCCATCACGCCAGCACCTGTCTTGATCCGTAAAGGACTCGATGTTGAAAAAATCCAAATGTACCTTTCTGATCAGTTCAACTCATGGGACTATCGCCACGGGGAGTACTATTAATCTTTCATCGTCAACAAAGAACCGAAGAACCAGCTAGCTGCCTCCTTTCAAGGAAAAAACGCTCAGCTCGTTCTTCGGTTTTTCTATCGCGCCTCATACATTTTTTTGCTACTGTTCCGTTTGAATCTTCAGCTTTCTAGTTAGCGGAAGACCTCATGGCATTCCTTTCATTCAATTACCCTTTCTCCAGGCTATGAGTCAGTGTCTCTTCTTTTATGAATAAAATTCAACTGGAAGCTATCTACTTATACAAAAAATATGAGCATTATATATAAATCATTATATTTTTTACGAAAAACGAATCCATAATTAGGATCAATATTTTTATCTGTTTTAGAATTCCAATTCTTTCTCTGCTATAATATCCTCATAAACACATAGGAGGGACTCTATGAAAAAGCATTCCTCAATTGCTTTCTAGGGGACGACGCCAATGACAGTGACTTTGAACTACACTTACTGCTGGGTTGTGGGCTGCCGCAACACAGTGCTTAGCACAAAACGAAAAAACTAAGCGTGGTACGGATTGCGAAATCGCATGAAGCTGGAAGCAGAAGTAATCGTTACGGACGGTGAATGTGTCCCTAGCCAAAGAAGCCTGATGAAGAACGAACGGTACCCTTTTCTCTCAAAAGAAATCATTCTTTTGGAGGAAAGCAAAATGAGAAAAGATGAAAACACGACCTTTGTTTGTAAAAACTGCAGTACGCCTGTTGCCCCCTTGACCAATGGTTCTTACCGCAACCATTGTCCCCAATGCCTCTACTCGTTACACGTGGATATTCGCCCGGGTGATCGTCAAAATACTTGCCATGGCCTGATGCGACCGATCGACTATCGCCAACATTCCAAAAAAGGCTATCAGCTGCTGCATGAATGCACTCGTTGCAAAAACCAGCAGTGGAATATCGTGGCACAGGATACGCAACAGCCAGACCATTTTATTGAGTGGTTGGCACAAACCGCTGCGTATCACTAAAAACCAAAGAAGACCATGCTTCAGGCTGGTCTTTTTTTGGTTATCAGAACAACGGACCCCTTATACCACTAACTGCTCATAGACATTGTGGTCATAAGAAGCGCTTACTCTAACCTAAAAAACAGCCCGCTGTTTCGTCGATTGGTTGACGAAATCAGCGGGCTGTCCTGCTAGTGTCTTCTTAATGATTTTACGTTGGTTTGCGCTTATTCAAAAACGAATTGATTGTGATACAGTTCCGCATAAAAGCCGTCGGCAGCCACCAACTGATGGTGATTGCCTTCTTCAATGACTTCGCCGTCCTTCAAGACAACAATACGATCGGCATTCAAAATCGTCTTCAAGCGATGGGCGATCACAAAACTGGTTCGTCCTTTGATCGCTTCATCCATTGCTCGTTGAATTTTCGCTTCGGTCACGGTATCAACGTTACTGGTGGCTTCATCCAAAATCAACAATTCTGGATTGGTCAAAATCGTTCGGGCAATACTCATCAATTGTTTTTGACCAGTACTGAAAAGATTGTTCTCTTCGGTGATCTCCGTGTCATAGCCTTTTTCCAACGTCATAACAAACTCATGGATATTGGCTTGTTTCGCTGCTGCAATGATTTCGGCTTCAGTCGCTTCTGGTTTCCCAAAAGCAATGTTTTCACGAATCGTCCCTGAGAACAACACGGATTCTTGCAAAACGATCCCCACTTGAGAACGCAGCAGATCCAAGTCTAGCTCCCGGATGTCGATGCCGTCAAAGGTCACAGAACCACCATTCACATCATAGAACCGATTCAACAAGTTCATGATGGTCGTTTTTCCAGAACCAGTCGGCCCGACCAATGCGACCATTTCCCCTTTGTTGACCGTGATCGACACATCTTTCAGGACCAATTGTTGACTGTCATACCCAAAGTCCACATGATTCAAAGCAACCGCCTCTTTGATGCCCTTCACTTTGATCCCGTCTTTTGGTTTGACTTCATCAGGTTCATCAAACATTTCATTGATTCTGCGCGCACCGGTGATCGCTAACTGAATCATGCTGTAACCAGAAGAGATCTGCATCAACGGTTGGTAATATTGCTGCGAATACTGGACAAAGGTCACAACTAATCCTAAGGCAACGGAACGTTCTAAGTCACCGTTCAATGCTAACCAGCCACCAAAGAAAATCACGATTGCCGTGTTCAACAAGGACATCCCTTGCATCAAGGGGAAAAGCAGCCCAGAGTAGACTTGCCCTTTGTAGGTAGCTTCGCGGACTTGTTGGTTGTGGACCAAGAAACCGTCGATGGTTTCTTCTTGCAGTCCATTGGTGATGATGATTCGTTGACCACTGATTTTTTCATCGATATAGCCGTTTAATTTTCCGACTTCATCTTGCTGCAGATCGACATATTTGCGGGCTTTTTGGATCACGATCACCGCGATCAATACCGCAATCGGGGTAGAAGCAATCGTTGCCCATGCCAATTCAACGTTTTGACGGAACATCATGATCAAGATTCCGACCATTAAGACTACATTGGTCAGCACTTGCAACAATGCTTGATTCAGACTGTTTTGGATGTTATCCAAGTCACTGGTGAAACGGCTCAAAATATCACCGTCTTGATGGGAATCAAAGAATTTGATCGTCAATTTTTCCAGTTTATTGAATAAGCCGATCCGCATTCTGTTGGTTGATTTTCCCACCACTTGCGTGAACAAGATACTATAAACAAAATTGGCTGCACTGGCTAAGACATAAAAAATCAACAATTTCCAAATGATTGATAGAAAAGCCGATTTATCATCGATCCCCTGCATCAAACCACCAACATAATTCGCCAACTCTTGGAACGCTTCTCCGACAAAAACTGGTGCTTGCACTTGCAGATACGTTGCCAGAATCACCGTTACAAAAATGAATAGAAACGACCACTTGTATTGTTTTAAGTAATGATAGAAAAATTTACTCGCTTTGAACAAATCTGTCATGGTTACTCCTCTCCTTTCTGTGTTGCGAAGATTTCTTGATAGATGGCATTGTTATTGGCTAAAAATTCATGGCTTCCTTCACCAACCAGACGTCCATTATCTAAAACGAAGATACGGTCGGCTTTCACAACAGAGGCAATCTTTTGCGCGATAATGATTGTTGTCGTGTCTTTTAATTGTTTTTCAAACGCTTCGCGAACCAATTTCTCCGAACGCGCATCTAATGCACTCGTACTATCATCCAAAATCAAAATTTTCGGTTCACCGATCACGCCTCGAGAAATCGATAAGCGTTGCTTTTGTCCTCCAGAAAAATTGCTGCTGCGCTCGGAGACCGGCGCTTCAAAACCCGCTGTCAATTTTTGAATAAATTCACTGGCTTGGGCGATTTCTGTTGCCCGAGACATCTCAGACTCTGAAGCATCTTTTTTCCCTTGCCGCAAGTTTTGGGCAATCGTTCCTGAAAAGAGGATCGCTTTTTGCAAGACAAAGGCGACCGTTTTACGCAAGCTTTGTTCATTGACTTCTTTTAGGTCAACGCCGCCAACCCGCACGACACCTTCCGTTGGGTCAAACAAACGGGGAATCAGCTGCGCCAGTGTTGATTTGCCGGCACCAGTCGCTCCTACGATCCCAATCATTTCGCCAGGTTTGATGGTAAAACTGATATCCGTTAGGGCATTTTTTTCATCCCCAGGGTAACGGAAGCTGACGTTTTCAAAAGCGACACTTCCAGACAATTCTTGTTCTGGGACATCTTGGTATTGCAGATCCGGTTCGGTATCTAGAATCTCTTTGATCCGTTTTAGCGAAACTGCAGCCCGTGATGTCATCATCATCATCATGCCGCCGATAATGATCGCCATCATAATTTGCATCAAATAGTTCATGAATGAGGCAATTCCCCCAATCAAGGTTGGGTCATCTTTCGCTAGATCACTGACAAAGAAAATCGCGCCGACCACTGCTAAGTTGGCCGCCAGCATAAAGGAGGGGATCATTACAGAGAACAGGGTTCCTACAATAATATTATGCTTCGTTAACGTTTCACTGACTTTGGAAAAGCCTTGCAGTTGGTTGTCTTCTTGGACAAAGGATTTCACCACACGAATCCCCATCAAATTTTCTTTGGCGATCCCGTTGATTTTGTCGATCAAGTTTTGGATGATCATAAAGTGTTTCCCCATCCGTGTAAAGGAGAGTGCCGTAATCACTAGAACAGCGATAATCAGTAAGACGATGATCCACCACAGTTGTGGCATGGTTGCCATCGCCAAAATGAAGGCACCGATAAATAAGAACGGGATGCGAAACAACGATTGTAGTGAGATCATCACTAAGTTTTGAATTTGCGTGATGTCATTGGTCAAACGCACCACTAAGTTTCCTGCCGAGAAGGTTTCGATATTACCAAATGAGAAGGTCTGGATTTTCCGAAACATTTCTTCTCGAATATCGGCGCTAACGCCTTGCGCCACTTTCGCAGAAAAAACCGTATTGATGATCCCTGCAACAAGGCCTAGCAATGCTAGCCCAATCAACTGCACACCAATTTTTTTCATTTCATCATTGTTTTCGGTAATAATTGACTCTAGCACTTGCTGCAAGAGCTTTGGCTGCCATAATGCAGCAACGACCATTAAAATGACCGATAATAAGGCAATGCCAGTTGCCGCTTTGTACTTTTTGACATG
This sequence comes from Enterococcus sp. OL5, assembly GCF_006491895.1. Taxonomy (NCBI): domain Bacteria; kingdom Bacillati; phylum Bacillota; class Bacilli; order Lactobacillales; family Enterococcaceae; genus Enterococcus; species Enterococcus sp. OL5. Next base: position 58,761 of record NZ_VHIL01000003.1, read on the forward strand.
GCGTAAGACCAGATCCATATACGTACCACTCCTTTGTGTTTAGCAGAAAAGACTGCCAAAAAATTTCGGTTGCACAACAATTTACCATGGATCACGACTAGAAACAAGCGAACAAATAAAACAAAAAGAGCTTTCATGAAAGCTCTTTGAAAATATTGCATAAATGTTGGCGAAAATAACGAATAATAAAGGGATTATGATGATCCTCAAGAGGGTCTTCCTTATTTTCTGTCGCTAAATCTTTGACTTACGATTCGCTGTTTTCCAGCTCACTTTTTTGTTTTTTTGTCAGTTTTTGTTTGACTAGATCGTAGGAAACCAAAATCATTTGTTCGATGTTTTCTTCCATCAAGGCATCAGATGCCAACTTGATGGTATTCCAATGGGTCTTATTGGCATAATACCCCGGAATGATGACGTCAGGAAATTGCTCTCGCAGCGTTTCGTTGACCTCGGGCAGATTTTTCAAAGTCAAAAACGCTGTTTCTTCTGCTTGCGGACTCATGATCCCAAACTGTTTTCCTACTAAATCAAAGTAGATTGCATCCCAATCTTCGCGGTAATAGACTTTGGCTCCCGGCAAACCTTCCCCAAATGCTTGAAATCGCTGCATTTTTTGTGCAATTTTATCTTCAATCGATGTACTCATTGTGTTTCCCCCACTTTCTGCTATCAAAACCGCCATTTTCTGTCTCAATTTTGACAGATTGAATCGCTTTCTGCTCTATTTCCTACTATTATACATGGTTGTCGTGGAAAAAGGGATTTTTTATCAATGGCATGTCGCCTGAAAATGACTCTTGAGAGTGGCATGCGGCGTTACATTCATTCATCTCTCTCAGAAGATACAAAAAAGCCCTCATCAGCGAGTAAGATGTACTCGCCAATAAGGGCAATTGATTACTAGATGTCATGGACAAGATTCATTTTAGAATCTTAGTACCAACCATTTGCTTCCCAGAATGCTTTGGCAGCAGACCAAGAACCATAACGTGATGCAACATATTCATCGGCAACCTTTTCTTGGTTAGCAGCTGAATAGTCACCATTTAAGTAAGAGTTGGTTAATTGGTAACGACCGTAGTATTGTCCGTTTGTCGCTGTGTAAGAACCACCAGATTCTTTGTTTGCGATCCATTCTTTTGCTGAAGCTTCTGAGCCGCTAGCTGAAGAGCTATAGCTTGAGCTGCTTTGAGTGCTTGCAGCAGCAGATTGTGTGTTGCTTGATTGTGAAGCTGCTGGTTCACTTGGTTGTTGGACACTTGCTGCAGCAGTCGTGTTTGCAGATTCTGTATAAGTTGCAGTGCCATCTGTAGGGATGATCAATGCTTCCCCAACAAAAATCAAGTTTTTATCAGCAATCTCGTTTGCTTCAACGATCGCATTGATCGTATCATCAGAGCTATAACCATAAAAGTTAGTAGCGATTGTTGATAATGTATCACCAGATTGAACAGTGTATTGTTCGTCTGCAAAGGCGTCTTTCCCACCTAAGAAAAGGCCGAAACCGGCAAGGACAGCTGTACTAAGTAAAACAGTTTTTAAAGACTTCATATAATTAAATCTCCTTCTTTGAAACTCATTTTGCGTCATTTGAGATGACTCAAGCGCATAAACAAGTCTAACACCGAAGAATATTTCATAGGTAAAGAAATCATTACAGATGATTACGAAAACGACAGTTGCCTTACGTTTCGTAAGAATCGGAAAAGACTATCATATCAAGCTTTTCTCTGCTGTAATTTTTAACATTACAGTTATTTTGTTTTTAGGTAAACCAGTTAACCTTAGAAAACCTTTCCTATATTACAAAAAACCCTCTTTTTACACAGGATTGTAACAAAAGAAGGAACGAGACAAGGTCTCATTCCTCATTTACTTCCTATTTTTTCTTCACTGGGATCAATTTATTCATGACGATCGCCGCAATAGCGCTTAAAGCAATCGGTGAATCTAATAAATATTGTAAGAATTGAGGCGCAGATTCTTTGATTTCTGCTGGCAGAAACAACAAGCCGATGGCAATAATCAACGGTACCCCGATAATATACAACTCCCGCTCGGAAAACTCTTCATTCTTAATGACCCGAAAGCCGCTCAACAAAATAATGACGCAGACGACCGCGAACACGCCGCCGATGACAGCAGAAGGTACTGCGTGAATCAAGGCTGAAAGTTTTCCCATGAAGGACAATAGGATAAACCAGACAGATGCCATCACAAAGACTTTTTTACTAGCAACCCCTGTGATCGAAATGATCCCTGCATTGGTAGAATAACCAGTCACAGGGGTCGTTCCTACTAAGGCGGCAACCAAGCAGCCTAATCCTTCGCCGATCACGCCTTTATTGATCTGTTCATCCGTAACAGGTTCTTCTGTCACAGAACTGACCGCATACCAAGTTCCTGTTGTTTCTGCTAGGAGCACCATATAGATCACTAGCATCGTTAAGATTGCTGAAACATCAAAGTGCAGGCCATAGTTTAGAAATACCAGTTTTGGCAGACTAAAGAAAGAAGCATCCGCCACCGACTGAAAATCAACGCCCCCCATAAAGGAAGCAATCACGGTACCGATAACCAATGCAATAATGACTGAACTGATTCGGAAGTATTTTCCCATTCCCGGAAAATAATCACCTAACATAGAAAACAAGATCAAAATCGCCGCAGTAATCGCAGCTAACAACATGTTTTGATTGGCACTTAGTGTTTCAGTGGCAGGATAGATATTGCTGGTAAATGCCGTTGGCAGCAGCGTCAAACCAACGATCATAATGATCGTCCCACTCACGATCGTAGGAATAAAATGACGAACGATATACTTATAAATGCCCGTAAAACCTAGTAAAATGACTGCTGCAGCACCAACAATGCTAGCTCCTAACACCGTGTCCATACCGTTGGCACCAAAATAAATACCGATGATCGCTCCAACGGGTACAAAGGATGGTCCTTGACATACGGGTAATTTCAAGAAAAAGAGGACTTGGATCAAAGAAGCGATCCCTGCTCCTAAAAAGGTCGATTGGATCAAACCTGATGCGTCTGAAGAGGACATCGCCACCGCCGTTGCGATAATAAATGGCGGCACATACACGTCCATTGCCAACACATGCTGCAACCCTAAAAGTACTGCTTGACCAAAGGGAATGTCTTCATTCATTCCGATCGTTAAATGTTTGTTTTTCGTTGATTCCACTGTCTCATTCTCCTCGTTTTTCGTGTACTTTTTTTCCTTGGACCCAGACTTGGCGAATATTTTGCATCGTTGCTAAGTACAGGATTTTTTGTAATCTTGCTTCGGGTGAGGTGAACACACCGAAGTCAGGCAAAGGATTTTCTTTTTGTCGCGTATCGATCACTTGCACATCAAACGCATAACCTTCTTTGATGACACCTACAGGTAATTTCAGTGCCTCACCGCCGCCTTTTGTCGCCAATGAGAACGCATCGATCACGGATATACGAGAATCAGCTACTCCTCGTGTGTTTTGGGGAAGCGTGACGTCTACACCATCTTCTAACATTCTCGAAGACATCACAGCTTGTTTGATGTTGTCATACAAACTCGGTGAAAAACCACCGGAGATATCCGTCCCTAACCCAATCGTGACCCCTTGCTCTTTCAAGCGCTTGATTGGGATCACACCATTGGCAAAGTAGGCATTTGAGATGGGACAGTGCGCAACTGCGGCGCCGCTTTCGACAAAACGGGCGCCGTCAGCTGGGCTGATGAAATTGCCATGAGCCATCACTGCTTTTTCTCGCAACAAGCCGAAATCTTGCAGCACTTCGGTATCCGTTTTGCCAAATCGTTCTTGAACAAAGTCATGTTCCCATTGCCCTTCACTGCAGTGGGTCTGAACATGGACATCATACTTTTCAGCCAATGCGCCTAACCCTGCCAAGCCTTTATCGGTACAGCTGGGGACAAATCGCGGAGTAACCACAGGATAAACGCCTTGAGGTGCAGTCTTTGAGATTGCTTGTACTTCTTGAATAAAACGTTCTGTATCCGCTAATGCCTCTTCTGTTGACGCGTCCCGATAAAAAGCAGGATTGGCTTGGGGATCGTCCATAACGACTTTTCCGACTAATCCCCGTTGACCAAGAGCGGCACAAGTCTTCGCCAATTGAAGGCTCGCTTCTAGATGGATCGTTGCAAAATAAAGAACCGTTGTCGTTCCTCTAGCTAACAGCTGTGCCACCAAATCCTGATAGACAGCTTTGGCAAATGCTGGATCGGCATATTTTGCCTCCAGCGGAAACGTGCATTCATCTAACCAGACATTTAACGGTTCATCTAACGCGATCCCTGCTTGCGGCCATTGTGGTGCATGGACATGCAGATCGACAAACCCTGGTAAAAAACACTGGCCTGCAGATAAAGTCTGCAGATTCTCTGATGCTTTCGCCAGCTCTGACTCATACCCTTGATCTGTTTTAGCAGTGACTTTTGTGATGATCCCTGCGTCATCGACTTGAATCAAAGCTTCTTCTATATACTCCAATTTTCCATCACTTGGCGTATGGAAAACATCTCCTTTAAAATAGCGAATGGTTGCCATTTGTTTGATTTCCCCCGTTCTCTAAGACATTGTCAGGAAAAAGCCGTTCATTTAATGTTCCTTTTTCACTAACACGATGTTCTTATTTTAACGCTATTCGAAAATAGTGCAATAAAATTCACTATCATAAAGGAAGATAAAACGCTGAACGTTCGGTTTTTATGCGATTTCAAAAAAAGACACCGTCTAGAAATAAGACAGTGTCTGCTTTTTGAGAATATTCGCTTGGTTTATCTATAACTAAGGCGTTACCTAAACTAGACTAACGGTCAGGGTTTTTCCGAGGGCGGAAGCAAGTTTGGATAATGTTTCGAAACTTGTATTATCCCCTCTCTCAATACGTGCAATGGTTGACTGAGGAACAGCGGCGAGCTCTGCAAGTTCTCTTTGTGTGAGTCCTGCACTTTCTCGCGCTTTCATCAATGCTACAGCACTAGCAAGTTTCGCTTTTTCAGCTTCATATTCAGCTTTGAATTCAGTGTCTTTCATTTTTTCTTTTAAAAAATCATTGAATTTAACTGTTGGCATCTTTGATCTCCTCCTCAAATTCTTTTCGGATCTCTATCGCTTTTGCTATTTCTTGAATTGGCGTCTTCTGCGTTTTCTTGGTGAAACCATGGGTAATAATGAATTTAGAACCTAGCCAATGAAAATATAAAGCTCTTTGAATGTTTCCTCCAATTCCTGATCTCAGCTCAAATAGGTTATCTCCCAGTTTTTTCACCCATTTCATTTTTTGAGCGATCAGTATTCCATGTTCTTCCACATTCGCAATGACTGCTAACATTTTTTTCTGGTCTTTCTCAGGTAACTGTTCAAAAAACTCAATAAATTCATTGTGTCCATTTGGTCGCTCATAAAACTCAAACTTAGGTTTGTCCATATACAAATGATAGCATATATGCCATCATTTGTCGATTCAAGTTACCGTTCATTATTCTTTCTTAGACTTTATTCCCTATAATTGGTTTCATCTTTTTTTCTAGTTGATACAAAACTACTTAACATTCTCTTTGTCGATGAAACCGAATCAACTCCAAATCATTTCTCCATCATTTTTCTTTACGATTCCTACGAAAAACCACCAGTCCACCTACTAGCAAACACAGTAATCCTGCAATCGAGCCCCATTTTGCTGGCTCTAAAAAGCTTTGGATCCTTGAGGTTTGATTCGTTGCCGTCGTTCCTGATAGCTGAAACAAGAAAGCCAGCGGCTGATGTTCAAAACGAAGAATGACAAATAGGAGTGTCATCAAAAGAAATTGATGTACCAGACTTCCTTTGCTTTGTGTGGCATACTTGGCTAAGCTCTGCTGTTCAATTGCTTCCGGTTTTGCCGCCAAATACTGTTTCGTGAGCCATTGATTCAATCCCGCATTAAAGAAACTAATGACAAATAAACTTATTGGGATCAAAAGATCGCTGCTAAATAGAAGAACACCAACCATCAATCCAAGCAAATACGCCGGTACTAACTGTTTTTCTAGCAAGCGTGCGAGTTTTCCTCCGAGAAACATTGCGCCAAAGAGGCCCAGTGCATAAGGCAAGTAAACGTGAGTACTGAGCGCTTGTGCCCCAAATCGACCGGTAACATAGACCGAGCCGAAAAGAAAAAGAAAGTTACCGATCACTCCCCGAATAAAGGTGAGGATGTTCAAGTGAAGCGGCTGTCTCCACGACTTACTGCGTTTCGTTAAAGTGATCAGCAGCAAAGCAAAGAGAAACAAGAAACCAGTGATCGCCCACTCAAAGAGGGCATTCGACTTGATCAGCCTGGCTGCTCGCAAGCCAAACAGTAAGAGAAAGAAAAAGAAATACAACAAAAATTGCTTGTTGAATAACTGGTTGCGCTGCATCAGCGGTCTTTTCGGTAGGTTTTTGAAGGTTTGACTACTCTTAGCCGCAAGCACAAAGAGTGCAAGATAACTGCCAAATAGACCAATGCCTTGAAGGTCATCAGGCAACCGTAAGGCAAACAATAAAACGAAAAGAAAGAACAGCGCCTCCTTCCAATCATTTTTCAGCGGCTGTTCAGTGAGCTTGGCTTTTTGGCGTACCATCAGGTCAGCTGGCGGCAACCAAGAAGCACTGATCCCCAACAAACCAGCAGCTGGCAAGAGTGCAGCGCTCCACCGAGTGCTCAAGATACCTACCAATGCGCCGGCGCCGCCGATCAAGACACTGGCTGCTAAGAGCGATGGTGCGAAAAGCGCCGTAAGCGTCTGTAAGAAAAAGACCCCTGTCATGCGAAAGGTATAAAAGAGCGCAAAGGCTAATGCTGCACTTAGCGACTGCTCTTTGCTCAAAGATAAAAAATAAAGATACGGGATGATCGTGATCGTATTGCTGATGATCAAAAGTGCGGTATGGGATTTGAAAGCTTTCATCGTCCGACTCCTTGGTTTGATTTAAGGTTCCATCTTTCTTCTATCCTACACCTTCAAGCAATCCTGTCAACTTGCGTGTCAAATTTAAGCAAAAAGAAACCAAGTGTGTTGTCAAAGGACTGACACTTCGTTTCTTTTTCTTATTGCGATTTTCGGTTAGGAGCCAGTAGACTGAATCGTTTGCTTAATTGCCTGAATTTCTTCATACAACCCTTGAAACTCTTTTGCAAGCTCACTCATGATGTCTGCGCTCATCAAAAGATCTTCCGCATGACTTAATAGTAAGGACATCCAAACTTTGTCCCCTTGTGCTTCTTGTTGAACTAACTTCCGATGTGCCAAATGGGCTTCATGATAGTGTTCTTTTCCTTTTTCGATTGCTTGCAGTGCAGCCAGATTCTGGGCTTCTCTTCCTTTTTGAATACTTTCAAAAAAGCAACTTCTTGCCATACCCGCTTGCGAGATAATCTGAAAACAAATTTGTTCTTTTTCTTCCATTCTACTCTCCTATTAGTTCAAGTGCTTGTTCCAATGCTTTTTTTCCATCCATCATGCCATAGGTGCGCATGTCGATACTGGCTGCTGGACAAGCAACTAAGCCTTGGACTTCATTTAATCGGTAAGAAACTTGCGGTCCTAACAGTACGCAATCAGCATCTTTGGCTGCAGTCGTGACCGATTCAATGGAGAACGCATCGATCGCCACCGTTTCTCCTTTTTCTTGCGCTGCTTTTTTCATATTATTTACTAAGACGCCAGTAGACATGCCGCCAGCGCAAACTAATACTATTTTTTTCATCATTGTTCCTCCATTTTCTCGTTATTTGTTACTCAACGACTGCCGCTTGGGTTTGCAGATTCTTTTCTTCAGCGAGTGCTGCTTTGTCTTGCAGACGCATAAAAGGGATGTAGATGATGACACATAAGACAAATTGAATCAATTGTGCAATGATCCCTTGCCAGCCATTCACTAAGAAGCCACCGAAAATAATCGGAAATCCAGTTGGGATATTGACTCCATTGTGATAAGGCAAAAAGCCGACAATTGTTAAGAGATATGCTGACAACACGGAAACAGCCGGTGTTACCATCAAGGGAAGCAGCATTCTGATATTCATCACCTGAGGAATCCCAAATTTGATTGGCTCAGAAATACCAAACATGGAAGGGATCAAACCAATTTTACCAACAGCTTTTAGCTGCTCTGATTTGCAGCCAAAAATAGCCAATAAAGCGACTGCAAATGAACGAGCCCCGCGATTGTTCAAAATAAACCCAATCGTAAACAAATGTGGTAATGCTTGGCCGGCACTGTACGCCGCCAGATTATCAAGCCCTGGTTGGTAAAAGACCAACATCAAGATCGGATAAACAGCCAACACTCCGTGAATGCCAAAGAACCAAAGAAATTCGATAAACGCCACAATGATCATACAAGCAAAAATATTCGCTCCTAGCAAGGTCAATGGAGCTTGTACCCAAGTATAGATCATATCTGTCAGCGTGCCGTAAGGAGTTGCCGCCATGCCCACGTAAATGATGCCCATAATGGCGGAAACAATAATTGCTGGCACGATCGCTGCAAAGGATTTGTTGACGATCGGCGGTACCGAATCCGGCATTTTGATCATCAAATTCTTCTGTACACATAAAATGTAAATTCTGGCACCCAACAATCCGCCAAACATGGCGACAAACATCCCACCGGAACCAAGGGTCGACAACTCCATCGTACGGGTTTCTTCTAAAGTCGAAATCGGACTCAAGATCAAAAATGATACCAAACTCATGATACCGGCATTTAGTTGATCCGCATTTAAATGCTCGGCTAATTTATAGCCAACTAGAAAGGCGACATAAACGGAAACGACATCGATCGTCATCGCGTTGACTTGGGTTAATAATGCTTTCAAACCGATTTGTTCCATTATCTGTTGCGTTGCCCCGATGTCGATCGCATTGATCAAGGAAGCAATGGAACTGATCATCATGACGGGCATTAAGCCCATCATTGCATTGGCAATGGCTTTCATATAAATATTGTTTTGTACTTGAACGGCTGCAGCTAGTATTTTATCTTTCAGTGTATTCATAAGGTCCTCCTTCACTTAATCCCGCAAGTATTTATCTTTAAGCAGCTGGATTTTCTGCTGTGAAAAACCCAGTTCTTCTTTTACATACGTTTCAATCCCCCCATGAGCCTCAATCAAATCCAAAGCGGTTTGTAAAAAACACCGATCAGCTTCTTTGAAGTATCGCATTGCTGCCACAAAATCGGGGTTGTTCGTTTCTTCTTGTATCAGCTTGAGACTCTTGGTATTTTTCTCCCTTTTGTACTCGTTGGTCAGCAGATAATCTTCCATGACCTCTTCATAACTGACACCCAACAGTAACTGAATCAGGGCAACCCCATACCCGGTGCGGTCTTTGCCACCACGGCAGTGCTGAACCACTGCACCTTCAGCTTCCAAATGAATGTCCAATACTTCTTTAAAAACGGTCTTGCATTGACTGTTTTCAACAAATTCATAATTTTGCCGAATCATCAATTCTTTTGCAACTTCGGCGGTGATTTTTTCTGCAGAAAGCGCCATTGGCTCCCCTTCTTCTGAAGAAGCTAAAGCAGCAATATCAGCAATTGGCGTCAAATAAAGGATCTGAGCATTCCCAATGGGTTTGTCTTCATTGTCTGCTCTTTCTTGGGCATTGCGGTAGTCAATAATTTTCTCAATTCCCAGAGCTGCTAATTTTTTCTGATCGGCTTCTGTCAATTTGCTCAATTCGTCTGAGCGGTATAGTTTTCCAGTCACTACGTATTTGCCCTCTTTGGTCCGATAGCCGCCAAAATCGCGAAAATTATACGCACCTTCTAAGGTTACTTTTTCATTTGTCATATACTACTCCTTTAAATAATTTATGAACGTCATAAAGTCCGTTGTCGCAGCTAGTTTGTTTACTTTATCCAACGAAGAACATTGTTTGATCAAATGATCATTCAACGGTTTCACTTTTAAGTGATCTTGTTCAGCAATCACTAATAAGAAAACGAGACGAACCGTCTGTTTGTACCAGAACACTGGCTTTTTCAAGTTTGCAACGGCAATCACCGTTTCTGAACCAATCAGTGCATTGGGATGAGGGAAAGCGACTGACGGCAAGAAATCGGTTCCAAAAAAGGCTTCTCGTTCAAAAACTAAGGTTTCAAAATTCTCAGGCATTGAATACTGTTCTTTGATTTGTTGGCATAAAAAATGCAACACCGCTTCTTTTGTTTCAAATTCTTGTTCACAGATGAATAACGATTCCTTAAAGTAGTTCAAAAGCACTTCTTCTGTGAAGACAGCGGCCAATGCGGCTTCGATCTTTTTGATCATATCCGGTTGCATAAAATAATCAACATTCATAACAGGAATCGTTCCTTCGTAAGGAAGTGGAATCGAAGAAAAGATAAAATCGAACTCCTGCTCTTCGATCATTTGCAAAAATTCATATGGATTGCATACCGTGACTTTCTTGATATAATTGCGAAAATAAAACTCAAATTTCTCTTTAAGGAAGGTATTGGCCGCTCGGCCGAGGTCATTGACCACTAAAATATATTTGCGCTGTGTTTGCGAATCTTTCTTATTTAAAGCCACATCAAAGTGCATCGCCAAATAGCTGAGTTCATGATCACTGATGGTCTTTTCAAATTGCTTTGCAATGACTTGACCGGCAATGATGGCTAAATCATAAGCGACATTACAGTGTACCTTCACCTCATTCAACAAAGGATTTTTCAGCTCGATCCCCAATTCGATCCGATCGATCAGCGGAGCAAAGTGCAACATCAACATCGTTTGCAGATCCAAGTCTTTACTGAAATCGATTTGGCGGCTTTCCTTGATCGCTTTTAAAATTTTGCTGACCAATTCTGCTGCTTCATCTGAAACAGTCATCTTTTCATTTCTAGGGACTACTCGTTTGCCAACGATTTGCCCTAAAACATAATTTCGCTCGTATTCGGTAAATTGTACAGCACACTCTTTTTCAATTCTGGCGATGATTCGCTCTCCTAGTAATGTCTGTTCATCATTGGTCCTGCCGCTGATCGGTAGGTTTCGATCTAAGTAGCGGCCGCTTTGCATGCGTAAGACAGCGATCGCTAAATGATTTACCAGATTGTTCAAAATAGCCTCCGACATGGGGTAGGCTTTTTGCGAAAACTCCGACGAAACGATCGCTTTTATCTGCTGGTGAAGAAGCGACGGTGTATCTTCGCTGATTGTGCCCTCTTCTAACTGCTTGATATGGGTTCTTTGCAAATAATTACTAGCCATAAACCGTCTCAAATCAAATTCGCTACCGCTAAGTTTCATTCCGTAATACGGCTTCGTTTGAATGGAGAGCTGGTAATGGCTTAGTATCCGTCGCAGCTTTTTCAATTCTTGAGATAGCTTGCTTTGAGAAATGAATAAGCGTTCGCAAAGCATTTCGGACTTAATATACGTTTCTTCTTGAATAAAGAATTCAATAATTCTAGAAACAAAGTCGTCATTGTGGGACGCTTGTTCTTTCCTTCGCTGAAAAGCTTCTTCGTTCGTTATTTGTAAATACAACCCACTCCCTTTTTTCGCTTGAATCATACAACCGTATCGTTCATGATGCTGGTTGATTTCTTCTGCATAACGGCGAACGGTTTTCCTGCTAACACCCAACTCGGCAGCAGCCGCTTTACTCGTCATAAAACCGTCATGCTCCGAAAGTGTTCTTAACAACAATAGGCTTAATTTTTCCATCTCTCTCTCCCTCGCTTACTAGTTTAGAGTCAAACCCAAACAACCTCCATAGGTATATCTTCCCTTTCATTAAGGGAAATTTCTACAAGAAGTTTTATGAAATAAGTCAAAAAAAAACGCCGCAAGCGAAAATCCTTGCGACGGGACTGGTTCTATTTAATGGAACAAGCTTCTTATAACTAAACAGCGATAATCGAGGTGTATTACTGGATCCAAAGTCCATGCTTCTCTTTGACAATGTGCAGCTTGCTATCAGGCAGCAGCCAGCATTCGATTTCTCCTCCTTGAAGCTTCACTTTGATTGCTTCTTGCTGATAAGTGATCGTAAACGTCAATGATTCGATTTTCTGCGGCAAATGATTCGCCAGATGAAGTCCGCGATCATAGGTCAGACCAGCAAAACCATAAATCAAACTCAACCAGCTGCCACCCATATTGGCTGCATGAACACCATCTACAACATTCTTTTGCAAATCGTTGAGATCCATCAGTGCAGTATCCATGAAGTAGCGATACGCTTTTTCAGTGTCGCCGATTCGGCTAGCCATCACACTAAAGATGGAACGAGACAACGAGGAGTCATGGGTCGTCACCTGCTCGTAATAGTCATAGTCTCTTGTTAATTGATCTGCTGAAAATTCATGGGTAAACAGCATCTCTGCTAAAACCGTATCTGCTTGCTTGCATACTTGATACTTATAAATAATCATTGGATGATAATGAAGCAGAAGCGGATAATTCTCAGATGGTGTTTCCTCAAATGGCCACAGCGCTTGATCTAAGAACGAATCATCTTGTTTCGTTAACTGCCGCTCTTCGTCATAGCCGAAGTACATAAAGTCAGCCGCTTTTTCCCAATCGGCAATCATTTCTTGATAGACATTGTAGCGTTTTGCCAGTTCGACCGCATAGCGTAAGTTATTTTGTACCATTTTGTTTGTATAAAAATTGTTGTTTACCAAAGCGCTGTATTCGTCTGGTCCTGTCACTCCATGAATACAAAATCGCTCTTGTCCTTCTTTTATAGCAAACGTGCCATAATGAAACCAGAATTTCGCTGTTTCAAAAACGACTTCTTGACCAATTTCTTCAATAAAGGTTTGATTACCCGTGATACGTTCATATAATTGAAAGCCATACACGATATCGGCATTGATATGCAGCTGTGCTGTACCTGCTGGATAATAGGCACTCGTTTCATTCCCGTCAATCGTGCGCCAAGCAAACAAGGCCCCTGCTTGATTCAATTCTTGTGCTCGTTTTTTGGCTTGCGGCAAAATACTTGCACGATAGGAAAGCAAGCTTTTGGCTATCTCGGGGTTCGTATAAATGAAGAACGGCAGCAGATACATTTCTGTATCCCAAAAATAATGGCCTTCATATCCTTCACCCGTCAGCCCTTTTGCGGCAAAATTCGTTTTCCCATCACGCCCAGCACCTTGATTCAAATGAAACAAATTGAATCGAATCCCTTTTTGCAAATAGTCATCACCCACAATTTGAATATCGCTGGCTTGCCAGAAAGATTGATAGTAATCCGCTTGTTCTTTTAATAAGACAGAAAACTTGTCGACGCTCTGCTGAAATGGTGTCTCACCAATCCTTTGCAACAATTTGACCTGAAAAATCGAAGTTGACGGTTCTCCAACAGTCAAATGCTGCTTTTCTTGATGTAGCTGAATAGCGATTTTCTTTTGACTATTTGGTGCTGTCCATACTTGGTATGCGCCCATTTGTTCTTTTTCCAATTGATGATTCTTACTGGCAACTCGAGGATCATCTGTTTTATTGACAGAGAATTGCTGATTTAATGTGTGGGAGAGTTCGATCGGTTCTGAAAAATCGGCTGTTATCACTTCATAGCGACAAACATAGAGTTCACTGCGCGTCATTGACGCAAACGAAGTTAACCCCAACTCAAAAGACTTTCCAGTCGGAGTAGTGATCTGGTAACTCTCCGTTAGAACCCCATCAGCTAATTTAAGACTCATTTGGGTTCGTTCGACTTGCCATTCCTCAACCGAAGAATCCTCCTCGCCGATTTTCAAAATAACTCCACGCAAGTTGGGCAGTTTGCAAATCGTTTGATGTTCTTTTGCATACCCGTAAGCCCATTCGCCATACTGAATCGGCTCGCTGTCAAAAAAGCCGTTGACAAACGCCCCAGGATTTCCTGGATACAGTTGATTGACCTTCAAAGGATGCCCTGCACGGACGCCGATTTGCCCATTTCCTAAAGCGAACAATGTTTCTAGATACTCCATTTTCTGATGGGACAGCTCATCAGCTGTCAATAGAAAGTCGTTTTTCTTCATCCTTTATCCTCCAAGTCTTTTGGTTTATTCCTCGTTATCTTCACTTAGTTTCTATCCTACACTTCTAGCCAATGATTGCAAGGCTCAGCACTTCGTCCTTTTGCCACAAGCATCTCTTTAGAGCCGAGCAGCGAATGTATGATACCATGAAGCAAACACGAAAGAAGGCGATTTCTTGGATTTATGGCTTACAAACGTACAACTTGAGACGAGTTATTTAAAAGAAGGCGATTGGTCTTATGGAACCAAAACAGAAAATAAAGCAATCGGGATCAATGATGGAAAAATAGCGGAGATCGTGCCGATGACCGAATGGCAGGCATCAAGCGAAGCGACGATCATTGATGGGGAAAATCAGTTATTGTTGCCAGGATTGATCGAAAAACATTGTCATTTGGACAAAAGTAAATTAGGTACTCCTTGGCGTCCAGTAACGCCGGCAGCTAGCTTGGTGGAACGATTTGAAACTGAGATTCCCCAATTAGATGCCTTGCCGTTATCGATCAAAGAACGCGGACAAGCGCTGATCGATTTAGAACTGCCTCATGGTGCGGTGATGTTCCGCTCACATATTGATATTGAACCAATGACTCAGCTGCGTTATTTTGATACGATTACCGAATTAGTTGCCGAACAACCTTTTGGCTCGGAGTTGGTCTTATTCCCACAACATGGCTTATTGCGCTCAAATGCTGCTTCTTTGATTGAAGAAGCCTTAGCAACGGGCAAAGCTTCTTTTCTTGGCGGTGTTGATCCGTATACACTCGATCAAGACTATAAAACTTCCTTACGGACAACTTTTGAACTTGCTCAAAAAGGGCATGTCGGGATTGACCTCCATCTTCATGATCGGCAAGAAGCTAGCAGAGCGACCGTCAAAGAAATGATTCGTTTGACGAAGGAATTCAATATGCAAGGAAAAGTGGCGATCAGTCACGCCTTTGGTCTAAATGACTTTGAAGGCGCAGAACGCAAAGAAGTCTTTCAAGCCTTAGCAGATTTAGAGATCCATATCATTTCAAGTATTCCCATCAGCCCTTGCACGATTCCACCGCTTAAAGAATTGCAAAGCTATGGCGTTGCTGTTCATATTGGTTGCGACAACGTCTATGATTCCTGGTCTTCTCTAGGAGATGGTTCTTTACAAGAAAAACTGGCCCGCTATTTAGAGATTTTTGCCGTCAAAAGTCAGGAAGACTTGACGCAAGCATTAGGTTTAGTCACGGATGGCAAAGTGCCATTGGATAAAAACGGTGCGCAGCAATGGCCTAAGGTTGGTGATTCGGCTGATTTCTTACTGACACCAGCTGCTTGTACGGCAGAATTCGTTGCCCGCAAAGGCTTCGTTAGCAAAAGCTTTTATCAAGGAACAGTTGTTTTCACCGCATAAATCTTACCTATATAAAAGGCATCTGCGCTTCTTTTTAGAGCTGCAGATGCCTTTTTTCAGGAATAGTCGTTTGTTAATTGTACATAGTCTTTCAGGTAAATGAATCAACCTGCTGCTTCATAAACTCTTCTATTTCACTTTTCAGTGGCATCCCTGTTTGAGCCCCCAGCTTTTGAACGGACAGACTAGCTCCATTATTCGCCATAGAAACGGCTTTATAAAAATCCGCTCCTTCCCCTAAAGCGGCTGCCAAGATGCCATTAAAGGTATCCCCCGCACCGGTAGTGTCTACAACTGAAACTTTGTTCGATGGAATCGTCACAACTTGTGACTTTTCTACAAATGTTACCCCTTTGCTTCCTCGTGTGACAACGATTCGCGTAGCGTAGTTTTTTTGCCAATCAGCAATGATCTGCTCAATTTCGTCTTCCAAAATGGCCTCTTTACCGATCAAAGCGGCAAATTCCGTTTCATTTGGTGTCAAAATATCAATATATGGCAGGAGTTCCGGTACGATTTCATTGTAAGGAGCAGGATTCAAAATCGTTAGAACTCCTTTTTTCTTGGCAAGAATCAATGCTTTTTTGATTGTTTCCACAGGAATTTCCAGTTGAGTAAGTAAGATATCCCCTTGTGAAAGTTCACTGATTGTTTGCTGAACGTAGGCTTCATCGATCAGCCCATTCGCACCGGGGACGACAGTGATACAATTATCCTCTGCTAATTTAAAAATACTCGCAATTCCTGTGAACATATTTTTTTCACGGGAAACAGCCGATAAATCGAGAGCTTCTCTGCTGAGGTGCTGAAGAACCTTTTCCCCAAAAGTATCTTCCCCGATTTTCCCTAAAAATTTTGTTGATGCACCGTAACGAGAAGCTGCCACTGCTTGATTTGCTCCTTTTCCCCCGACAAAATAATCAATTTGCTCCCCAATGATCGTTTCGCCGATCCTCGGCATTCGTGTTGTCGTGATCACGATATCCATGTTCACACTACCTAAAATCGTTATCTTACTCAAAAAATCACCTATTTCTCTTGAATATATAAAAAGGACCAAAGGCTTCCCGACCCTCAATGGTCGTTTCACCAACCTTTAAAAACCCTGTTTTTACAAATAATCGCTGCATGGGCAGATTGGTATGATTTGTGATTGAAAGAAGTGTTTCCCCTTCATCACACTGTTGTTCCAAACAGCTTCTGATCCACTGGCGGCCAAAGCCTTGCCCCGCTTGAGATGGTCTCGCAACGAGTCGCTGAATCGTTCTTATCCCATGATATTCTTTGCTACAATTTGACAATGAGTCAACTGACAAAACACCGGCACTTACAATGTTTTTATTTTCATCCTTCAACACAAACAGTTCCTTTTTCTCGATATCCTTCGCTAAGATTTCTAGGGAGGGATAAGTATCAGTCCACTGATAGATTTTCCTTCTATTCATCTGCTGCTTTGCTTCGATGAACATTTGAAAATCTCTGCTAATTCTTGTCGTGACGCCCTTTGAAGTTCATTCATGACTCTAGTAAGGGAGCAATACCAACGACAAAATGACCACTGCTATAATCCCAACGATCGTTGGAACGCTGGTTCGTTTCAGTAACCGAACAGGGCTGACGTCGATTGAAGAAGACACAATCATAATTACAGCGGCAACTGGTGAGATCGTTCTGCCAAGATTGGCGATCATCTGCATTGGCAAGGCGATCAAAATCCCGTCAATTCCCGCTTTAGCGGCAATATCGGGAATCAGTTCAATCACAGCGTAAAACATCGCCAATCCTCCGCCACTCAAAATACCGAACAATGCGGTTGCGCCGCTGAATATCAATGCCGTTAACACGCCAGCAGATTGAGAATTTTCTACCGCACTCATTAGTGAATCAATCACCCCTAAGCTTTGGATAGCTGTGGTAAATAATGATCCACCCACAACCAACATGACTACTTGACTAAACCCTTGTCCCATTCCTTTGAATAGTTCCACTGCACTTTCTTGCGCGATTTTGAAAGATTTCTTTCTCAAACATTCAATCATTAATGCAACAAAAAAGGAAATCATCGTTAGGACGAAAATATCCATTGTTACACCTTCTTTGAATATACCGATTATACCAACGATAATGATCAACACCAAAGGAAGGAGTGGTAAAATTGCATAAAATCTAGGAACAGCCGTTTCTTCTGACTTACTTTCAATTTCTTTTAGTTCTACAAAGGCATCTTTGCCTTCTTTTTTGTCACAATACGTTTGCCAAAAGTAATGAACAATGGCCATGATCAGCAATGTTGGGATGGAAATTTTCGCATGGTACAGAACATAAGTTAAGATGTTGTAATTCAATGTCTGAGCCGCAATCACATTATCCGCACCTAATGGCGTCGGCATGATCGTGGCAGTCATTGCGATAACTCCGGCTGCTGTTAAGGAAGAGATACCAATCCCTTGAAGCAGTGGATAAAGGATTGCCATCAAAATTATTGCCAAACTAGATGCACTTGGGACGACTAACGACATCAAATTCCCTAATAAGAAAACGATCGGAATAAATAATGCCTTAGACTTGATTTTGGTCATTGGCTGAACTAGGATATTGACAGCTTTTTGATTGGCACCAATGAGATTCATATAACCTGAATATCCGAATAAGATCATGATCACTAGACCAGCAGAACTTACTTGAGAGATGATCGTATCTTTAAGCTTTAAAAAAATATCGAATAAGGCCAAGCCAGTCCCTTCGCCTTCTGGGTAAAGCGGATTTCCTAAAGCAACGGATGCACAAAGCAAGACAAGTGCCCCAATAATCAAAATCAATGCTGGATTATAACTCTTAATAATAAAATATCCGACGATCCCCAAAACAACGAGTACTAAAATCGCTTCTATCATTTCTTTCCCCTCCTATTTACACTTGCTGATTGCCTGTAAAAACCATTCTTTAAAGAGCGCTTCATCGATATCGACACAAACACGGCAATTGTTTTTCTGCTTCAGACGATTGTTGAGATCGACAATTGTCGCACCTGCTGTGTAGGCTCCTTGTGTTTCGATCGCAACAAAAGTCTCTTGAACAGTGAACATCTCTGGACACAAAAGATAAGCGATCGCGCAACTGTCATACATTTTCAGCCCCGTGCCAAAACTGCCACCACGATATTTTTTGAATAATTGAACCATCATATCTCCGGTTTGATTCATTTCTTTGATTTTTGCGCTGTCTTCTGGGTAAACAAGCGCTTTGGCGCCCACATCTAATGGTGCTACAGAAAGTGGTAAGCCGCTCTCAAAAACAATCGTTGCAGCCTCGGGGTCAATCGCAATATTGAACTCTGACAATACACCAAAGTTTCCTCTACCTAAGGCTCCGCCCATTAAAACGATCTCATCGATTTTTTCTTTGACTTCTGGATAAATCTTAAGCAAAAGAGCAATATTCGTTAGAGGACCTAATGCGACAATTGTGATTTTTTCTTTATTCTTTTTGATCGTTTGATACATCGCTTCCACAGCTGAAGTTTCCAGCAGCAATGAACGATCTGGTTCTGGAAATGAATAGCCGGCCATTCCTGTGACCCCATGAACATCGCTGGCATCTTTGACTGCTCGCGTTAGTGGCTGAGATGCACCTTGTGCTGCTGGAATCGACAAATTCCAAAAGGAAAGCAGTTTCAGTAAATTATTGGTGACATGTTCAATACCGACATTTCCGGCCACTGTCGTGATCAACTTGACCTCCAAGACTTCACTAAATAGAGCAATTCCCAACGCAACTGCATCATCGATCCCCGGATCCGTATCAATAATGACTTCTTTTTTTGACATACGTATTCTCCTCTCACCTTTGATAAAACGTTTTATCATTTTTCTAAAAAAAGCGAACATCTGATAAAGCGTTTTATCTAATGTTCACACAAAGAATAACATCGTTTTAAAGCGCTGTCAATAGTAAAAAAAGAGTTTCGCTAGGAAACTCTTTCAGTCACACTGTTCTTTTTTATCAATCTAGGTGTCAATTGGACGTAACGTGGCTTCTGTCCGCTGATTGCATTCATCAAGGCAAGAACCGTTTTTTCACCTAAATCATTTACATCTTGTTCCACAGACGTTAGAGATACTTCTAAAAGATCATTCAAAACAAGATTGTCGTATCCTACGATCGAAACATCCTCTGGAACCTTGATTCCTAGTTCTTTGGCACGCTTCATAATTCCCAATGCAATCAAGTCGTTGCCAGCAACAATGCCGGTTACATCTCGGTTTTTTAAGAGAATGTCTGCTTTTTCATAGGCGTCTTCAAATTGGAACTTTGTTACCACATGCCAACTGTCTTTTCGTTGGAGATTGAATTCCTTCAGCGCATCTAAATAGCCTTGGTATCGATACACACAATTGATATTTTTATCAGGGTTCATCATCGTGCCGATCTTTTTGTGTCCTTTTTTTATTAGCTCACTGGTAGCAATATATCCCCCATGCCGATTATTATAAAAGACTTGATCGACCTCAAAGTTATCTATTCCTCTATCAACCAAAACGATTGGAACCGAAAGATTCTTCAATCGTTCTTTGGTTTGTACCTCATCCGCGTAGGATTCGGTTGAAAGGGCGATGATCAACGCATCAACGTTGCGGTCAATCAGGAGCTGAATCAATTCCTTCTCAACGTCAACTTTATCATCTGAGTTGACCAAAATCAGCAGATACCCCTGTTTTCGCAGCAAATCTTCTAAGACCTTGGCCAAGTTGGCAAAAAAAGGATTGTTGATATCTGGGATGATCAGTCCGATCGTATTGGTTTTTTTCAAAACCAGGCTTTTAGCCGCAGCATTCGGCGTATAATTATTTTCTGCCGCCAAGCGCTTGATTTGCTGTTTTTTTTCTTCTGTGATCCGAATCGGTTTGTCATTTAACACTTGAGAAACGGCTGCGATCGATACACCTACTTCTTTTGCAATGTCTTTTAATCTGACTTTCACTGAATACCCCTTTCGCTTTCCTAATTTTGTAAATGAACCAAGCACTCAATCTTATGTTTTCAGTAAATCCTTTTTATACTGCTGAAAAAACGGATTTGAGAATTCGACAAAGATGATTGATTAAAGATTATACTGTTTTTTGCATTCCTCTTAGATGTTCCACTTCACCCAATCAGCAAACAATTCTGGCCAACGGACAACCGATGCTTCGATCCCGTGTTGATTGCCGTTGGCGGTTTCCGGTGTTCCTAAACTTAGTCCATGACCACCGCGAGGGAAAATGTGCAGCTCATAAGGTATATTAAATTTGCGCAGCTGTTCGGCAAAAAGGAGGCTGTTTTCCGCCAAGACTAATCCATCTTCTAACGTATGCCAAAGAAACGTCGGCGGTGTCTGTTCATTGACTAAAGTCTCTAAAGACAAGGCGGCTTTTTCTGTTTCATAGCGATCTGCTAATAATGAACGGAAGGAATCTTGGTGTCCAAGTTCACCACTAGATAAGACCGGATAACTCAACAGTAACCCGTTAGGTCGCCATTCTTCATTGGCTCCTTGTAAAGCCTCTGCTAGAAAAGGTTGCTGCCAAGACACACCCAGATTAGCAGCTAAGTGACCACCAGCTGAAAAACCGGCAACAATGATTCTTTCAGGATCGACGTGCCAGACCTCATGATTGGTGCGCACAAGACGAACGGCAGCCGCCAATTCCTTTAAGGCTAACGGATAGACAGCCGGTTTGATACTATAATGCAACACAAAGGCTTGGAAACCAAAGCTCATCATTTTGATGGCGATGGGTTCCGCTTCACGATCCGACAACATTTCATAGCCGCCGCCAGGACAGATGATGACCGCCGGTCGGACACGATCTGGTTCCATTTCAGGAGAATTTTCGACGACATAGGTAGTTAAACTGGCTTGGCTTTCTGGTAAAAGTGCGGTTATTTTTTCATGTATCACGGATTGCGCCTCATTTCATTGTAATTTTATAGACAATTGGTTGGTCGGTTTCAATTGGTTCAAAAGTTAGTTGCAAGCCTTCATCGGTCACTTGCCAATCAACAGAATGTTCTTCGTATCCTAGAATCGTCACGGTTTGGATGATGCCGTGAAATTCTGGCAAATTTTGATCTTTAGACTGGGCCAGTGCTTGGATCCTTGCGTGTCCATTCTCAGGACTTGCCATGCCAATAGCATACAACGAATCCCCCTGAACCGTAAAGCGGAAATCCTGGCTCGTGTATGTCGTCGCCTGTGCCTCTTGAAATTGTCCTGAGACAACGGTCGTGGGTCCTTCACCGGCTTTGCACCATGGTTTCGCTTCATAAATGGCTTCACCGTTTACATCCAGCCACGCACCGATTTCTTTTAAGATCGTTTGATCTTTTTCTGGGATCGAACCATCCCCTTTCGGCCCGATATTCAAAAGAAGATTGCCATTTTTACTGACGACTTCGATCAAATCCTGTAAAATCTCACGTGTTGTTTTGTAATCCAACGTTGTGGTATAACACCATGAATTACGAGCGATCGCTGTATCTGTTTGCCAGTAAAAAGGTTGTGGTTCGGCAAATTTTCCCCGTTCGATCTCCACAATACCACTGCCAAACATCATGGCATCATGTTTGTAACAGATACCAACTTGTTTGCCCCATTCAGACCCACGATTGTAATAGTAAGCAGCGAAAAGTTGCAGGTGCTCCTTGAAGGCTTCGTGTTGGATCCACCAATCAAAATAGAGCAGCTCTGGTTGATAGTTATCGACGAGTTCACAGGTTCGCAGTAGCCAATCATCTAAAAACTCTTTTGATGGATATGGCTCGCTATACAAATCTTGATTATCAGGTTCTGGCATAGCAGGCCAATAAAAGTCGCCTTTTTCTAACGGTTCCTTGATGTCGCTGTCGAATTCCTTACCGTGTCCCATAAAAAACCAATGTTCGGCACGATGAGATGATGTGCAAAAATGCAGGCCTTGTTCCTCAGCTGCTTCTTTTAATTCCGCAAGAATATCTTTTTTCGGTCCCATAACTGCCGCATTCCATTCAGACAGCTCGCTTTTGTACATCTGAAACCCATCGTGATGTTCTGCAACGGGAAAAAGATAATTGGCACCGGCTTGTTTGATCAGTCGAATCCACTCATTTGCATCGAATTTTTCTGCAGTAAACATGGGAATAAAGTCTTTGTAGCCAAAGTTTTTTTTGTGGACCGTAGGTGTTGATATGGTGATCGTATTCCGGATGGTCTTTGATGTACATATTTCTGGAGTACCACTCGTTATTAAATGCAGGAACACTATACAATCCCCAATGAATGAAGACCCCGAATTTTGCTTTGGGGAACCATTCTGGTAGAACAAAAGCACCCAATGACTGCCAATTTGGGAAAAAGGGACCTTGGTGCGCGACTTGGCGGATCGTTTCTACTGTGATCATGGTTTTTCCTCCAAAATACCGACTGTTTCCAGCCATGTTTTTGCAATCAACACATGTCCTGCAGTCGACGGATGCACACGATCACTGCTTAAGACATAGGATGACTGATAAAGCAAAAAATCATCAAACTTTTCCTGCGTATCTCCTAAAAGGATACCATACTCTTGCGCTACTTTAGCAAGCACGTGTTGGTAGTTGGTAAGCATTTTTCTTAGTGGATCTTCTTTGTTGGCTTCAACCATAAATGGGGTCAAGAGAATCATTCCCTTGACACTCGGTAATGTCTGAGCGATCAAATCACGCAACTCTGATTCAAATCTTTCAATCCCCACCAATTCCGTTTGAGCAAATGTGCCATCAAAATGCCGCCACACATCATTTACACCGATCATGATCGTTACCCAATCTGGTTGAAATGCTAATACATCATCATTCCAACGCTTCTTCAAATCGACGACTGTATCTCCACTGATGCCTCGGTTAACGATCATTAATTCCATTTGTGGGAGTAATGCTGTGGTATAGGCGTTGATCAGATGAACATAGCCGTCCCCCCATGACGACCATCCCGCAGGTATCGCTTGATAATTTCGATTACTATCTGTGATCGAATCCCCCATAAAAAGCAGACGATCTTTTTTATCCACTATCATTGTTTTCCTCCTTAAAGAAAGAAGACTGATCCGCTGGTGCTGGATCAATCTTCTTAAGTGATTGCTTAACCAAACGCTGTTTACTCACTTTTGTCAAGGAACCATTGACCAACCATTTTTATGATTCTTTGTTTTTGATTAGTCCCCAAATTCTTTTGCTACTTCTACCCGTTTTTCGTTTTGATCTTTCGCATTATTCATGTCAAATTCTAGCACTGTTTGATAGCCTAAGCCGTCTGCTGTTTCTTGCATTTCTTTTAGCAATTGGTCAAATTCTGCTTCATCTTTGGCAAAAACCATTCGCCAAGAGTACTCGATGATCGTCGCTTTGGCTTGATTCCGCAACGTAGAGATCTCTGAACTATCTTCTGGCGCTACATAGCTGGCACCAGGGGCAACTAACAATTGGTCGTTCTCCTCTAAATAGCCAATGGTCGATTCTGCACCACCCATATTTTTTGACCAATCTTCTTTTACAGGATCGGTTGTTTCATTTTGATAGCTTTCCCACATTGTGTAAGCATATGGGAAGCCGGTATCAGGATTAATATCGATCGGTAATACCGTATTGACGTTTAGTGCGGATACACCATCTTTGTAACTTCCGCCACCATATTCTTCTGGCACATCCCCATCGCCATCTAGCAACGCTTGTTTTCCGAACTCAGTTAAGACAGGCTCGCCATCTTTCATTTCCCAAGTTAAGCCTTCAGGGCCACTACTACCGCTTGTTTGAGAAGAATTTGCTAACACGCCTTCTGAAGAGTAGAGCCAGTCAATAAAGGCTGCGATTCGCTCTGGGTCTTCGGCATTTGAACCGATCCCGATAAATTGTTTGCCACCGTAAACTTCCGCACCATAAGAGAAGATTTTTTGGTCTTGAATCGGTGCCAACATAAAGCCTTTTCCTTCAGTCAAGTTCGTGGTCGTATTAAAGGCCGCTTGACCTAACCAAGGCCACCATGAGAATAAGACTTGTCCTTCTTGGAATTTGGCAAAAAGTGTATCGTAATTTTGCGTCGTTGATTCTGGATCCACTAAGCCCATTTGATTGGCTTGGAAATAAAACTTAAGTGCGCGAATATATTCAGAATCACTATCGAGAATGCTTTGATAATCAGAACCATCCGCTTTTGCCAAGACAAA
Organism: Enterococcus sp. OL5; assembly: GCF_006491895.1. Classification (NCBI taxonomy): domain Bacteria; kingdom Bacillati; phylum Bacillota; class Bacilli; order Lactobacillales; family Enterococcaceae; genus Enterococcus; species Enterococcus sp. OL5. Next base: position 83,420 of record NZ_VHIL01000003.1, read on the forward strand.
TCCTGATTCATCGTACCCATAATAGGTGACCAGCTGTTTGCCTGCATTCATCATGTTGCCGTCCCAATCGCTGAATAGAGAAAACCCATAAACTTTTTTCCCAGAATCTGTTGTTGGATTGTCTTCTTGCATTTTTTGAATCACAGGAAGTAGGTCTTCCAATGTACCGATTTCTGGATATCCTTGCTCCCCATAAAGATCCCAACGCACATAAGCACCAAATGTAGGATCTAATCCTTCTGAAGGATCGGTGGCTTTTAATGTAGAAACGGAAGTTGGAAAGCCATATAGACCATCGGCATCTTTGTTTAGATTTTGAACAGCCGCATCAAAGCGCTGAACATTTTCCATAGTTTCATAATACTCGCTCGCATCGGTCAACAAGCCAGCTTCAACCAATTCGTTGTATTGTTGGCCATTATCAACAATGATCAAATCGCCCAAATCACCTGCTGCCGTCCTCGTTTGATAAAGAGTGTCTCCGTTTCCAGCAACGTTTGGTGCGATGATGTTCAATTCCATATTGAATTTATCTCGCACGATTTTGGCAAACCAACCTTCTTGCATCCCCATATAGTTGGCTAACCCATTATAGACATCGATCGTGATCGTCTCATCGTAACCACTTTCGCTAGAAGCAGCGTCTGTGTCAGATTCAGCCGCTCCTCCACAGCCGGCTAAACTACCTAGCAATGTCATGCCTAACAAACCTGTTGTTACATATTTCGACATTTTTTTCATTTTCTTCCCTCTTTCTTTTTATTAACCTTTCACCGCACCCAACATAATTCCTTTGACAAAATATTTCTGGAATAGCGGATAAATGAACATGATTGGTAAAACAACAATGACTGAAACGGTCATGCGAATCGAAGTCGGCGTCTGCGTTGTCGCTGCTGAAGCGATGCTGGAAAGTGATCCCGATGTATTTTTGACCATTTGTGCCAACGAATTGGCTTGATTGATATACGTATAAAGAAGGTATTGCAAGGAGTAGAGACTTTGATCCGTAATGTAAATCAGTGTATCTTGGAAAGAATTCCATTGACCAACTGCCGAGAAGATCGCAACTGTTGCTAAAATCGGCGTACAGTTGGGTAAAATTACCCGAAAGAATACTTGAATGATGCCAGCTCCATCCATTTCAGCTGCTTCTTGCAACGATTTGGGGATTGACTCAATATAGGTTTTCACTAAGATGATGTTAAAAGGCTGAACGACAGCCGGCAAAATATAGACCCAAAAATTATTCGTTAAACCTAATGTCTTCATGGTGATGAATAATGGAATCAGCCCTGCATTGAAATACATTGTAATCACGACAAAGCGATACCAAAATTTTCGTTTCCACATTTTTTCTTGGGTAAACATAAAGCCTAAGAAGGCTGAAGCTAAGACGGTTGCTGCTGTTCCGATCACCGTTCTAGCCACCGAAACGGTTGCGGCTAATGGCAACCCTTTTAGTTGTAACACTTGACTGTAGTTTTCAAAATGGATCTCTTGTGGAAAAAAGCGAATTTGTCCTAACGCACTCAACTCATTATTACTGATTGAATTAATAATCAAGTAATAAAAAGGATACGCGCAAATCAACGTAATCAGAAAGAAAAAGGTATAATTGAGGATACTAAACGTCAGGTTTTCACGTTTGGGTACTTTTTTCGCCTTTTTCTTTTCACTAATCGATAGTTCCATAGATATCCTCCTCTCCTAAATAATGGAAGTCCCCCGAATTTTTTTCGAAGCAATATTGACGATGGCCAACAAGGCAACAGAAATGACACTTTTTAGCATACTGATCGCGGTAGCCAGAGATAGACTATTTCCGCCCATCCCCAAATTGTAGACATACAAATCGAGGACTTGGATCGTATTTCGATTGAATGCATTTTGGAAAACAAAGTACTGATCCATCCCGTTGTTCAGCAAGTTGGCGATAGACAGCATCAGCATCACAAGGAACGTCGGCATCAAGGCAGGTAGTGTGATATGACGCATCAGATGGAAACGATTCGCCCCATCGATTCGTGCCGATTCATACAATTCGGGGTCAATTCCTGAAATGCCTGCCAGATACATGATGGCACCCCAGCCCAAGCCTTTCCAAATATTCCAAAGACACATCATCAGCCATGTATGATTGCCGCTATCCAAAAATTTGACTGGATCGGTAACGAAGCCCCATTCTTGCAGCAACGTGTTTACCAGCCCTGTTGAAGAAAACAAGCTAAAGGCGATCGTATACACCAAAACCCAACTGATAAAATTTGGCAGCGTGGTCAGCGTTTGGACCAAGTTTTTAAACCATTTGCACTTGATTTCGTTCAGTAAAATGGCGAAGCCTACTGGTAGGATCGAAGTAGCGATCCCTAAAAAACTCATGGCAAAGGTGTTTTTCATTACTTGTACGATCTGATCCACTTGTGTTGGACTAGAGACAAGAAGTCGAAACCATTTGAAGCCTACAAACTCGCTGCGCGCTAAACCTAATGCTGGTTTGTAATCATAAAGTGAATAAATCCATCCGTGCAAAGGAAAATAAGAGAACAAAAACACGAGAATCAGGAAGGGAACGATACATAAAAACAAAATCTTCCCTTCTCGTGTCACCCGCTTATTTTTTCTTGGGACACTGCTTAATTTACTTTCCATTTTCCTCCCCCTTTTTTGTAACCGCTTTTACATTTTTAATACTAGCACCTGAAATCTTATTTGCCACCTGTTAAAAATAGAGGTCAATCCGTACATTTTAGACTTTATTTTTCTTTTATTTATAAAGAATGCTGATATATCAAGGTTTCAGATAAAAGACACCTAAATGGTAAGGCTTTCAATATTTGTTTTTTGCGAGTACTATAGGAATATATCAATTTTGGAGGGATAAAAATGAAGTACAATCCTGATGGTCAACTGTACAAAATAACCACCGTTTTTTCACAATTCACATTGTTAAATTTACTATATATCGTTAGCTGTTTGCCAATTATTACGATTGGAGCTGCGACAGCTGCCCTTTATGAAGTGACGATTCGTTATGCGGATGAAGAGCGTGGTGAATTGATCGTGGGCTATGTCCGAGCGCTACGAGCAAACTTCATGAAAGCAACCGGTAGTTTTCTCCTTCTTGGGTTGCCTATGGTAGCACTACTGTATAGTAGCTTGTTTTGGTTTTCCTCAAAAACCATTCTTGCCAGTATTTTTGCCTTCGTTCTAATAGTTACAGCTATTTATCTGTTTATTGTGTTAGTCTATTGCCTCGCGTTAATTGGACGTTATGAAAACAGCTTTAGGCAAACATTAAAAAACGCGTTTCTGTTACCGATCGCGGACCCTATCCGTTCGTTAGCCCTCGCGCTTATTCCTATCGCTGCGTTTTGTTTTGTTGTTTTATTTCCGTTGTTTAAATTCCTCTTGTTGATTTTTGGTTTTTCTTTTGTTATTTATTGTAGCTCGTTCCTGTTGCTTTCTATCTTTCGTAATCAACAAGCATGAAAAGAATCAGTCATCTCTCACTTTTTCGTCGTCTGAGTCAGTTTTCCATTCGGCGACAATTGTTCATTCTTTATCTACCTGTTGTTTTTTTATCCACAGTGACTATTGGTCTCTTATTGGTCTACGATTCAACCAAACAGCTGACAGGCAATTACCAACACTTGGCTGAGTTAAATGCTCAGCGTGTCAAATCTGTTCTTTTTGATACAACAAACACGCTGACCAACACGGCGAGTTCCTTATCAAACGATACTCATCTACGTCAGCTTTTAACTGCCAATTACCTTGACGACCAAGAAGCGATCGTGGACATCAATAGCTATGATCAGCTAGATGAGATCAGAAATCTTCAAACCTCGATTGCGAAATTAACCATCTATATGACGAATCAAACCATTCCGAACTATAAATATTTTCAACAGGCAGATGACACGATTCAAGCGACCGCCTGGTACCAAAGAGCTCTCAAGCAACCCGATGCTTTTTTGATGACGATGCCAGAGGATTACAAAGCAAATCGTTTGAGTCTTTATAAAACGTTGCCTTTGCCTTTATCAAAAGAAACTGCCGTTTTGGAGATCCAAGTCGATTACAATTATCTCAGTAACCGACTTCGTAATTCATCCTATGAATTGGAATTACAGTTAAATGATGATGTCATCTTTTATAGCGACAAAATCAATCAAGTTGGGGAACCGGGACAGCTGACAGCTCTTTCTGAGCCGCAAACGAGTGCTGCCTTTTTAAAAAATGATGGTACCAAGGTGATGCTGACCAAAAGCACCTTACCCATGAGTAACAAAGAAGACATCATCACGATTTATAGTGCGGATACCAATGCCTATCGCAATCTACGCGCCAATCTGATCCGGTGGAGCACGATCGTTTTGGTGATTTTGATCACTACTTTCATCATCGTCTTTCTCTTTGCTCGATTCTTTACCAAACGAATTTCTCAACTGCAGCAGGCGGTCTACTTTGCTCGATCGAGGATTATGATTTCTTTCAAAATATTAGCGGCGAAGACGAGATTTCACAGATCTCTCTTGATTTCCACAAGATCATTCAACGAATCAAGAAAAAAGAAGAAGAGATCTACCGTTCACGTTTGGCACAGCAAGAGCTGTTGACTCAGCAGCAGCAAATGGAATTTAATATCTTAGCGGGGCAGATCAATCCCCACTTCTTGTTCAATACATTAGAAACGATTCGTATGATGGCGCTGACTTCCGGCAATTCTGACGTCGTTTATGCCATCAAATTACTGGCAAAATCGATGCGCTATACGCTAGAAGCCCACGGAACCAAGCGAACGAGTTTAGAAGAGTCCTTAGATGCCGTTCACGTATATGTCAAGATCCAGCGGATGCGCTTTGGCGATCGAGTCAACTTTTCCTATTCAGTCTCCAATGAGATCGACCAAAAAGAGGTCCAAATATTGCCCCTCCTGATTCAACCATTGGTGGAAAACGCCATCTCCCATGGCTTGGAAGGCATCACCTATCCAGGATTTGTCCGTTTGACGATCACCAAAGACGGCCATGATCTGGTGATCGTGGTACAAGACAACGGCAGCGGGATACCGCCAGAAAAACTCGAACACTTGCAGCAAAAAATCAAGACGCCCTCCACCCATGCCAAAAAGAACATTGGGCTAGCCAATGTCAATCATCGGGTCAAAATGTTTTATGGACCTGAATACGGCTTAACGATCGAGAGTGTGTTGGGCAGCGGCACACAAGTCACCTTGCGGATCCACGATCTAAGCCAAGATTCATTTTCTCCTCGCTAAAACAGTAAAGCCCCCCTTCGACTTCTGAAACAGAAATCGAAGGGGGGCTTTTGATTGATTAGAAATCCCGCACACGAACGGTTTGTTGTGGTGAAGAAGCACTGGCGTAACAGCCCACCATGATTCCAGTAAAGACACCACCGACCTCAGTGGTCAGATATTTTGTTTCTCCACTGCCTAAAGGCTGTGCTTGTCCTTGTTCATCAAGAACAGAAAAACGATAGGTTTCATTATCGGCGCTCAGCCGAAAGGTGACCGTATCCGCTGCATAAGACAGTTTCTTTTCCACTTTCCATAAGGAACCGATTTGTCGGCGGAAAACCAGCTGCTGACTGGTTGCTGTTTTTTCCAGGTATCCCTCATAGTGATGGGTGGCATTTAAGAAAACCGTCAATCCCACTTGTCCATCCGTTAGTTGCCGACAATCAAAGGTTGCCTGAAATTGTTGCTCAAAGGCGGTTTGTCGTTGGAACACAGCCGCGAGTTTGCCTTGATCAGACAGACCCGTCTGATTAGGATGCAGCAAGAAGCCATGTGGCTCTTCTTCAATCAATGTTGGGTCCCATTCGAATAAAGTCACGTAATCAGGCTTGCTGCTCTCCTTTCGTGTTTCCTTTGATGCTGCCGCTGTGTCTACCTGAATGGTTTCTGGCAAATGACCTTTTTCGCCAAACACCGGCCATGAGTTTGACCAGTCTACTGACAGCAAACATGTTTCCCGCCCTAACAAATGCCTCAAAGGATAGCTGATGGGGCGTACTGCTAGACAGACTGCCCACCAGTTGCCTTTAGTATCTTGCACGAGATCCGCATGCCCTGCGGCTTGCAGTGGCAAATTCGTACTGCGATTGGTCATCACTGGATTGTTGGGGCATGCTTCGTAGGGTCCCGTCAAGGAACGGCTGCGGGCCATGGTCAGCATATGCCCATAGGACGTTCCGCCTTCGGAGATCAACAGGTAGTAATAGCCGTCTTTTTTATACAAGTGGGGGCCTTCTGGATCAGCCGCTCCGCTGCCCGTCCAAATGTTTTGGCGCGGGCCTAGTTCTCCAGAAACCAAATCGATCGTCCGCAGATAGATCTCCTTATGGGTGCCTAAGTAATAGGTCTGTCCATCGTCATCTGCGAAAATCGTCGGGTCGATCCCAGGAGTGTCCAGCCAAATCGGGGCAGACCATTCACCGGCGATGTCATCCGTCCAGATCAGAAAGTTGCCTTCTCCTCCTTCGTTTTGCGCCAACGTTGGTGCAAACGAGGTAAAAGCGGTCCTTGATAAAACGCAAGGTTGGGGCATACAGACCAAAAGCATTGGGATTTTCAGTCGATAACTGCAGCTGCTCAGGTCGCGAAAGTCCATGGCCAATCAGCTGCCAGTCTGCCAAGTTTTTACTGTGATAGATTGGTAATCCAGGAAAATATTCAAAGGTACTCGTCACCAGATAAAAGTCTTCACCGACACGGCAAATACTGGGATCTGGATGAAATCCAGGCAAAATTGGATTCGTGATGGTTCGCATGGGCATCTAGAACTCCTTTATCGTGGTTTGGTCAGCGGTCAGCTCATGGCTCGTTTTTCCAGCAGTCGTGTGAATCTGCAAGGATGCTTGCTGGATGCCAGTCAGCTTGACGATCAGTTCTTGAGCGACTCTTTCGACAGCTACCTCGCCAAGCCATTCACCGTGGTGATCATAGATAGCGGCAGCGGTCTTGTCTTGCGGATCAAAGAGATGGATCGTTGGATGTTCAGCATAGTCATAGACTGCTTTGGTTTGTTCATGGCCTTCGACAATCAGTTGATTTGGTCGGACTAACAGTGGCAAGTGGAAATAGTCATAGGTTTCTTGGTACCAGTGTCCGCCCTCGTAGGCTTTGCCAGATAAGTAGTCGATCCAATGCCCCTTCGTCTTCGGTACGTAAAAGGAGACCGTTCCTTGATCATTAAAAATGGGTGCAACTAAAAGGTGTTCCCCCAGCATGTATTGGCGATCCAAATGATGGGTCATCTCGTCTTCAGGAAACTCTAAGACCATCGCCCGCATCATCGGAATCCCCGTTTGGGCGGTTAGCACCGATTGGGCTTGCAAGTAAGGCATCAAGGACAATTTTAACTTGGTGAAGGCTTTGGCTACCGCCACGGCTTCGTCGTCATAAACCCATGGCACTTTGTATTCCCAGCTGCCATGGTAACGGCTATGGGAAGACAGCAGACCAAATTGTGTCCAGCGCTTGTAAAGGTCTGGGGTTGAACCAGCTTCAAACCCTGAGATATCGTGGCTCCAATACCCAAAGCCGCCTAACCCAAAGGACAGACCTGCCCGCAGTGACTCTGCCATCGATGGATAATCTGAGGTACTGTCGCCACCCCAGTGTACAGGCAAGCGTTGCGAACCAACCGAAGCTGCCCGCGCAAAAACGATGGCTTCTTCTGCTCCCTTGACTTCTTTCAGCAAGTCAAAGACGACTTTATTGTATAGGTAGGCGTAATAATTGTGCATTTTTTCTGGATCAGAGCCGTCATAGTACACCGCATCGGTGGGAATCCGTTCCCCAAAATCCGTTTTGAAGCAATCCACACCCATGTCTAATAAGGCACGCAGCTTGCTATTGTACCAAGCGACCGCTTCAGGGTTGGTGAAGTCGACGATCGCCAAACCTGCTTGCCATTTGTCCCATTGCCAGACATCTCCATTGGCGCGTTTCAAAAAGTAGCCATTGGCCATCCCTTCGTCAAACAAGGGGGACTTTTGCCCAATGTAAGGATTGATCCAGACACAGATTTTCAATCCTTTGGCTTTCAAGCGCTGCAGCATTTTTTCCGGTTCTGGGAAAGTTCGTTCGTCCCACGTGAAGTTGCACCACTCGTATTCTTTCATCCATAAGCAGTCAAAATGAAAGACCTCAAGGGGAATCTCACGTTCTGCCATACCGTCTACAAAAGATGTTACGGTTTGTTCATCATAATCCGTCAAGAACGAGGTACTTAGCCACAACCCAAAGGACCACGCAGGTGGCAGCGACGGTTTCCCCGTCAAATCAGTGTAGCGCTGGATCACTTGTTTTAACTCATCACCGGCGATCACAAAGTACTGCAGCGATTGTCCTGGATTGCTGAATTGAACACGAGAAACTTTTTCACTCCCCACTTCAAATTGCACCCGGTCTGGTGAATTGACGAAGACGCCATACCCTTTATTACTTACATAAAACGGAATATTTTTGTAAGCTTGCTCCGTACCAGTGCCCCCGTCGGCATTCCAAATATCAACACTTTGGCCATTCTTCACGAAATTAGTAAAGCGTTCCCCTAAACCATAGATCGTTTCTCCCACATCCAGGGTCAACTGTTCGCTGATATGGGTATTTGCTTGCGGATCAATCACTAAGGCTTTACTGCGAGGTTTGCTTTGGGTAATCAGCTGGTCTTTGTAATAAAACGAAGCTGTCACATTTTCCTCTTTGCTAATCACGACTTGCAAGTCTCCCGAGCGAAAAACATACGATTGCTCATCTTCTGAAATATCAGGAGTGATTTCTTCTGTCATCAATTCAAAATCGGGGGCTTTGGCTTGGACTCCCTTATAATTATAGAGGGTGATCCCAATGATATTGGTTCTAGGGGTAGTGACTTCCATCGTTAACAATCCGCCATCCAGTGTTGCCCCTTTATGCCCGACATAGCTATAAGGCAGATATAAGACCAATTTGTTTTCTTCTTTACGGGCATCGTAGACATGCACCGCAAATTTCACATCAAATCCTTCACGAAATAACCAACCGCCATCTGAAAATTTCATTTTTTTCCTCCTTGTTGGATCAATGTCAACGCCCCTAACAGACCAGAATCATTATAGTAACGACAAGTCTCGATCGGCACTTGGAAATCCGGCCAATGGGGGTTCTCATTGATTGCTTGTTTGATTATAGCTAATAGATCAGGGTTTTGGCTGATGCCGCCGCCGATCAGTATTTTTTCTGGATTCATCGTGACAGCTAGGTTGTAAATCGCAAGTGCGACATAACGTGCCCACTGTTTCAGAATCTCCTGCGTTTCAGGGTCACTCGACCGCTGCTGCATGATGGTTTCGCCTAAAATCTCCTCTGATTCAGGAATCGCTTTTGCCCGTCGATAGGCAGCAATCAGTCCTCTCGTTGAAGCTAGATCATGGAGGGTCGCAAAAGAAGATGCTTGAAAATCAGTGATCATCATCCCGAATTCTCCTGCCCGAAACCCATTCCCGTGAATCAACTGGCGCTGATGAACGAGCGCGCCACCAATACCGGTGCCTAATGTAATCATGACAAAATCTTGTACGTCAGTAGCATTGCCGGTCGAAAGTTCTGCTAAAGCAGCACATTTCGCATCATTTTCGATCCAGATCGGATAGGACTTAGTTAAACGCTGCTGCAGCTCTTGTACGACAGCACAGCCGTGTAAAGGAGCCAACGCCCCCGCCATGATCGCTCGGCCATTGACTGAATCAATGAAACCAGGAAAACTCAGCCCGATCCCTTCGATAACATGCGCTTGCTCGACTTCTTGTATTTTGGCAGCTAAGGCAGCAAAAAATTCATCCCGGGTATTACTCGGGGTTTTGATTTTGCCTCGGTCCAGCCATTGATTCTTCTCGGTAAAAACCCCGAATTTGATATAGGTCCCGCCTACATCAAAGCACAGGCGTACATCTGTCATTTCTCCTCCTCCGTTCGAAAAGCGCTTACAGTTTCATCTAAATTATATAAAAGAAAAAAAAAGAAAGCCTACCAAGCAATTTAGTCATCGTTACCCTAAAAAATAGATGTCCGTAGAAAATCACGGACATCTTTGTGGTTATTCATTTTTCCGAAACTCATTTGGTGAAACCTGATGGTATTGTTTGAACTTTTTGTAGAAATAATCAACATTGCTGTAGCCTACCAATTCAGCGACTTCGTAGACCATTAGATTGGAATGACGCAAGATTTCCACCGCCTTTTCCATTCGCACTTCATCCAAGAACGCCAAATAATTTTTACCGGTTTCTTTGCGAAACTTCTTGCCTAGATAGGCACTATTGTAATTGAAACGTTCCCCGATTTTTTTCAAGGTCAAATCTTCTTGATAATGCTTTTTTGTATATTGGATCAATTCTGCAATGATATCGATTTGGTTCAAACTGCTGGCGACTGTTGCTTGCAAGGCTGCTAGTTTTTCGGCGATGACCTCTTGCAGCATCGGAAACGTTTGGGCGAGAAAAATCTGCTGATGCACTTCGTCTGTCGACCATTCGATTGCTAAGGCTACTTTTTCACTGATTTGATGCTGCAACCATTCGATGTCACCATTGATTTGCCATTTGATCTCTTCTTCCAATGCCAATGAATGATAAAAGGTTTGATAATAGCGGAATAACGGCTGTTCCAACGGATCGTTTGCCAAAATCGCTTTTACTAATTCTTCACGCAAATCGCTTCGTTCTTCTGCTTCTTGGGTCGTATCCAAAACATGGTGAGAAATGACTTGATTGGGAAATAAGAAAATCAATTTACTCAATGTCTGGATGTCGATCATCAATGGCTTCAAGTTATCTTGCGCCGCAAACCAGCGGGAAATCAAGATTTCTTGATGAGCCATTTTTTTGCGGCACCACGTATCGATCGCCTCGTCGGGAAAGCGTTCCTCGTTTAACAAAACCAAATACCGATGATGCCGATGGATCAAGGTGATGACTTGCGCCACTTGCTCCTGCAATTTCTCAACCAGCTTTTGGGCATCTGCCTCCTCGGGAAGTCGCAATAGCTTGATGGCTTGTGCCTCTTTGATCCCCGTTTGATCCCCGCCAAACAATTTCTCCATCAACTGACTCTTCTGATTTTTCTGCTGATCGGTCTTGGCTTTTTGATCGATTTTCGTCAAAATACCGATCAGCTCTTCTTCATCAACTGGTTTCAGCAAATAGGTCACAGCGCCCAGTTGCAACGCTTGCTTGGCATAGTCAAAATCTGAGTAGCCGGACAAAATAATGGCAAAAAACAAAAGACCTTCCTCCGATGCTGCTTGCACCATCTCAAGACCATTTTTTCCCGGCATACGGATATCAGCGATCACAACGTCTGGCTTCAATTCACGGATCATCGCCAAGCCAGCTTCGCCGTTTTCCGCCGACCCGACGATTTGATACCCCAGACGTTCCCAATCGATGATCAGAGGCAGTCCATTTCGGATCGATGCTTCATCGTCAACGATCAACACTTTACGCATTTTCCAACCTCCATTTTCAGCTACTCCTTCGTTACATCATGTTTCACTTGTCAAACTTGCCCCGTTGGTGCGAATCACCTCTTGATACCAATAAAAACTATCTTTCGGGATGCGCGCCAACTGACGTTCGCTTTGATTGTCGCGATCGACATAAACAAACCCATAGCGTTTTTTGTATCCATTCAACCAACTCAGTAGATCTGTAAAGGACCAAGCACAATAGCCGATCAGCTCAACCCCATCCGTGATGGCCTTTTGCAGTTCCACCAGATGTTCCTGCAAATAGGTGATGCGGTAGGGGTCATGGATCTGTTTGTCTTCTGTCAATTGATCGATAGCGCCTAACCCATTTTCAGTAATAAAAATCGGCAAGTCATAATTGGCTTGGATGCGTCGCAAGGCTACGCGGAAACCAACGGGATCGATCTCCCAGCCCCAATCCGTTTTTTTCAAGTGAGGATTTTCTGCTGTCGCAAACATGGTTTCTTCGGGTGAGAACTCACCAGCTGCCGCTTGCATCAAATACGGATCGACTTTAGAAAATTCTTTCTTTTCAGCTGACTGCTTTTGCAAATTGTTTTGCTGGGCCGTCCCACCGTGATAGTAATTGATTCCTAAGAAATCAGGTTTTGCCTGTTTTAATAGTGCTTGATCTTCTGGAGTGACTTCAGGAGCCAAGCCAACTTTGGCTAATTGCTTGTAGACAAATTTCGGGTATTCGCCTTTGCAATAGACATCTAAAAACCACGCGTTGTTGAAGGCTTCGCCATTTTCTGCAGCCAGCACATCTTCTGGGTCACAGCTAAACGGATACATCGGACCATAGCCAAAACTTGGACCAATCTTGCCCTGAGGAACCAGCTCATGGAACAAATTGATCGCCTTAGCATTGGCAAGGTTGATGATATGATTGGCTGCATACATCCGTTTTAAGTCCTTCAAGCCTGGTGGATGTGCCGCCCAACGGTACCCAAGAGAAGTGAAGACATTTTGTTCATTCATGGTGACCCAATAGGTGACTTTCTTTCCTAGGCGTTCAAAAAGGATCCGACAATACCGTTCAAATGCTTCTGCTGTTTCTCGGCCTTCCCATCCTAAGTATTTGTCTTGCAAAGCCTGGGGAAGGTCCCAATGATACAGCGTCAAAATCGGCTCTACTCCTTGCCGAAGCAATTCGTCCACCAGCTTTTCGTAAAACGCCACACCCGCTTCGTTGACCGCGCCTTCGCCATCAGGTAAGATTCGTGACCATGCCACACTGAAACGATAGGCTTTCAAGCCCATTTGTTTCATCAGAGCAACATCTTCTTTGTACCGATGGTAATGATCGATCGCTACTTTGCCGTTGGTTTCCTCAAAGGTATTGCCGGGAATTTGAGCATAGGTGTCCCAAATCGATGGACCTTTGCCGTCTTCTGCCCACGCACCTTCAATTTGATAGGCCGCCGAAGCCGCCCCCCATAAGAAGTTTTCTGGGAAAGGATCTAAGTTTGTGTGAAACATCAATTTGCCTCCTTCAATTCCTAAACCGAGTTAAATCGGTTACATTTTATCGTATCATAATTTGGTTGATTCGTAACAATTGCCAAAAGATATTTTTTAGGTGAAAAAACTGTCGCTCCTCAGAACGACAGTCGTTTCTTATTAAAACAGGTAATCATTCAAACGAGATTTCACATATTCAATGTGGCTGGATTCTAATTCGATTTGATCATGCGCCAATGCGTAATCTGTCAGTGTTTCTAAGTTTTCCTCATCAGCAACGATCTTCGCTCCGATGCCTTCTTGGAAAGAGGCGTATCGTTTTTCCTTCAACTCGTCTAAAAAGCGGTCTTCTTTTAGTTTGGCTGCTGCTTTCAACGCTCGGGCATACGTATCCATACCAGCGATGTGGGCTAACAACAGATCTTCCATTTCAAATGACGAACGACGGACTTTAGAATCGAAGTTGATTCCTCCCGGTGCGATGCCGCCGTTTTCTAAGACTTCGTATAAAGCGAGTGTCGAGTCAAAAACGTTAGTTGGGAATTCATCCGTATCCCATCCTAACAGCATATCTCCTTGGTTGGCATCCAGTGAGCCTAATGCGTTATAGCTGCGGGCAACAGCGATTTCATGTTCAAAGGTATGACCAGCTAATGTTGCATGATTGGCTTCTAGGTTTAATTTGAAATCTCCTTCTAAGCCGTAGTGCTGAATGAAGGCCATCGTTGTCGCTGCATCAAAATCATATTGGTGTTTTGATGGTTCTTTTGGTTTCGGCTCTAATAAGAACTGCGGTTTATGACCGATTTTTTCGCCATAAGCGATCGCCATTTTGAATAGACGGGCGATGTTGTCTTGTTCAAATTTCATGTCTGTATTCAACAAGGTTTCATAGCCTTCACGGCCGCCCCAGAAGACATAGTTTTCACCGCCTAATTTTTTCGAGATATCTAAGCCTTTTTTAACTTGGGCTGCTGCATACGCGTAAACTTCCGCATTATTGGTGGAAGCAGCGCCGTTGTTGAAACGAGGGTGTGAGAACATATTTGCTGTATTCCATAATAGTTTGATTCCCGTTTGTTCCATTTTTTCTTTGATTAAATCGGTGATTTCGTCTAAGTTTTGGAAAAATTCTTCTAACGTTTCTCCCGCAGGTGCCACGTCAACATCATGGAAACAGAAGAACTCTGCTCCTAATTTTTCGCAAATCTCAAAGAAGGCTTCTACTCTATTTTTCGCTGTTTCCATTTCGGTGTCACCGATCCACGTCCGTTTGTTGACGGGTGCGCCGAAAGGATCAGAGCCGTCTTGCGTCATCGTATGCCAATAGGCGATTGCAAAACGTAGATGATCTTTCATTTTCTTGCCTAAAACAACTTCTTCGGCATCGTAGTGGCGAAATGCAAACATATTGTCTGTTTTAGGACCTTCGTAGCGGATTTTTTCGATCTCTGGGAAATAAGTCATTGTTGTTGCCTCCATTTTATGTTTTTTAGTGTAATAAACTAACTTACTTGTTTCCAATCATTTAGAACCAAAAACGATTCCTCGCTTTGATCAAGCAGATTGCCTGCTGCCATTACGCTATTCGATTTGCGCCAGCGCATGGCAGATAGGCGCGGTCTGCTGGTAGACGGTCCGGTAGATCGCATAGATTTCTTGGTATTTGGCGACATTTTCAGGAATCGGTGCAATGGCTTTGCCATATTTGACAAAGGCGTTAACACAAGCACCTGCATCTGGATAAATGCCACTGCCGATTGCTGCCAGCATTGCTGCGCCCATACCTGGACCTTGTTCAGTAGATAAAGTCAGCATTTCTGCATTAAAAATATCGGCTTGCATTTGCAGCCATTCGGCATTTTTCGCACCGCCCCCCACAGAAACGATCTGGGTGAATTTCCGCTGTGCTCGTTCTTCCATGATCATTTGGGAATCTTTCAAAGAGAAGGTGATCCCTTCTAAGACGGCACGACTGAAATGCTTTTCGCGATGCCGTGTGTCAATGCCAATAAAACTTCCTCTGATTTGGCTGTCGGTATGTGGTGTGCGTTCGCCCACGATATAAGGCGTAAACAGCAGGCCTTCTGCCCCCGGTTTTACCTCACTGATCGCTGAAAGCAATTCCTGAAACGATTGGTTTGGGGCAAACGTATCACGATACCAGCTTAAGGAATTTCCAGCGGCTAACGTGACCCCCATTGAATACAACTTGTCTTTGATCGCATGACGGAAAAGGTGTAGATCGCCTTGATAATCAACCTCTTGCGCTTCTTCAAAGGATAAGAACACACCGCTCGTGCCAATCGACACCATGCCGACACCTTCGGCGATGATCCCTGACCCTAATGCAGCACAGGCATTGTCTGCGCCACCTGCATAGATCGTCACCTCTTGTTCAAAGCCAAAGGCTTCTTGCAGTTCTTTTCGCATTTGCCCTACTGGCGCTGCTGATTCAAAAAGCGGCGGCAGTAAATCCGATGCGATTGCGAATTTTTCTAGAATGGCTTCAGACCAGCACTTCTTTTCGATATCCAGCAGTAACGTACCCGCCGCATCAGAATAATCCATCGAATAGTTACCAGTCAGCCAAAAAGCCAAGTAGTCTTTTGGCAGCATCATGTGACGAACTTGTTGCCAATGTTCAGGCTCATGTTCTTGAACCCATAAAACTTTTGGTAAGGTGAACCCTTCCAAAGCAACATTCTTGGTGATTGCTTTTATTTCCTCTCCAAAGGATGCCATGATCGCTTGACATTGTTTGGTGGTTCGAACGTCATTCCATAATATTGCCGGGCGAATGACCCGGTTTTCTTCATCCAGTAAAACAAGACTATGCATTTGTCCGGAAAAGCTGATGCCGATCAATTCTTTCTGCAGCGTTGGAAGCTGCTGGATCAAGGTTTTGATTACCTCATCTGCCGCCTCTTGCCAATGCACCGGCTCTTGCTCACTGAACCCCGGTCTAGGGGATGACAATGGATAGTCAGCACTTGCTGTTCCTTGGAGTTCCCCGGTTTGATCAAAAACTAGGCCTTTTAACGCACTTGTTCCTAGATCCAACCCTAAAAAATAAGCCATCTCTTCTCTCCTTCCTCTGTTTGAAGCAGTTAACCATTGATCCTCAATCGGTTGATTAGCATTCAAAACTAACTAATTGGATAGTAAACGATTCTCACATTCCTGTCAAGCGCTTTCAACGATTCTTTTATGGTTTTTCGTTCTCAAACTACTGTTCCTACATTCTTCGTTTTTTCTTTATTCTTCAGCTTGCACAATATTAATTTGCACGGTAAACTAACACTAATCACATCTACGAAGAGGAGAACACATGATTATCAATAAAATGGGCATACGCGAACAAAATGAAGCGGCTGTATTGAAGACAATCATTGACAATGAAAATGTGTCAAGAGCGGAAGTGTCAAATTTGACCCATCTCAATAAAGCGTCTGTTTCTCAAATAACCAAAAAACTGATCGACACGGACTTCGTGCGCGAAGTCGGCATTGGGGATTCCACTTCGATCGGTGGTCGCAAACCGATTCAATTGCAATTCAATCACCGCAGCAGCTTAGCTGTTACCTTTGACATCGGCTATAACTATGTTCGTGGAATGCTTTCTTATATCAATGGCGAGATGATCGCCTCCGCCGATCATTCCCATGAATTGATCACCAAAGAAAATGTACTGGCGACGATCGATTCTATGATGAAAGAATTTTGGCCGCAAATGCCGCAAACCACTCATGGATTAGTAGGAATCTGTTTGGCGATCCACGGCATCGTTCACAATCAGACGATCACCTTTGCCCCCTACTACGACTTGGAACACTTTGATTTGATCGCCCCTTTGAGCCAAAAATACAATACGGCGGTCTATATAGAGAACGAAGCCAATCTGACGGCTTTAGGCGAGTACTGTTTTTCTTCTGATTCCACGAATTTACTGAGCGTCAGCGTCCATAGCGGGATCGGTGTCGGAATCATCGTTGATGGGCAGTTGCAAACCGGTACTCACGGTATGGCGGGGGAAGTTGGCCATTCTACGCTCTTTCCTCACGGCAACTTGTGTCCTTGCGGCAATCGAGGCTGCTTAGAGCAATATGCCTCGAACAAAGTCTTGTTTGACACCTACAGTCACTATACAAAAACTGCCTTCGTAAATTCGGATACCTTCGCACAAGCCTACCATGCCGGAGAAAAATCAGCAGTCGAATTGGCGCAACAAAATGTTGAGTTTCTTAGCATTGGGCTAAACAATGTCATCACTTTTTCTGATCCCGAAGAAGTCTATATTAACAGCTCGGTCTATCGCAAAATTCCTGATTTATTACTGGCGCTGCAGCAAAAATTGACCAGTCAGTTCACCAAAAACACAAAGATCAAAAACAGTCGATTAGGCGATCAAGCCCCGCTGTTTGGCGGTAACGTTCTAGTGGCAAAACATTTCTTGAATATCAACGATTTGCGCTTTGCAGCACTTGATCTCTCCCATGCGATCCGTTAAATGAACGCTGGACTGAAAACTCAGTCCAGCGTTTTCTTTTGGTAAAAAGGTCTCGCTATCCTTTGATTCCGCCAGCCGTCACACCGCCCACGATGTATTTCGATAGAAACAGGTAAATCAGCAGTAAAGGAATAATACTTAATGAGATCCCTAGATACATACTGCCAAATTCAGTACGGTAAACATCGGTTTTCAGCAATTGGACCAGCATCGGTAACGTATACTTTTCCGTATCGTTGATCAAGATCAAGGGCATCAAGAAATTATTCCACGAGGTTACGAACGAGAAAATCGCCATGGTGGCTAAGCCCGGTTTCATCAAGGGCAACATGATGCGATGGAAAATTTTGATTTCGCCGGCTCCGTCCAAACGAGCAGAATCTGCCAAATCAGGATGATAGATCGTTTCTAAGTATTGCTTTAAGAAAAAAACGGTAGCGGGTGATGCGATCGCTGGTAAAATCAATGGCAGAAAATTATTTAAGAGCCCTAAGCGATTCATAAATTGATAAAAACCGATCATGCTAATTTGCTGAGGAATCATGATCAGCCCAAGAATGACAGCAAACAGGACTTTCTTGCCACGAAATTCATAGGCGATCACGCCATAAGCCGTCAGCGCCGAAAAATACACATTGAGAACGGTAGCACCAGCAGCAATCAGGAAACTATTTTTAAACCCATTGAAAACATTGAAGCCTCTGCCCATTAAGACGGACCAGTTGTATTGGAGATTACCGCCAGGCCACAAGGAAAGCCCTTGCTGGATCTGTTCTGCTGAACGGGTCGCATTGACTAAGACGACCCAAAACGGCAGAATACTTAAGATGGTCAGCAACACCAAAAAGACATAGATCAACAATCGTTTTGCTCGATAGCTATTTTCCATTTATTTTCGCCCCACTTTGCTGTTTTCTTTGAAAAATTGAAACAATAACGTGCTTAATACGATTGAAAGTACCAATAATAGTACCGACGCGGTTGCGGCAACGTTGAAATTCCGACTCCCGGTAAAGGCCTGGTTGTAGATAAACATCGTGATCGTTAAGACGCTATTGTTGGGATTGCCATTTGTCAGCAAAAAAGGAATATCGAACATTTGCAAGCCACCAATCAAGGACGTCACCAATGTATAAAGCAAGATTGGTTTTAACAAAGGCAGCGTAATCTTGCGGAAAATTTGACCATCATTGGCTCCATCGACCATTGCTGATTCAAAAAGAGCATCATCAATGCTCAAAATGCCCGAAACCAAAACGATCGTGGTCTGACCATACCACATCCAAAATTGGATAAAGGAAACGATCAGCCGAGTACCCGTTTCACTACGGAAAAAGTCATAGGGCTGGTCCAAAACACCGAAATGCTGCAAGACTAGGTTGATCGGACCTAACGGAAAACTGAACAAAACAAAAAATAAGATTGCTACTGAAGCGGCAGTAATGATGTTGGGTAAGTAAAAAGCGACTTTGAAGAAGCCTTTCCCCCGCAAGCGCAGCTTGATATTGGTAAACCATGCCGCCAGCAACAAAGCCAAGCCAATTTGAGGAACAAAGTTTACGCCCCACAAAATAAAGGTATTGCTGATCGATTTTAAAAATAACGGGTTGCGAAAAATCGCAAGATAGTTATCCAGTCCGACAAGATTGGCAGTCGGATTCCACCCTTTTAGATCTGTAAAGCTCAGGTAAATCGTATAGAGAATTGGATAAAGCTGAAAAACCAAGAATGCTAGAAAAAATGGTGCGATAAATAATAGCCCATAGCGATGATACTGTTCAAATCTTCTCTTATTCTGCATCGTAATCCCCCTGATATTTTTTTCTTCCACTGTCAACTTCTGCCTATAAAGACAAGCCATTTAAGCAGCGCCTAGTACCTAGAAAAGGTTGAAACCGACCCCGTCTTCGGTGCCGGTTTCAACAACACCTAATCTACTTGAACATCTGGATAAGCATTGACGACCGCATCTTTAAAGTTTTGGATCGCCGTTTCCTGATCCACTTCACCTTTTGAATATGGTGTCAAACAACTATCCGTAAAGAGGGTTTCAATCGTCTGGTCATACTCGGTCAGAATTTTCGCGTTGATGTCTTGAACCATATCGGCAAATTCTGCATAGTGGTTTTGACCGCCTAAAAACTCCTCTTGGTATTCGCTTTTAATTTCTTCAACGACTCGCTCATTCGATACAAAATCACCGGTATCTTCGGCCCATTGTTTTAAAAATGCTTGATCTGTGGTCAAGTAAGCCACCAATTGCGCCGCTTCTTCTTGCATCTCAGAATTTGCCGTAGCACCGATCCATGTGCCGCCCCAGAACCAAGACGACGGTCCTTGGATCATGCGCCAGTCCCCTTCTGTTGAGCTGGAGTTATCGGCAGCTGTCGCATTTGGTTTTAACCAATAGTGCAGCCCCCATGTCGGCAAACTATAACCGAATACATTGTCGCTATTCATTCCAGCAAACCAAGCTTCTGATTGTCCTTCTGTATCTTGTGTCAGGCCTTCTTCTACAAATTTTCGTGATATATCCAACAAATCATACAAACTGTCGTCGATCACTAATTTACCGTCTTCAACCCAGCCATGTTCGCGTTGACCATAAAAAGGCTTCGCCAAATCTTGGACACTAGAGATCATATAGGTGGTTCCACCACTTTTTTCTTTGACTGCTTTGGCTTCCTCATAGAACTTGTCGTAGTCTGACAAGGCCGCTTGCGCAGCCGCTGGATCATCGATCCCTAGCAGCTCTTCTGCCATCGACGCCCGGTAATAAAACCCGCCAGGAGCAGCTTGCCAAGCCAAGGCATGAAGAACCCCGTCTTTTGAAGTTCCTACGTCTTTGACATATTGATACGTATCTGCCGCGGCTTCATCAAGTCCCAGTGAACCAAGGTCTGCCATCATCCCTGATTCCACATATTTTTTGACAAAGGCAGATTCTAAAGCAATCACATCTGGTGCATCTTTGGAACCGAGAATCGGATCGAGCTTGGTCTCGAATTGGTCAGAAGGAATCTCCACGATCCGAATGTCATAGGCCAAATCGTCATGCGCCGGCAAATAGTAATCATTGATCATCGTTGATAATTCTGAAGTAAAGGTCCAAACCACGAGTTCATTCTTGCCACTGCTTCCCGTTGCGCTGTTATCCGAGCCGCTGTTTCCTGAACCATTCCCGCAGCCACTAAGCATAAAAGCCGCTAAGCCCGCCACTGACGCTGTTTGTAAGACCCGTTTCCAATTTTTCATCTTTCTTCCTCCTCGATTTTTTGATAGTCAAATGAATCAAAATCAGCCGCCAAACGATTGCCAGTCGTATCGATCGCAAACATCCCTACAAAAGCCCCTGTAAAGAACCCACCGTAATGTTCTGCTACATAGTCGTCAGACAATTGCAAGCTGTCAAATAGCTGATCGATGACCTGCCACTCTTTTTGATCAAAGGAGTACGCGTATTGATAGTGGGCATAATTAACGATCGTTTTGAAGTAGACTGTTTGTACATCGGCTGGTATCACAACTTCTGGTGCTTTTTGACTCTTCAGTTGGCCCTTTTCGCTTGCCAATACAGTGATGATTCTGCCTTTCGTCTCATCATGAGTGATGTAGATCGCCGACCAGTTTTGTGTATTGTAGTAATTCGTCATGCCTGCTAACTGTAGAAACGAGGTCGGTGAAAATTCGACGGCAGTCGTTGCTTCGAAACGAAAATCGCTCCATCTTCTTGCCACCAGTGCTTGATGGAACAAGGAATTGAACGACTCTCGCCCATACAAGCGCAAGTACCCTGGTCGTGCGGTCAAACTACCTATTTCCTCAGAAAAAGGAATCCGCAAGGTTTGAAACACTGGTGCCAACGACGCCTCTTCAAAATCATCAAAGCCTGATTCTGTTTCCCACGGATGTTCGGGCAGCTGTGGCTGTGGGACTTCCTCTTTTGGAAAGTTTCCGCCTGTGATATACGGCCAATCATTTTCCCAATAAACAGACTGGATCGCTGTTTCCCGTCCGAGCGGGCAATAGCCGCGATTTTCTAAGAGGGGCGTTTCTGGATACTTCAGCGCTCGCCCTGTTAAGTGAACAAAATACCATTCATCGGTCTGCGTTTTCACAAATGAACCATGGCCAGCTTTTTGTAGCAGGATCTCTGGCTGTCCCCAGGAACTGATCAGAGGGTTTTGAGGATGAACTTCATAAGGCCCTTCGATGTGCGTCCCACGAGCGATGGTACTTGCATGTTCAAACTTGGTGCCGCCTTCTGCCGTCAATAAATAATAATAGCCGTTCACTTTATACATGACCGGTGCTTCAGTCAATTTGCGCTCTGTTCCTTTGAAGATAATTTTGGGCTGCCCCACCAATTTCTTGGCTTGCCAATCAAACTCTTGGAGAGCGATCCCATAAAAGGAATGGTTTGTCGGGCGATAATCCCATACCATGTTCAGAAAATATTTTTTGCCGTCGTCGTCATGAAATAACGAGGGATCGAAACCAGAAGAATTCATATAGATTGGTTCTGACCAATCCCCATCAATGGTTTCACAGGTGATCAAATAATTGTTCACATCTTTCCAGCTATTGGATTGTGTTTTGACATCTGAATAAATCAACCAAAAACGACCATCACTGTAACTTAAGTTTGGCGCCCAAACGCCCCCAGAATCAGGTTTTCCCAGCATATTCAACTGACTGACACGATTGACTGGTGTACTGATCAAGCGCCAGTTCTTCAAATCCTTCGAATGGAAGATGCGCACACCTGGAAACCATTCAAAGGTCGATGTAGCAATGTAATAATCTTCTCCTGCACGACAAATACTCGGGTCTGGATGAAAGCCTGTTAGTATTGGATTGGTAATCAAAAAAATTTCCTCCTCTTTCCCTTTTTGGCATTTTGTGATTCAACTGAGAGTCAATAGGAATGAGCATCTTTCAGTTAGTAAGTTTTCTTTACTAATATACCTAACTAAAAAAAGAAACTTGCTGCTGTAGTCCATTTTAAAAATATTCACTAATCATTGTTCTATTTACTTTCTTCAGCTGAACTGTCATAATTATAAAATGAAATCGCTATCATTCACAGGACGATTTCCACACATCGATAGACAAAAAATGGAGGAAAGATTGCGTGACCATTTTAGAAGAATACCATTTTGGCGAATACCTAGGCGTTTCCAGTTACCATCCCTACTCGCTTAATTACATGGAACATTTTCATCGTTCCTTTGAATTGCTTTTTTGTAGTGACGGCGAAGCGGTTGTCAAAATCGAAGAAAGTCCCTATGTCCTTACAACTGGCCAAGTGTTATTAGTCATGCCTTACCAGACCCATGCCATCGAAACCCCTAAGGAATCACAACTACATATTCTGGTTTTTTCGCCGGAGTTTATTCCAGATTTTTATGCCAAAACCAAAGATTTCGCTTTGTCAGATCCCGTTATCACCATTGATCC
This sequence comes from Enterococcus sp. OL5, assembly GCF_006491895.1. NCBI lineage: Bacteria > Bacillati > Bacillota > Bacilli > Lactobacillales > Enterococcaceae > Enterococcus > Enterococcus sp. OL5. The sequence goes on from NZ_VHIL01000003.1 coordinate 106,397, forward strand.
GTCTGTCGCAAATCAGCTGTATTATCCTTTATTTGAAACGGATTCCCTCTATTTACGAAAATCGGCACTGTATCAAGTCCTTTACCTTTTTGAGCACCAAACGACTTTACTACCAGCCAAAAACCAAGAGGATATCCTGATCCAGCTGCTTGCCTATATCGAGTCACACTTCAAAGAAGAGCTGACGCTCGAAAAACTAAGCAGCAGTATCGGTTATAGTAGCGTCTACGTTTCCAGAATGATCACTGAGAAATTGAAAAGCACCTTTCCTCGGCTTTTGAATCAAGCAAGAATTCGCCATGCCTCTTTTTTGCTGACCCATAGTCTCTTGCCGATTACGGAAGTAGCAGAACAAGCTGGCTTTCAAAACGTGCGAACCTTCAATCGAAATTTCAAAGCATTGACCTCACTGACTCCGAAAGAATACCGCTTAAAACACAATGCTCATTTTTCGTTGCTGAAGGAATAGCGTAAAAAAGCAGCTTCACTTACCTATAAAGTGAGCTGCTACAATCTTACTCGTTATTCTAGTCAACCTTTTGCCACGTTCCCAGAAAGTAGTGAAAAACGTTCTAACGCTCCCCTTCTTTATAGAGAAAGGAGCAGGAAAAAACCAATTGCCAAAATCAACCTTTGTTGTTTTACCGATTCCGCAACACTATCCCTGATTTACAGCACTGTATGTTCTTGCTTAATGCCCGTTTGCTTGATCGAAGCTTCTTTAAATATCGATCAAGCCCAAGAAAAATGATTCACGACTAGCCAGTCTCTGACTTCCGTCAGATCAGAAAAAGTTTTCACCTGTGTAGCTATTTCTTGCTCAAGTTTTGGCTGTTTAAGCAAAGGATACTTCCCATTTTTTTTGACTGGCAAAGCACTCAAATCATCCGCAATCAGAAAAGCTGGGATCTCGGCTTGTTTTGCGGCTTTTATGCCGGCGAGAGAATCTTCTAATACCAAGGCTGCTTCAGGCTTTACGCCTAATTGTTGGCAAGCTGTTAGAAAGATTTCTGGATCAGGTTTGCCCTTTCGCACTTGATCCCCAGAAACCACCGTGTCAAACCAATCTGGCATCTGTTCCATTTCAAAATACGCCTTGATTTTTTCTTTCGACGAAGAGGACGCCACGGCTATCAAGCAATCTTGTTTTTTTAATGCTTCCAACAGTTCAAGAAGGCCGGGCTTTTTGAACACCCGTTTTTCTTCAGCTAAAATCACTTCTTTCTGACGATTCATCGCTGCTCGCCACCGATCCGTTGGTACCGTACTGCCATAAAGTTCCTGCATCCCTCTACGAATATCGGCTTCCGTTTTGCCAGTCAGGTAATAATAAACATCTTGGCAAACTTCAAAATCATACTCCTCCGCGGCGCTTAAATAGGCGCGGTAAGCTAGACGACCTGTTTCAAACATCAAACCGTCCATATCAAAAATCACCAGTTTTATCTTCTCCATCCTATGGCCTCCTTTGCTTTTCTGCGAATAAAAAAGCAATGGTACCAAAATCCTTTGGCACCCATTGCTTCATCTTGTTTATTTACAGCTGACTGCTCAACTTAGCAATGATTTTACATGCGCCAAATGGCTGTCAGCCTTTTCCCGACCTTCTTTTACTAATGATTCTGAAAGAATGAAGGAGCCGCCAACTGCTAGCACCTGCGGATCAGATAAATAGTCTTGAACATTTTCGAGAGTGATTCCGCCAGTTGGGACAAATCGAATATCATAAAACGGACCGCTGAGGGCTTTGATCGCCGGCAAGCCCCCGTAGATATCCGCGGGGAAAAATTTCACAACTGATAAGCCATATGCCGCTGCTCGTTGAATGTCATTGGGGGTAGCTGTCCCCGGAAATACTGGAATGTTTTCGGCAAGACAAAATTCCACCACATCAGGTACAAGAGCAGGGGAAACAATAAAGCGCGCCCCTTTCTCAACTGCTGCTTTCGCTTGTTCTAAGGTGCGTACCGTGCCTGCGCCTACGATCAATTTGCCCGATTGAGAGAGTTCTTCAATCGCTGCTAAAGCAAGGTCACTGCGGAAGGTCACTTCAATAAAATACAGTTCATGCTCAATCAGCAGTGATTCTACTACTGGCAAATAGGTAAGGTCTGTTGCCGTGTAAAGAGGCAACACCCTTGTTTTTGCCAATTGTTCATAGAGTGTCATACACTCTTTCCTCCCTTCGATTGCATTTGCTCTTTCAAGACGGCTTCATGAAGCCCTTGAAGATAACTGATTCCAATCGCGCGATCATACAGACCATAGCCTGGCATCGCCACTTCCCCCCAGATCGTCCGTCCGTGATCAGGACGGATGACGCCATCAAAACCGACCTCAACCAAGGCTTTCATGATGGCATACATGTCTAACGATCCTTCAGTGGAAAGATGGGCAGATTCTTTAAATTTGTGTTCCCCCATAAACAACACATTGCGGAAATGAACAAAGTTGATGCGGCCTTTTAAGGCATGAACGATCTCCACCATGTCGTTTTCTGGATCGGCACCTAACGAACCGGTGCACAACGTCACCCCATTATAAGGTGAATCCACGATGGCCATGATTTTTTTCAAGTCCTCTAAATTTTTGGTGATCCGTGGCAAGCCAAAAATTTCCCAAGGTGGATCGTCCGGATGAATCGCCATTTTCACATCTACTTCTTCACATACAGGAATGATTCGCTTTAAGAAATAGCTTAAGTTATCAAAGAGGATCTCTTGAGTGATCCCTTCATAAGTTGCCATCAAACGCTGGAACTTTTTCAGTCGTTCTTCTTCCCAGCCTGGCAATTTAAAGCCTTTTGATTGGCTATGGATCAACGTATACATCTCACTAGGTTCCATATCATCTACAACGGATTGATCATAGAGTAAGGAGAAACTGCCATCCTCGTTTTGATAAAATAGATTTGTTTTGGCCCAGCCGAAGATCGGTTTGAAGCTATAGCAGATCATATGTACATCACAAGCTGCTAAATTCCGAATCGTTTGAATATATTGATCAATGTAGTGATCCCGTTCCTCTGTTCCAGCTTTGATCGCATCGTGGATCGCCACACTCTCAATCCCTAATAGCGAAAGATGCTCTTTTTCAATTGATGCTTTTAGTGCGTTGATTTCGGAAATCTCCCAGACATCTCCGGGCATTTTATTCAGAAGTGTTCCTACAATGCCGTGCATTCCTGGAATTTGTCGAATATTCGTTAACGGGATTGTATCCCCTTCCCCGTACCATCGAAACCCCCATTGCATTTGCTGTCATCCTTTCGTTTTTAAAAATCATCGTCCTCATCAGTCTCTTCGCTACTATCACCTGCCGAAGAATTGTGCCAAAGCGCTACACTGTTTTCTCCTTGCTGGATCACTGCTGCCACCGCCTGTTCAATCGGTGTCGCCAAAAATTGGTGATTGATCGCTTCTAATACCATTGGCAAATTCACCCCGCCGATCACATACGTCTTTTCCTGAAGTGGTTCATCTAATTGATTGATCGTTACAACCGACTGATTGTAGGGACTCGCACTCAATAGATCAACAAACACCACTACACCGTCCCCTTGATCTGTTTCATGGATTGCTTCATGGATTTTGTTTCCCAGAAGTTGAATATCCTCTCCGTGGTTCAAATTAACGACCGCAATATTTTCGACACTGCCCATGATCACCTCTGCGGCATCTTTAAAACCAGTACTCAGCTGTCCGTGAGTTGCCAATACGATTCCTAACAAATGTTGTTCCTCCTTTTTCGCTTCCTAACCAAATAATGCAAGGACTTTTTGCATATTCCTCAGATTCAGCTCTTTTTGCTTTAATTGTTTTCTAGGCAACACATACGTCTGATCCTGTTGCTTTTCTGCACAAAACAGATAGTTGATGCTGCCCATTGCTTCACTGCTGTGTTCGATCGCCAACTGCTGCAGTTGCCCTTCATTGAATTGCTTGCCGATAGCTCGAATCGGCGCATCGGCACCAATAGAATCTAAATAATAAATCTTCGCATTCGGCCTTGCTGAATCACGTAACACTTCCAACCCGCGTTCTCCGTAACTTCCTTCATCAAGAAATGCGAAGGCAGTCGCTGTTTGACTGTTTTGACTGATCAGTGACAGCAGCGCTAAGATAGAGGAGGTATTGCGGGTCAAATTTTGCTCAAATCCTGCCCCGCGGCTTACGCGATTTAATAGCAGAAAATAAATACCGACTCCTAAAGCAAAAAGCGCTGTTTGCCATGAGAGCAAGGGAAATCTCCCTGAGGCAAAGTGGATATAAAGCCAGGTACCCAACAACCCTAAAAGAATCATCACTGCTGAAGCAGTCAGAATAAATTGATTTGTTTTGCGCCCTTGCTCCTGCCGATCAAAAAAATGGTAATCACCGAAATGCTGTGGCGGTGTATCATAATATGTGCAGATGATCCGTTTTGCTTTGGTCAGATCGCCAACATACAAATTGCGTGAGGCGTTTTTTTTTCGTGTGATCATACTCGATCACCTGAAGGTCTTTGCGAAATGGAATGATATCCGCGATGAGTGCCTTCAAAAATCTTTGTTTGCTTTTATCCGTGGATCGCGACCGATAGACATACCGATAACGAAACAGCCAATCACGAAATGCTTCTGTTTGATTCATGGCGAATTCTCCTATTCACAAATTACCGACAAGGAAGGAGGAACTCTTTTTTTATAAGATCCTCCGCCTTCCTCTTCAACAGATGACGAACTCGCTCAATGATTACAAATTGAACTGCTTCAACACATCTTTAAGGGTTGATTTCGGTGCAGAAGGTGTTGCTTGAAAATAGATTGATTCCACACCGTACGCTTCGTTCATTTCTTTGAGTTTTTGCGCATCCGCTTGATTTAAATAAACAGATTTTGTAACGAGAAGGTCCTTTTCAGGATCTTTTTGGGCGATACCGCCTATGTTTAATTCTTTCATCGGCACGCCGTGTTTGACTAAGTCGTACATCACACTGACAGTTTTGGCGATCAAAATACAGTTGTAATCTTTGAAGTTGTATTCATCCCAGTAAAATTTGGCTTTTTCTGGTGTCACGACGATCGTTTTTTGTCCTGTGCGGCTACCGGCATTTTTGTATAATTCCCGCATGAACTTATCCTTAGCTACTACCTCATCCACTACAAAGATCGAGTTGACTCCGCTTTTTTGCGATAAGGTCATCATGACCTGCCCATGGATCAATCGTTCGTCGACTCGTGCTAAATTTACTACACCCATTTTTGACACTCCTTTTCTTATAAAATACCGACACCGGCTAAAATAATCAGAATCAAGGTCAGCCATAGTAATGCTTGCGTGACTTTTAATCCTTTCTTTGTATAGAACCAGTAGACGCCCATTACAACTGCTAACGGCAAAATCCCTGGTACAATCTGATCAAGGATATCTTGGATAATAAATTCTCGTCCAGAAATATCAAACTGTAGCGAAGAACTGACTTTGACATAGTTTCCAGCCAGAACCCCCATCATAAATAAACCGAGAACCGACAGTGTTTCAATTGCGGTTTGGACGCCTGTACTCTGCATCAAACCAGTTGCATTGCGCCCCATCGAAAATGCTTGACGGGCGAAAAACATTCCTAGAGAAACTTGATACAGTGCAAAGCAAATGAATGGGAACAACGCACCTAGCGGACTTCCTTGCTGTGCCCAAGGAACAGCAATCGCAATAAAGATATATTGAACGGTTCCTGAGTCTATGGCATCCCCGATTCCTGCTAAAGCCCCCATCAAACCAGCTTTCGTGTTGTACATTAGATCATCTTGCATCAAAATCTCTTTTTTCTCATGCTCTTCCTCGGCCCGCTGTTGTTCCATTGATGACATCAGCCCAGTGATGACTCCGCCACCCCAACTCAGCTGGGTATTGAAAAACAGCAGTTGGCGTTTGTAGGCAGCTTTCAGTGCCTCATCGTCTTTGTAAAGTTTGCGCAAAATCGGCATCATGGCGTATAAAAGCGAGGGTGATAAATACCGTTCAAATGAATGCGGGATCTCATTGGCGAAATGCCATCTTAGGTATGCTTTTGTGACATCTTTCTTCGTGATTTCTTCCGGTGCGCCTTGCGCTTTTTGAATTATTTCGGTCATTACTGCTCCTCCTTATCGATTAGAACCCGTCATCATAGTCATCGTCATCATCAAAGGATGGTGATGCTGTATTCGTTTCTGGGGCTGGGGCCAATTTTCCTTTTTGTGACTGAACAAAAATCAACGCGATCAAAATACCAAAAATCGCATAGGTGACCATGGTAATTTCCAGCGAACTGAAAACTACACTCATGAAATAGGCCAAGAAGAAAAAAACCATATAATCTTTTCGACCGATCACATAGACGGTAGTTGCAATCCCGATCGCTGCCAATCCGCCACCGACTACTTCTAAAATATGAATAACGACTGTCCCCTCAAGAGCATTGATGACATCAGCAATCAGTGGAGCGCCTAAATAAAGTGCAATAAATACCAGCGGAACAAATAAAATAAATGAAGCCAGCGTTGGGTATAAAATAATTGAACGCGTCATTGCCTTGGCATTAAGATCTTCTACTGCTTTATCCGTATACTTTCCTAAGAAGGTATTGATAAAGAAACGGAACTGATACAAATAACTCCCTAGCAACCCAACAGGAACGGCAACAGCAATCGCTGCTTCTGGTTGCAGATTTCCTAGCAAAGCTACCGGTACGGCAATCGCCGCAGCAATCGAAGGTTCCGCTGGCATGGATCCGCCAGGAGAAAATACCCCCATGTAAATCATTTGTAAAGCGGCAGTAACGATCATGGCTTGAGCCACATTTCCCATCACCAGTCCGACAACTAATCCCGTCATCAATGGTGAAAAACGTAAAGTCAGTGTGGCGCCTCCGCCGAGCCAACGAGACATGACTGCTGCAACCCATAGCGCAATCAGTAAACTTTGTGTAACACTTAATGTATCCATTTTTCCTCCTCCTAAACTTCTTTCAAATAGTTTTCTAAATCAAGAACAGCTTCTTTCAAGCGTTCTTTGGTGATTAAGACTGGAATCAAGTGGACTTTTTCTTTCGAATCTATGAACTGCACCAACTGATCGATGACTTGTGCATCTTCAGGAAAAATACCCATTTGATGTAAACTCATTGGTAAGTGCAATTCTTGATAAAAGGGGATCAACTGATCGATGACCGTCCATTTTTCTTCAAGGGCTAATTGATAAAACATCCCATAGGCAACCTTTTCCCCGTGAAGAAAACGATGACTTTCAGGCAGATATTTACTGATGGCATCATGCATCGCATGCGCCGCTGCATTGCGGGCATATTTATCGCCTAGCCCGCCTACCATTCCAGCAACTGCAATAACGATCTCCGACAAGTGACAAAAGGCGTCTGTCACTTCCTGCCGCTTCATATCTTCAATCGCTTGTTTCGATTGTGTCAAAATAGCTGTTTCGCATAATTTTGCTGTATAGCCTGCCATTTGCAAGAAGGGCTCATTTTCCAAATGTGGTTGGGCTAAGATTGCTTCCGATTCAATCCATTTTGCCAACGTATCTGCTAAACCGGCGATAAAGTAGGAGACTGGTGCATCGATCACTAACGTCGGATCGGTAATCAAAAAAGCAGCCTGTCTTAAATAGTGTTCCGACTTTCCTTCAGATTCTCCTGACTCTTTATACATGACAGACAAGGGTGTCCATGGTGCACAATTGCTGGCCAATGTTGGGATCAGTCCAAAGGGTCGATTGACTACATGTGCTGCATACCCCACTAAGTCGGCTAACTTTCCGCCGCCAACCCCCAGAATAAAATCGATCGCCAGTTCTTCAACAAGATCAGCAATCAGTCCAGCGCCATAATAACTACATTCTCCTGTGTAGCGATGATAAAAAATTTCCAAATGCGCATCTTCTAAAAAGGGTAATTTTGGTTTCGCTTTTTCCCAAGAAACCGTTCCATGTACGAGCAGCAGGCGTTTTACTTTGTACTCTTTTAATACTTCCGGCACATAGTCGATCGCGCCTTCATGGTAACGATAAACTTGCGGTCCAACCTTTACTTTTAAATCCGTTAGCACGAGTTTCACTCTCCTTTATACAGCTAAAAACCGACTTTCCGCTTGAACAGCACGGTCTGGCAGCAGTCCCTTAACGATTCGTTCAATATCCGTGACACATTTGTTTCCCATCTCTTCTAAGCATTCCATAGTATAAGCTGATGTATGCGGTGTCATAACTACATTTTCAAAAGCTAAATACGGATGATCTTTATGACCAGGCTCTTCCTCTAAGACATCGGTGGCAAGACCAGCGATTTTCCCACTTTTTAATCCGCTTACAATTGCCTCTTCATTCAAAAGTGCGCCACGGGCACTATTGGAGAGATACACTTGATCTTTCATTTTTGAAATTTCTTCAAAGGAAATCATATGATAATTTTCCTCCGTCAAGTTAGCACATAGACAAATAATATCTGATTTTGCTAGCAGCTCGTCTAGCTCGACTTTTTTTCCGCCATAGCTTTGAATATGCAAAGCGGACTTATATGGATCGTATGCCAAAACCTCGCAGCGGAAACCATTTCTCAATATTTCTACTACACAACTTCCAGTATTGCCGACACCGATCACTCCTACCGTCTTGTTAAATAATGCCCGTCCGACAAAGTCCGCTCGTTTTTCCCATTGATCTTCGCGGACCTTTGTATTCGATTCAACTGTACAGCGCAGAAGCGCCAATAGATTGGTCACATTATTTTCTGCTACTGCATCTCGCTCGACCAAAGCTGGAATGATCGAAACAATCGTTTGGTGGTCCTTCGCTACTTCTAAATCAATATTGTTATAGCCGATCCCGTGGCGTGTGATCAGTAGCAATTCATCTTTGTACTCAAAAAACTCTTTGGTAAAAAACGGGGTAACACTTGCTATAATGATGTTGTATCCCTTAAGCTTTTCTGCTAATTCTTTCCCATTGATTTCGCTATCGAACGTGAAATGACTGACAGTTCCGATTGCTTGCAACCGCTCGATATGTTGCGGAAAGATTTTTCCAAAGCTGCTGGAATTCACTATAGCGATCTTAAACTGTTCCATATTCTTCCTCCTTACTCTTTTGCAACAATCTCATGACCACCAAAACCATTCCTTAGCGCAGAGACGACTTTTGCTGAGAAACTGTCTTCTTCTTGGGACAAATTTCTCATAAACAAACTCATAGCGATCGTCGGTACAGCAACATTCATCTCCAAAGCCGTTTCCACTGTCCACCTAGCTTCACCAGAAGCTGCAACAACCCCGCGATATTCCTCCAACTTAGGGCTCTCATTAAATTGGGCCGCTGCGATTTCCATCAGCCAGCTGCGAATAACAGATCCATGATTCCATACCTCTGCGACGGAAGCCAAATCAAAGTCATAGGCACTTTGTTCAATCAATTGAAAGCCTTCACCGATCGCTTGCATCATTCCGTATTCGATACCGTTATGGACCATCTTTAGAAAATGACCGCTTCCTGATTCCCCTGCGTAAAGGTAGCCTCCTAAAATAGCCACATCTGCAAACAAAGATTCCACTTCTGAAAAAGCGATTTCATTCCCGCCAATCATCAAACATGCATCTTTTCTAGCTCCGGAAACCCCACCAGAAGTCCCACAATCAAAGTAATGCACCTCTTTTTCTTTAAACCAGGCTGCTCGGCGAATCGAATCTTTGTAATTAGAATTTCCGCCTTCAATCACGATATCTTTCGCTGATACAAGGGGCCATAGTTCTTCAAGAATCCCCTCAGTCACCGTTCCCGCAGGAAGCATCAACCATAAAATCTGTCGGCCGCTAAAAGAATTCGTCAAATCAGCTAGCGTTTGATAGAGTGTAATTCCAGCTTCTTGCGCTGTTTTCTGCGCATGTATCGAAAGATCCAGCCCTTTTACTTGATAACCTTGATCTTTTAAATTGAGGGCCAAGTTCAATCCCATTTTTCCAAGTCCGATAATTCCTATCTCCATGACAGCGCCTCCATTTCATACTTTCATTATACAAAAATATTTTTTGTAAACATAAAAAATAAAAATAATTTTTATTTGCTTTTTTTCTTTAAAAGAGGTAACGTAACAATACAAAGATAATAATGTTCATATAAAGGAGGTAACCGTCTTTGACTGTTTCGATTCGCCTGCAAATAAAAACGCTTTATAAAGACTTAAGTCTCAAAGAACAAGCGATTGCCGACTACATTTTGGAAAATCCTAGTAAAGTCAGCCACAGTTCAATCAGTGATTTATCCAATGAATTAGGCATCGCTGATTCGACCTTTTTTCAATTCACAAAAAAACTCGGTTACAACGGATTTAAAGACTTCAAAATGGCAATGCTAATGCAGGAAAATGATTTTTCTGCCATTTCGATCCATGAAAATATCCAGAAGTCTGATAATGAATTGACTATGGCTCAAAAAGTATTTGATTCCAATATGACCACATTGACTGATACTAAAAATCTTTTGAAAGAAGAAGATTTAAAGCTTGCTGCTGCAATGATCAATCAATCTAAACGACTTTTTTTCTTCGGCGTTGGTGGTTCAGAGATCGTGGCAACCGATGCCTATCACAAATTTTTGCGCTCGCCGATCACTGTTTTTCACAGCAGTGATTATCACATCCAACTGATGGAGGCTTCATTGTTGACGCCAGATGATTGCGGCATTTTTATCTCTCATACTGGAAAATCAAGAGAAACCATTGAACTAGCTCAAGTTGCCAAAAACAATGGTGCCAAAATTATCGTCATTACTAGCCATGCTGCTTCCCCTTTAGCCAAACTCGGCGACGTGGTTTTCATCTCTATTTCCGAAGAAACTGAGTTTCGCTCAGAGGCATTGGCATCCAGAATCGCTCAACTGAGCATCATGGATTCCCTCTATGTCATCTTAATGTTTATTAATCGAGACAAAGCGCAACAATCGATTGCCAAAATTCGGCGCTCCATTTCAAAAATCAAAGAACCCTGAGAAGGGAAGAAAAAAACTTAACATTTTTCTGTGTTTCGCTAAATCTTTTGTGAATCACAGTTGATATGCAAAAAAACTTGTGCTTTTTTCTGTACTCTTCTTTGGTTTCTTATCAACTTTTTCAGTTCTGAAATTCAACTGCGGTGAGCCTGCCAAAAATCTTGTCCCTTACTCTTGCTGATGGTCGCAAAAAACCACATCACAAAGCTATCCGCTCTGTAATGTGGTTTTTTAAGACTATCTTTTTTTAGGTAAATCAATAACGACTAGACACAATCTCTGCTCCAAAGGGCATCAACGCTAAGCGCGCCATTTTCAATGATTGCGCCGCAAATGGAATGCCGATGATCGTGATGGCTAGAATGACTGCGCTAGCTAAATGGCCTAAAGCCAGTGGTATACCAGAAAAAATCAACCATAAAATATTTAGAATCACGGACACGCCACCGCCACGGTAAACGATGTCTTTCCCAAATGGTGCGAGTGACAACGTCGCAAACTTAAAACATTGCAGACCAATGGGAATGCCGATGATGGTGATACACCATAAACACCCAGCCAAAAACCATGAGATCGCACCGATCAAGCCGCCAAAGACAAACCAAATAACGTTGCCTAAAAAATTCATCTGATTGCCCTCCTTCTTTTTTTAATAAAGACTGCTCCTGTTTTAGCAAAGAAAGCAGAGGACATCGAAAGCCCTCAGACGTGCGCTATCGTCTGATGCTCCTTCCCCTGCGCGCTTCTCTTTTTTCTTAATACAAGCAAAATGTGTTATTTTGTAAAATGCTTATTGCCCAGAATCAACGGTTGATTCGCTGCTATTGTTGGACTCATTTGAGTCATTGCCGAAGACACCGGTGATCGAAGACCAGATGCCGCTAAAGAAGCTCTTGATATTTTCCCAAAGGCCCTTAGAGGTTTCTTCGATTTGCTTGCGGGCTTCTGATAGATCCAATTCTTTGATGAAGTCATCGAAGATATTGTTGTCTCGCATGTCGCTCATTAAAGAGGTCAATTCAGAAATTTGATTTTCCGTAACGATTCCTTCAAGTCCGTTGTCCTTCAAGGCTTTTTCTACTGTCTCTTGAATGTCTGCTTGAGTCAATTCCGTACCATCTGCGGTTTGAGCAGCCAAATCGGTTTTCGCTTGTTCTTGCGCTGCATTCAATGCTTCATCGGAGTAGCCTTCTTTGTCTTTGTTCTCTTCGGTGATCGTCGAAAGCACATCCATCTCATCTTGAGCTACAGCTACTCGATTCTGATTGATGACGCCGCCTGATTCTTCAACGATTTTGTAAACCCCAGCTAAAGCACCGGAACCGTCGATCGGTACAGCAGAAGCAACCGTTAACTTCGCATCAGTGATCCCTGCCGTCAGCGCCGCATTTTGATACTGGGCTGCGGTGATGCGGGTAATGTTATCTGGTGTCGCGATATCGACAGTGATTCCTGCCCCGCTTTCTAGCGTCTGCATTCTGACCGAGCTATAGACCGCCCAATCTGCGGTAAAGCCACCATCGGGAATGTATTTCATCAAGTCAGTACCGTTTGTCGTATAAATCGGTGTTTCGCCTTGAATGCCCAGGCGTTCAAGTGTGTAGTCTTCTTGTGCTTTCGTCAAGGCATTTCCGATCGCCACGGCATTGACTTGCAAACGATCTGAACTGCTGTCAGAAGTACTCGTCTGACTGTCGGTAGTGGCTGTCGTTGCAGTAGAACTGCTTGTTGCAGTGGAACTGCTGGTCGTTGAATTGGTTTCGTCAGCAAAAACTTGTGGTGCTGCTAATAAAACTTGGCTAGATACCAAGAGAGTCGCTAAAATCATCGCTGGTTTTCGAGTCTGTTTTTTCATCACTATATCCTCCAAGTGTTGATCTCTTTTTCAGGGAGTTTTCCCTCTTACTGCTGTTATTGTACTATAGGTTTTCTTGCAAAGCCTACGTCTAGGGTCTGAAATGAAGAAAAACTTAGAACTCTACTGCTATTTAAAAAAGGGGAAACTTGGTTTTATCCTTGGTACAGCAATACTTTAGACGCTTTTCTTTTCATCAACTGTTTTTTTAGCAAAACCAACAGTATAGGATTTTAAACGGCTGCCCACTTTCCTCAAGCCGAGAAAGGTTCCCGTTAAAGCTATCGTATAAAAAAACAACGGAAACCCTACGAGTGAAAAAAAGACTTTCCCGGATTCCAGAAACAGCGGGTGACTCAGAAAGATCAATCGACTAGCCTCAGCTGCTTGTTTTGCTTGCCAAGTCCGCTTTTGTGGTTGCTGCTTGATCAGCCAAGCAAGGAAAAAAAGAGTCGTCGGCACAAAGAACAGCATGAAATTCTTATCGTCCCCCTGATTGAGATACACCAGTCGACCTTCAATGCCTAATAAACAAAGAGAGACCGCGAATTTTCTGCCAAGATGCTTCGTGAAAAAAGGACGTTTCTGGTGTTCACCTAAACAAAACCCGCACAGCAAAAAAAGAAACCCATAAAAAAGACCGTTTCTCGTTGTAAAAAATAGGGTCCGATAATTTTGATAAAATACCAATAAAGGTCCACTTAAATAACTGCTGTACGTTTCAAGACAGCCAATCACATACAAACTGATCGCCAGTAAAAACTGCCGCCGATAGCCAAGAAAGCGGGTTTTCCGTACTAACCACATGCCAAAGAGCAACGCTGGAAAATACCAAAGATGGTACCAGACCCCTACTGTAAAAAAGCCAGCAGCCAAACCGATGTCCCGTAATGGATCGGCAAGATTTTGCTGCCCTAAATAAACCCAGCCTAAGGGAAGATACACGATCGACCAAGGCAAATAAAGCTTGAGTTGTCGTTTGCACCATTGCTGCCATGAACAGGTGCTCTTTTGAAAAAAATAGCCATTCAGCAGGAGAAAAAAAGGAACCGCCAAACGACATAGGAGACTCTTTAATAGGAAATGAAGGCCACTGTTTTCTGCCAGTCGACCACAATGAACGAGAATCACCAGTAAGGAAGCGATGAATTGGATGTAGCCAATTTGAACCATTGGTTGTTTTGTCTTCATTCGATCGTTTCTCCTTTCTCTGTCAAATTTGATCAACCATCCTTCACTTTACTGGCCCTTTCTTTTTATGACCAGCACGGAAAGCTTCCAGGATAGAAAGACAGTGCAACAAGTAGAAACATTGATAAATAAAGGATGTTACCCTTTGTTGCATCGCTAATTTCATAGATCCTCGTTCGCATAGAAAAGAGTTTGCTATAATATAAGAAGAATGATGGAGGCAAAACAGACACATGGATATTGGGAAAATTATTAAAGAAGAACGCACCAAACGAAATCTCACACAAGAACAAGTGGCGCAGGAATTTTTTGTCACTCGGCAACTAATTTCAAAATGGGAAAACGGCAAGAGCTATCCTGATCTAGATCAAGTAGTCAAGCTGAGCAACTATTTTGAATTGACCTTGGACTATTTATTAAAAGAAGATCAGCAGATGGTGCAAGAACTCAATCTGACCACCCACCGCAAACGAATTGGCCTTGTATTGATCGCCCTTTTGACTGTTCTCAGTATTAGCTTAAGTACGATTTTGCTGGCAGGATTTTGGATCGATCCAGTCTTTTTCACAAAAGAAGACCTAACGATCACTTCTATTAAAAAGTACCACTTGCCTGCCACTGAGATAACGAATCAGGAAACCGGACAAGTGATTCAGCTGCCTGAAGATACGGAATACTTGATCACTTATACGATCGATCGGCCATTGGTAAAAACGGGCCGTCTGTCGGGTTATAAAGAATACAGCAGCGAAAATGCCAGCCAATTAATGGCTTTTGGTCATCGCGGTTTTCATTTTGGCACGCAAACAAGTAAAATCGTCATTCGCAGCAATCGCCAAGACAATTTAGCTGCACCAGAATTAAATGCAGGCAAGGATCTTTATCTTCGTAATATGAATAAAGCACGCGCCTATCAAAAATCTGCAGCAGGTGACACATTTTCTATCGAAGACGAAGGCGATCTCCTCTTTACTGCAGAAGAACTGGAACAATTACCCTTTGAACAAGGACAACTGCCAGAGTAAACAAAAACCACCGAATCGTTTTGATCGGTGGTTTTTTGCTGACTTCTTATCCTAACAAGATCATTGCGATCGCTGCCAAGGCGTTATTGAGAAAATGCATGGCGATGGCTGTTTCTAAGCGCTTAGTTTTTACATAAATCAGCGCCATGATCAATCCCATAGCACCGTAAATTAGAAACTCGACCAGATTGGTGACGGAATGGATGATACTAAAAGCCGCCACACTTGAGATGATCCCGACTATCGGGTATTTCTTGAATAAAAGGCCGATGAATCCACCCCGGAAAACGATCTCTTCCATGATTGGCGCCGCCACGGCGATCAATAGAAAGATCAAAAGCGGATTTTCGCCTGTAAACAGTTCCCCTAACACTGCATCATTGGCGGTCGCTTCTTGATCGGAAATATGCTGCAGATACATGGTACCACCAACAGCAATAACTCGTCCTAAAACAAAGCCACCGATGATCCATAACCAGTTGCGCTTCGTTGACCAGCCAAAGTCAAAGGTGGCAAGTCCTAGCTTCCAAGCCAAATACATCATCAGGCCAATGTTTGCCAAAAGCAAGGCAATCAATCCGTAGCTCATCATCGCAGGAATCCTCGGCTCTCCGGCTTCCAAATAATAGATTTTTACCACACTGAATACGGTCATCCCTACTTGACTAAGTAAGAATAAGCCAATCAAAATAAATAAGTTCTTTACTGCTTTCATGCTCTCCTCCTTTTTTCTCATTGCATTTTGCAGGATTGGGTTACGACAAATCATGACACAGTTCATCACTTGGTTCCCCATATATCCAGAAGCAAGCCGCTATCGGCTTGTTTCTAATGATACTGAGTTTCTTCAGTATTTACAACAAATAAAAAATAAAAACAGTTATTTTGCGTATTTTATCCAATAAACCACGTTTTTTCTTTTGCTGCTCTCAAAAAAATATAAGTAATGTTTGAAAAAAGCGCTCTCTTATGCTACACTGTTCCTACTTTTGTTTGGCTGACGAACCGCTGCCCCAACCATGTTCGTTTGGACCAACTCGTTGCGAGTATTCGATTTCGAATGCTCTTTTTGTCGCGTTTGTCAAAAGAAAGTGAGTGAATCCAAATGATCCAAGTAGAACACCTCAGCAAGACCTTCCAAGTATCCAAGCGAAAAAGCGGCTTTCGCCAAGCAGCCAAAGCCTTTCTTTCTCGTGAAACCACCACCGTCCATGCGTTGCAAGACATCAGCTTTACCATCAATGAGGGCGAAATGGTTGGCTACATCGGGCCTAATGGTGCTGGAAAAAGTACCACCATCAAAATCATGTGTGGGATTTTGACCCCTGATCAAGGCGTTTGTCACATCAATGGTCGTACCCCTTGGCAAGAACGTATCCAACATGTCAAAGACATCGGCGTCGTCTTCGGTCAGCGCAGTCAACTCTGGTGGGATGTCCCCGTCAACGACAGCTTTGATTTGATCCGTGATATCTATAAAGTAGACGCTGCTAGCTATCAGCGCAACCTAGAAGAATTAGTCACCTTACTAGATTTAGGTGAGATCTTAAAAACCCCTGCTCGGTCCTTGAGTCTCGGTCAGCGTATGCGCTGTGAGATCGCCGCCTCCTTACTCCATGACCCCAAAATCTTATTTCTTGATGAACCCACCATCGGTTTAGATGCTGTATCAAAAATTGCTGTGCGTCAGTTCATCAAAAAAAGAAACCAAGAAAAAGGCACCACAGTTATCCTGACGACCCACGATATGCAAGACATCGAGGCGCTGACACAACGAATTCTGTTGATCGGCAAAGGGCAAATTTTGCTGGATGGTCGCCTCGATGAACTAAAGCATCGTTTTTCTGATGTCAAAACGCTGGAGATCGACTATCAAGGGAAGGAGCCCCATCTGCCAGAAAATGTCCAGCTGCTTCAAAAAGACGTTGGTCGCTTGGTTCTGAAGCTTAATCCCAAAGAAGTGTCAGTCGCTCAGCTCCTCAGTCTGCTCAGCAATCAAGTCGAGATCACCGATTTGGCCGTTGCCAGTATCACCGCCGAAGAAATGGTCGCCAAGCTGTATCAGGAGTATCAAATATGAGGAAGTATCAGGCATTTTTCCGCATTCGCTTTATCAATACCTTGCAATACCGCTCGGCGGCGATTGCCGGGATGGCTACACAACTAGCTTGGGGCTTGATGGAAATTCTGGCATTCCACGCCTTTTACCAAGCAGATCCTAGTTCCTTTCCCATGACCTTTCAACAAACCGTCTCCTATGTTTGGCTCCAGCAAGCCTTCTTATCCTTATTTATGTTGTGGTTCTTTGAGTCAGAAATTTTCGATACCATCACCACAGGGTCGATCGCCTACGAACTTGTGCGGCCGATGGATCTATACAATCGCTGGTTTTGCCAGTCGGCTGCCAATCGCTTAGCAAAAGCCCTCTTGCGTTGCGGACCAATTTTTGTGATTGCCTTTTTACTGCCAGCCCCTTATCGCTTGATTCTGCCAACAAACGTCGCTGCCCTGTTCTTGTTTCTTTTGTCTATGGTGCTGAGTTTAGGTGTAGTGATCGCTATGTCGCAGCTGGTCTACATCTCAACTTTTTATACATTATCCTCCATCGGGGTGCGGATCGTCATCAGCTCCATCGGTGAATTTTTAGCTGGCGGGGTCATTCCTCTGCCTTTCTTTCCGCAGCCTTTTCGCCAATTCGTGGAACTATTGCCTTTTGCTTCCATGCAAAACGTCCCGCTGCGAATTTACAACGGGGATCTGACTGGCTTTGCGCTTGTTTCCGCATTGCTCTTACAAGCGTTTTGGCTCGTACTTTTGATCGTGATCGGAAAAATTTGGCTGCAGCAGGCACTCAAGCGTGTCGTTGTGCAAGGAGGTTAAGGAATATGGTTTATTGGCATTATTTTTGTATCCATCTCAAAAGTCAGATGCAGTATAAAGTTTCCTTTATGTTAACTGCTTTGGGACAATTTCTAGGTTCCTTTACTGCTTTTTTAGGCATTTGGTTTATGTTTACCCGTTTTCATCAAGTGGATGGCTTTACCTTTGAGGAAGTCCTGCTTTCCTTTGCGACGGTTTTGTTTGCCTTTTCGATTGCGGAATGCTTCTTTCGCGGGTTCGATCTTTTTCCACAAATGATCAGTAATGGCGAGTTCGATCGGGCACTCGTGCGCCCCCGCTCCTTGATCTTTCAAGTCTTAGCTTCCAAAATGGAGTTCTCGCGTCTCGGTCGTTTTATTCAAGCCTTGCTGTTGTTTGCGTATGCGATTCCCAATAGTGGAATTGCTTGGCATTTTGGAAATGTCCTGACTCTTTTTCTAATGATCGTCTGCGGCGCCCTCTTTTTCGCCCTATTGTTCTTAGTGTATGCTGCCATTTCCTTCTTTACGATCCAAGGACTTGAATTTATGAATATTTTTACCGATGGTGCCCGAGAATTTGGTCGCTACCCATTTAGTATCTACGGAAAACATGTCTTGCGTTTGTTGACCTACGTCGTGCCGATGGCTTGGTTTCAGTATTACCCGTTTTTGTATGTCATTGGTCTCGTAACTAATCCTTGGTGGATCTTATCGCCGTTGGTTTGTCTGCTCTTTGCCTTTCCCGCCTTCTTCTTTTGGCGAGTAGGTTTGAAGAATTATATTTCAACGGGTTCATAAGCCTCTCCCTTATTAAGCATCTTGCGGGAAAAGAGCGTCACTTTATGGGTGATGCTCTTTTTTTACTTTCCAATAGTTGTGAAATTGCTTCGCTTTTTTGATTGCATAACTACACCTGTCTTATGCAGTAAATAATTATTGTTTTAAAGACAAAAACTGGCTAGGAAAAGCCGCCAATCTCTGGTAAGATAAATAAAAACGTAAAAGAGGACCAGTTATGGAATATTTAGCGATTTTACTTGTTTTCTTTCTATTGAATGTATTGATACTTGTACTAGGATTGAAGAAGAAACGGATCATGCTGCTTTTTCTGTCGCTTTCTGGTTTATTATTGGTGTGTTTGATCGCTATTTCTTATGTTTTCTTCTATTCAAATACACTTTAAATCGTCTAAATCACGGTAGCTGGCTTCAAAATAACCGTAGCTAATTTACTCATTATCCCCTGTTTAGAAGCAGTAGGACATACCAAAATTGCGTCCTGCTTCAAAAAATCGCTGCTTTTTCGATCACTTAATCTGCCGAAAGTATCATATACGCGTTCGTTACCGCCTCGTCTTTCCAAAACATTTTGCAACCCATAGAGTTAGGCACTCAGTCTTCCGACTGCATGATGGAACATTCGTATGGAACGAGTTTGTTTAAATTACACCTAAATAAAGAGGCTTTGACATAAGTCCATAAAAGAAAACCGCAAGAAATGAAGAGAAAGCGTTCATTTCTTGCGATTTTTTTCGGTAAAATAAAAAGGAGCACCGGTTGCCGCCAATGCCCCATCATTTAATCCTGAAGGACTAAACAGAACGCAGTTTTCTATTTATAGCAAATTTGTTATCTTTAGGGCGAAGATTTTGATCAAAACAGCCATCGAAATCTTGTTTATAGTGTACTTAGCAAGAGATTTTGGCATAGTAATTTTAATCATGTAATTCTATTTGCCTTATAAAAAAATATCTCTTACTTACTAACATTTGTAAATACCATTTCATTAGACATTCAAGGTGTTTATTTCTTTTGTGCACAATCCCACTATAGTTAATTATTTGCGAAAAAGTACAGAAGCTAAAAAGGTAGAGAGAATGAACTATTTGACATTAGGTTATGATTAGAATCTTTTTGTTACACATAAAAATTTTCCGACAATCAAAATATAAATATTCATTGTCGTGAATAGTGCTAGAATAAGAAAACTGAAGAGTATCAGGTACACTTCCCCAAGCATTCCGGCCTAATACTCCTCAGCTTCTTTTGCATGCACTTACTAATTTAAATCCTAAACTTAGCTACTGCAAGCAATTAAAAAAAAATCCCCCTCGTTTGAGGAGGACAGAAAAAAGGATGTAATAATAGTAAGGTTATGACTATTATTCATAAATACATTATATAAGAAGAATAATTTTTTTCAATAACATCCATTATCTTATTTTTGCGAAATTTTGCTAAATCGGGAAATTCCAAGAAAGCATTTTGATACTTCCAATACAAAATCATGGTTGAATTTGGAATAAAAAGTCTTGGGACATAACACAAAACCCCCTCATAATGAGGGGGCCAAAGTAAGGAGATTGTGACTAGCACTAATCTATGTTCTATCCGTGACTTAATTATATAACATATTTCCACGAGTTCCTACACTTTCAATTATCCTGTTTTTGCAAGATTATACTTATCCAAGAAAGAGTCTACCATGGAAGCTTATTATCGTTCATCGCTCGTTCCAATTCCTTAACTATATCAGAAACCTGACTGACAATACCGTCAACCATTGTTCCCAATACTTTTTGCATCGGTTTGATTGTTGCTTCGCCACATAAACCATCCATTACACTAGAATAATATCCTCCTCTAGATTTAAGCCCCATTTGGATTGTACGAATAATGTCAGATCCAATTATCATCTAGCAAAACTCTTAATCTTGCAGCTTGAGTAATTAGTTCTTCAACCATACTAAGTTTGTCACGAGGAATTGTATTGAACATTTGTTGAAGACGATCCTTTTCTTCTGTCACACGCTTTTCCATGTCATCCATGTAATATGTAAGCGACATCCAAGTACTTTTATTATTGAACTTAGCTTCTAAACAGCAGGTGGATTTTTACCATTTTCAATGCTTCCATAATAATTACTAGAGATTCCTAATTGCTACATCAACCTGGGTCACCCTATTTTCAAGCCTCTTGCTTCATTCTCGATTCAATTAGCTTAGAATCCAAAATAATCGCCTTCTTTCTATTTTCAATGTGTAGGTCTAGAAAGATAATTTTAGATTTCATCGGCCGGCTCCAATAGTTCTGGATTCTCGTATATGTTGCCGATTTTCTTTGCATCATCACTCACATTAACTAAAGGTTTGTAGTAACCATGTCTAATTAACTCAGTAATAAATTGGCCATTCACAAACATTACTAGGCGATTGTTTGCATTCTTTTCAAAATAAGTATAGAAGATAATATCCCCTTCGAAAATCTCCACGCCGTTGTTGTCTTTCAAGCCTGGTGATTGCATGTGTTCAATTTCTTCGAACCACCGCCAAGCGGCATTTACATTTATCATTCCGTATTCAAAGTCGATACTTTCAAGCGGCATCATAGATTCTAACCCTTTATCCCAAGCTCTTAATTTTGGTATATCTTATCCCTCATCTTCGATTGCATCATCCTCCACTTCAAAATATTCGGTTTCACCAACACCTGACCAAGTCGTTTCAATATCCACTCTTATTTTTCTGACCATATAATCGCTCCTTCTCTTCAATTTCTTTTGTTTACTGTCGATGATAACAAGCTATCAAAATCTAAAATTAGTAAATACGCTCTTTTTTTTCATTACCCTTCAACTTTTTATTATAAAATACACATTTCCATCTATACAAAACCTACGTATGATAAAATCAGAATCGAACTAGAATTAATCCGAGGAGGTAGATCAACAATGTGTACAAGCTTAACTTATGAAGCAAAGACCCATACATTCTTTCTTGCAAGAACAATGGATTTTGGGGTTAAGTTAGAAGGTAGACCTGTCGCAATCCCTAGAAACTATGTGTGGGAAAGACAAAATGGCAAAGAAATTAAAACAAGATACGGTTTCGTCGGAACTGGACGTAAATTGGATGGGTACTTTTTTGCTGATGGTGTGAATGAATTTGGATTGTCGGTGGCCGAACTATATCATCCAAATGAAGCAACCTATCATGATTCTAAAAAACCAGGCAAGCTTAACTTAGCTCCACATGAATTCATAATGTGGGTGATGGGAGAAAATAAATCCATTGCCGAAATAAAAGAAAATATCGGCGGTGTCCGATTAATCAATAAAAAAGTCTCACTGTTGGATGATGTTCCTCCACTACACTACATCATTACCGATTCCACTGGAGAGTCGATTGTAATCGAGACCGAAGATAAAGAGCTAGTCATCAAAGAGAACCCAGTAGGAGTAATGACAAATAGCCCAAAATTCGAATGGCATTTAACAAATTTAAATAATTTTCTCTCGTTAAAACCAACAAATGTAAAAAATAGACAAGTAGGCGAACTCACCCTACATCCTTTCGGTCAAGGTTCAGGAACATTCGGATTGCCAGGCGGCTTTACTTCTCCTGAAAGATTTGTTCGAACAGTCTATATGAAACACTTGATCAAACAAGCTGCTGATTCCACTGAAGCCGTAAATACGATATTGAAAATTTTAAACGGTGTGACTATTCCAAAAGGAGTAAATATCAAGGACGATGGACTAGATGATTACACACAATACCGAGCAGTAATGGATGCTTCAAACAAAATCTATTACTTTAACCCATATGATACAAATAGCATTTTTGCAGTTAAACTAACGGAAGAACTATTGAATGCAGTAGAACCTACTGAATTCCTTTTTGAAGAAGAACTTCAGATCCAATTTATGAACTGCTAAAAAGGTGGCTTTTCTAAACTAGAATCCTTTATAGGGTTCTTTTTTTCTATTTCGTCGGATAGCTGACTTATAAAATATCTTTTATTTGCTATAATTAAAGTAAAAAGCAGGTGTAAAGAATGGATACTGCATCAAAACTTCGATTGCTCAAAGAAAAAAATTTACTCAAAGACCAAACTCATATAGAAGTGATGCATCTATTAACAGACTCAAAGCTTATTGAAAAGCTGACGAGTATTGAACATAAAAATCTATTGAGTTATATCTGGAATTTAATCGGAATAGCAGAAATCCCGAATTCAATTTACCTAGAATACACACAAAACTTATTGCTCTTTATTAATAAAAATTTATCCACTGACAAAGGTTTTTCTTACACCGGATCAATTAATGATATTGTTCCTTGTTACAATGCAATGATTTTTGAAGCTTACTGCCGACTTGGTTTACATCAATCTACAGAGGCTCAAAATGCGCTTTATTGGATTAAAAACTATCAAGTTTTTGATCGTGTTACGAAAACTACTTGGCCGTACAGTGGTATTTGTAAACATGGCGGATGTATGAATAATGTTCCTTGTTATATTGGTATAGGTAAGACAATCCGAGCATTAATTACCTATCGTGAATTTTCTCCTGTTCCAGATAAAGAGGTAAAACATTTAATTCATATCGGATTAGAATATATGTTACAGCACAATATGTTCCAACGCCTAAGTAATCGTCAACCGATTAGCGCCCATATTACCGACATTATGTTTCCTCAAAGTTATATGCTCTCCTTTACGGATCTTGTTTATATAGTCAGTAAAACAAATAGTTTTAATCGACCAGAAGTTTCCCCACTGTTGGAAGTGCTCCGAAAAAAACAAACATCTTCCGGTGGATGGAAAACTGATTATAACTATTCTTATAACGGCTATACTCCATTTGATAACAGAAGAAAAGATTCTGAATGGATAACTGCACTATTCTCTAACTGGTTAGGATCCATTGTTTTATGACCGCTTCACAGTCAACTATTTTGGTGGATTGCTGACTGCTCAAACTATAAATCTTTCTATCATTTTTGTCATATCAGACTATTTTTCTCCTCTATAATCTATAATCATATCTATAAAGGAGGCGGTTTCTTTGAAAAAAGTTCCTAAAGCATTTAAATGGGTTGGTGTATTCTTAGCGGTCCTCTTTATTCCTGCTTTCGCTACTTACGGCATTGATAGGAAGAAAAAATAAGCAGAATATACCTACAAAAGGTAACTCTTGAGTTGCCTTTTTGTTTTCTCAAAAAACTGGTATTTAAGTTGTTAATCTCTGTCACTATTGTAATTAGTTTTTGTTACTAGAAAGGCTCTCGTCAGCGAACAAGAACGAAGAAGAACCCCAGCGATCACCTCGCCAGTAGTTATACTTTCCGCTTAATTCTGGGTATTCACTACATTTAACAGTGTAATTTCCCATGTAAGTTCCGTTATAATACCCATCTGGCACATTTTTGTACATTGATCTATCCTTTTCATTTTCGTAGATAGCTTCTCTATATTTAATGAAAACTTTGTCGCCCTTTTCCAAACGCATTAACGGTCTCGAAGAATCATATTCAAGTTCTGATTTCATTCTTATCCCTCCTATTATTCTATTTCTTCCACCAATCAACTATTCTGGTGGATTACTGATTAATTATAGTTAAAAAGGTCTTCGACAATGGTATTGAAAAAAACCAATATCAATAACTTTTTGTTGAATAACCTTCATTGATTCTTCAGGATAGCTCCAGTGTTGGCAATACACACCGCCATAACCGTTTGTACCGTTAGCGAAAGTTCCTAGCTGTATGTATTCATGCAAGTCCTTCTCCAAAGCTTGTAACGTACCGTCTTCTGAGAACCAACGCTTGAAGTTTAGGTATCGCTAAACGTAAATGTAGCCATTCTTGATAACAAAGTGGGTAGTCTCCGTAACTTCATCGTGACACTTAAAATATTCAAAAAGTTGCTATAGACAAACACATTCTCCCTTTATTTGGTCATATCC
This sequence comes from Enterococcus sp. OL5, assembly GCF_006491895.1. Taxonomy (NCBI): domain Bacteria; kingdom Bacillati; phylum Bacillota; class Bacilli; order Lactobacillales; family Enterococcaceae; genus Enterococcus; species Enterococcus sp. OL5. The sequence continues at coordinate 131,092 of NZ_VHIL01000003.1, forward strand.
GAATGAGTAAGATTACTATTCAATTTTGCCAAAAATAGGTAAATCATTGGTTTAGTTGCTATAAAAAGTACTCCAACTTAATCGGTATCACGGCATCAGTATTCAATTATGCTATCAATATCCGGTTACTCAATAATAAGCCAATGGATGGTGTAATTCGACCTAAGAAACAGCAAAAAGTAGATGAAGAGGACTACATCGCACCTTTCTATGATCGTGAACAGTTGCTTACTTTTTGTCGGTGGTAATAGAAGTAAAAGAAAACTATTCAGAAAAATTATTTGTGATGTTTCGCATTCTTGGGTATACGGGTCTTCGCAAAGGAGAATTGCATACCTTACGTTGGAAAGATATTGATTTCGATAAGAAAACTCTTACCGTCAAACAAACACTAGCAACTATTCAGAATTGGGAGTTAGTTTTTCAGCCGCCGAAGACAAGAAAAAGTATTCGTACTATCTCTTTGGATGATGAGACGCTGGGTCTGATAAAAAATGGAAGTTACACCAACAAAAATTTCTTTTTCAGTTTGGCATAAACTCATTATCTCAAGAGCAATTGCTCTTCCCTTCTACTGAAAACAAACCGCTTTATCTAGATTACCTGAACCATAATCTTTCAAAAATCCTGAAAGAAAACATTTTACCTAAAATGACTGTCCACGGATTTAGACATACTCATTGTAGTTTACTTTTTGAAGCAGGTGTTTCAATAAAAGACGTGCAGGAACGAATGGGCCATACTGATATTAAACTACTATGAACATATACGCTCACGTAACTGAACAAAGAAAAGAAAAAACTGCTCATGACTTTGCAAACTTCATGGCAAACGGCAGCCCAGATCCAGATAAAAATACTAGGGGTAGTCAAATGTAAAAAAAGAGGTTTCCCTATAAATAGGAAAACCTCTAGAAAGCTGATAAGACAGCCCTTGGACAATGTTTGTCTTATTCTGCAGCGTTTGTGTCTTTGAGACCGTATTTTTTGTTGAAACGGTCCACACGTCCGTCTGCTTGTGTGAATTTTTGACGTCCAGTGTAGAATGGATGTGAATCAGAAGTTACTTCGACACGGATCAATGGATACGTGTTGCCGTCTTCCCACTCAACAGTTTCTTGAGAATTCTTTGTAGAACCTGATAAGAATTTGAAACCAGTAGTTGAGTCCATGAATACAACTGGATGATAATCTGGATGGATATCTTGTTTCATTTCTTCTTCTCTCCTTTGCCCTGGCTCATTTGCTTCACCAGAGTTGATTTGTCGATTTTACAACATGACTATCTTACCATGTTTAGTTTTTAGATGCAATTATCTTTTTATATTTCTTTTTTGCCGCTTGTCTCCGAAATGGACATCATGAAAAGCCGCTAAAAACTCTTCATTGTTCTTCGTTTTGCGCAAGAATTGAATGAATTGTTCTGTGAACTCCAAGGAATCCCCTAACATGTTGTTGCGCAAGCGCCAAGTTTCTTCCAATTGTTCACTGCTCATCAGCAATTCTTCTTTACGGGTACCAGATTTCTTGATGTCGATCGCAGGGAAGATTCGACGTTCTGCTAAGCTGCGAGAAAGCTGCAGCTCCATATTGCCGGTTCCTTTAAACTCTTCATAGATGACATCATCCATGCGGCTACCGGTATCCACCAGTGCTGTGGCAAGAATCGTCAAACTGCCGCCTTCTTCAATATTACGGGCAGCACCAAAAAATTTCTTTGGTTTGTACAAAGCAGCTGGATCGATCCCGCCGCTTAGTGTACGTCCGCTTGGAGGTACCACTAAGTTGTAGGCTCTTGCCAAACGAGTGATACTATCCATCAGAATCACGACATCACGCTTGTCTTCTACCAAACGCATCGCTCGTTCTAGTACCAATTCAGAGACACGGGTATGATTGCTAGGCTGCAGGTCAAAGGTTGAAGAAACAACATCGCCTTTGACACTGCGTTCCAGATCAGTCACTTCTTCTGGGCGCTCGTCGATCAAAAGAACGATCAATTCCACCTCAGGATAGTTGTCAGTGATCCCATTGGCAATTTCTTTCAATATACTGGTTTTCCCAGCTTTAGGCGGAGCAACGATCAGTCCCCGTTGTCCAAAACCCACTGGCGACAGCATGTCGATCATCCGAGTAGAAAGGCGTCCTGACGTTGTTTCTAATTTTAAATGACGATTCGGATAAAGCGGCGTCAACGCTGGAAAATGCGGACGCTCTTTGGCATCTTCTGGATCTTTGCCATTAACAGACTCAACGTGCATCAATCCATAATAGCGCTCAGATTCCTTGGGCGGGCGCGCCTTACCGGCGACTTTATCGCCATTACGCAAACTAAACCGACGAATCTGTGACGAAGAAATATAGATATCTTCTGCACTCGGTCCGTAGTTGATTGGGCGTAAAAAACCGTAGCCTTCTTGGCCTACGATATCCAAGATTCCTTCCATATAAAAGAAGCCTTGTTTTTCCGCCTGCGCCCGTATCACAGCCAATGACAATTCTTTTTTATTCATTTGGCTGTAATAAGGAATTCGAAACTCTTTGGCAAAGGTGTAGATTTCTTTTAAGGTTTTGTTTTCCAACTCTGCCATCGTAAGATAATCGCTCATAATTACTCCTCTATCATTTGAATATCAGCTCCAAGAGCCGTTAGTTTTTCGATGATATGATCATAGCCGCGCAAAATGTACTCGACATTAAAGACGCTGGTCGTGCCAGTCGCCATCAATCCGGCAATGACAAGGCAAGCTCCTGCTCGTAAATCAGAAGCGACAACTTCTGCTCCGTGCAATTGGCTTGGTCCGCTGACAAAAATCATGTTGCCTTCTGTCGTTGCTTGTGCGCCCATTCGTGCTAATTCAGGAATATGGTTGACCCGTTTGGCGTAAATCGTGTCCATGATTTCCGACGTTCCTTTTGCTTTTAGCAATAATGGTGTGATCGGCTGTTGCAGGTCTGTGGCAAATCCTGGATAAGGATAAGTTTTCACAGTCGCTGGTTTCAAGTCTTTTGAGGGATGCACATAGATTTCATCTTCACTAATATCCATTCGCACGCCGATTTCTTCCAATTTCGCAATGTAGCTTTCTAGATGCTCATAAATCACATTTTTGACAGTAATGCCTTCCCCCGCTGCTGCGGCTAAAGAAAGGTAGGTTCCTGCTTCGATCCGATCTGGAATGATGGAATGACGACAACCGTGCAATTCTTCCACGCCTTCGATACGAATTTCATTGGTACCTGCACCTCTGATTTTCGCTCCCATATTATTTAAAAGGGTGGCAACATCAATGATCTCAGGTTCCCGTGCGGCATTTTCAATGATCGTTTTGCCTTTGGCTTTTACTGCTGCCAGCATCACATTGATGGTTGCTCCGATGGAGACCATATCTAGGAAGATCCGTTCGCCAGTCAAGCCTTCTTCTTCGGTACGCAAATACATAGCACCATGTTCATTGGTGACTTTTGCGCCAAGTGCTTCGAAGCCTTTAATATGCAGATCGATGGGTCGCGGGCCTAAGAAGCAGCCGCCAGGCAATCCAACGACGCCTTCACCAAACTTCGCCAACAATGCCCCCATGAAATAGTAAGAAGCTCGTAGACTATTGATTTTTCCGTTAGGCATCGGGATCGAAACGATGTTTGTCGGATCGATCTCAAGCGTATTGTTTTCAAAATGGGTCTTCACACCCATGATTTCGATAATCTCAATTAATGAGTGCACATCTTGGATGTCAGGCACTCCTTCTAAAATGACCGGTGAATCAGCTAAGATCGCTGCCGGGATCAATGCGACTGCACTGTTTTTTGCGCCGCTAATGGTGACTTCACCTTTTAAGGGACGATTGCCGTTGATGACAATTTTTTTCATGGAATTCCACCTATACTCTTTTTTAATTTATGTGTATCATTCCAATTTTAGCACAGATCCCTCAAAGAAAAAAGATGCAGGATATTTTTGATCCCCGCATCAAGAATATTTTCTTGGAAAACAAAAAAACTCTTAGAATCAGTGATTCTAAGAGTTTTGATCTTTGATTAAGATTAAGCTTTACCAGCTGAACCGAACCAGTCGATGTGTTCTTCTGCATCTTTAACGATTGCAGCAACACCTGGTGCTAATAATTTACGAGGGTCGAATCCTTTACCTTCTTTATCTTTGCCAGCTTCGATGTATTCACGAGTTGCTTTAGCAAATGATAATTGGAATTCAGTATTTACGTTTACTTTAGAAACACCCATTGAGATTGCTTTTTCGATTTGGTCTTGAGGAATACCAGAACCACCGTGTAATACTAATGGTACATCAGAACCTACTGCATCAGCGATTGCTTGTAAGTGGTCAAAAGCAAGGCCTTTCCAGTTTTCAGGGTATTGACCGTGAATGTTACCAATTCCGCAAGCTAGGTAATCAATACCAGTTGCAACCATTTGTTTACATTCTTCGATGTCAGCTAATTCGCCAGAACCGATGATTCCATCTTCTTCTCCGCCGATTGAACCAACTTCACACTCCACAGAAACGCCTTTTGCGTGTGCTTTTTCGACAACTTCTTTAGCCAATTTCAAGTTTTCTTCAAATGGTAAGTGAGAGCCATCAAACATAACAGAAGTGTAACCAACTTCGATACATTCCATTGCTGCATCATAATCACCATGGTCTAAGTGGATTGCAACTGGAACAGTGATGTTCATTGAATCAACCAAGTTTGTAACGATGTCTTTAGCAACTTTGTATCCGCCCATATATTTGGCAGCACCCATTGAAGTTTGGATTAGAACTGGCGCTTTTTTCGCTTCAGCAGCTTTTAAAATCGCTTGTGTCCATTCTAAGTTGTTTGTGTTGAATCCGCCGACTGCATATCCGCCTTGACGAGCAGCTTTTAAGAATTCAGCTCCTGATACTACTGGCATAAAAAATTCCTCCTAAGTTTTGAAAAACTTTATTTGTTAAGCAATGCTTAACCGACAATGCTATTTTAGCAAAGATTTGCGGTATTTGCTACTAAAAAGAGGAATTTCTCTTTTCAAAAAAAGATTGCACAAATATAAAAATCCAGCATTTTCATCATCTTTTCTGAAAGTCTACGATTCTGTAAGGTTTTGCTCTCCTATAAGCGGTCGTTAGATAACAAATCAGCATGTGAAAATTCGAGAAAAATTTCACATATTTTTTCGTCATTTTATCATAATTTTCCAGTAAATCCTTCCTTCTTCTCCTCTGAGCATAAGAATAGCCTTGTGAAAGCGGCTATATTATTATGTAAAAAAGGAGGGATAAAATGAAAAAGCGCTTATTGGATTTTTGGCAGTCATCGGGGTTCTTTTCTTGGCAAGTTGCAGCTCGGGGGCCAAAGAAGAAACCAAAACATTCACAATGAATCAAAATGGGGTTTCGATGGAACTGGTCTTCACTTATGAAGGCGATAAAGTAAAAACTCAGACTGCGAACAATGTCATGCCTTATTCAGCAATTGGGGTAACGACCAAAGAAGAAGCACAGACGGTACTTGATCCGATCGCAGAACAGTATCAGCAAGTCAAAGGGTTGGACTATTCCCTCGACTATACAGATAGTGAAGCGACTGAATCCTTGAAGATCAATTACGACGAGTTGGATTATGATTCAGCAAAACAATTGCCTGGGGTTAGTTTTGAAGGAAATACCGAAAATGGGATCAGCATGGAACGTACAGAGGAAATGCTCTTGGATCAAGGGTATAAATTAAAAGAATAATTCTCTCTAGGCACCAGCAAATCAACACGCGTTTCCGCTGGCGGATTTCATTCGAACTGTTAGCGAAAAAAATAATGCATCAGCCTGAAACTTCCGGTCGTTTTGACGGAAGTTTTTTGTATGCAGAAACAGATGATTTCCACCAACGCTCACGCAAGTGTCAACCTTTTACGGATTACTGGGATCGCGCAACTCAAAAAACTCCCCATCTTGAGATGAGGAGTTTCGCACATTCATTTTTTGGTTTTCGGCTAGCGATTATTACGCTTGACGGTTGTCTAATGAAGCACCAACAAATGCTTTGATCAAGCGTTGTGGGCGTGTTGGACGAGAAATCAATTCTGGGTGGAATTGGCAACCCACGAAGAATTTGTTTTCTGGAATCTCAACGATCTCAACCAAACGATTGTCTGGTGACACACCTGAGAAGACCATACCATTTGCTTCAAAGATTTCACGGTATTTGTTATTAAATTCATAACGATGACGGTGACGTTCTTGAACAACTTCCTCCCCATCATAAGCTGTAGCTGTTTTGGTGCCTTTTTTCACTTTACATGGATACAAGCCTAAACGCAATGTTCCACCTAAGTTTTCGATGTTTTCTTGGTCAGCCATCAAGTCAATGATGTTATTGGCTGTTTCAGGATCCGTTTCTGCGGAGTTGGCATTTTCCAAGCCAACGACATTGCGGGCATATTCCACACAAGCCATTTGCATCCCTAGACAAATCCCTAAGAATGGCACATCATTTTCCCGAGCATAACGGATCGCTTCGATTTTCCCTTCAATCCCACGATCACCAAATCCACCAGGAACAAGGATCCCGTCTACTTCACCTAAGTAAGACTCCACATTTTCCCGTGTGATTTCTTGGGCTTTGATCCAATCGATCTCGATGTCTGCATCAAAGGCAAAACCAGAATGTTTCAAGGCTTCGACAACTGATAGATAAGCATCTGGCAATTCCACATATTTTCCGACTAATGCGATGCGTACTTTTTTCTTCAAATTCAGCACCTTTTCTTCCAATGCTTGCCATTCAGTCATGTCAGCAACTGGTGCGGTCAGTTTCAAATGATCACACACGATTTGATCCATGCCTTGCGCTTGCAGTGCCAATGGGATCGAATAAAGGGTCTCAACGTCACGAGATTCGATCACGGCTTCTGGTGCCACATCACAGAATTGTGCCAATTTGTTTTTTGTTGATTGTCCTACGGGTTGTTCTGTCCGAACGACCAAGATATTTGGTTGAATCCCTAAGCCGCGCAGTTCCTTCACACTGTGTTGGGTCGGTTTGGTTTTCATTTCGCCCGCTGCTTTCAAATAAGGAATCAGCGTCGTGTGGATGTACATCACATTGTCTGAACCTACGTCTGCTTTCATTTGACGCAAAGCTTCTAGAAACGGCAATGATTCAATATCCCCTACTGTACCGCCGACTTCTGTGATGATCACATCTGAATCAGTCATTTTGGCTGCCCGCATGATTTTTTCTTTGATCTCGTTGGTAATGTGCGGGATCACTTGAACAGTCGCGCCTAAGTATTCTCCTTTACGCTCTTTCCGCAAAACTTCTGAATAGATTTTTCCAGTTGTTACATTTGAGTATTTGTTCAAATTGATATCGATAAAGCGTTCATAGTGACCTAAGTCTAAGTCGGTCTCTGCTCCATCATCGGTTACGAATACTTCACCATGTTGGTATGGGCTCATCGTTCCTGGATCGACGTTGATGTACGGATCGAATTTTTGAATGGTTACTTTCAAGCCGCGATTTTTCAACAGACGTCCTAATGATGCTGCTACGATCCCTTTACCAATAGAAGAAACCACACCGCCGGTTACAAAAATATATTTTGTCATAAACTGAAAAACTCCTTTAATCTATTTTACAGGAAAAGCATTTAGAAAATAATAAAAGCTCCCTATCCATAAATGAATAGGGAGCGAAAATTCTAAATCACTTTCTGACTCTTGTAAAGAGTGCCCAAACAGAATGATACATTCTCACCTAGCAAATGTCAAGAAAACTTTATCTGATTTTTTCAGAAAAAACGGAGGTTTCCAAACGAAGCGCTTTACGCTTCGATGCAGCTAGTTCCTCCTTTTTCACGCCGGCATTCTAAGGTTACTCTTTCTTAAACAACCTTCATGTTTTCTGCACAACTTTTTGCAATTTTTTCATTGCTTCTTACGAAATCGTTGAACTCTCTTTGGCATAATACAAAGTGTAGATGAAGTCTGGCGCTTTACTCGTTTTGGTAAAAATGATCGGAACGTATTTCTGGTTATTTTTGGCAAAGACGAGGTGCAGGTTCGATTCCTGCCTTCTACGCTAGTGATGCGGTTGAAAGAGGGCTCTGAGAATCAATGGTAGTAATCCTTAGATTATTGTTTCACCAATGAAACAAAATCAACGTTCGTCCAAGCATTTCCTGAAGCCTTGCTGTAAACCCCGATTTCACAAGCACCTGTTGTAATTGGAATGTCTTTGATTGTAATTTTTGTCCATTCACTTGTTTTAACAACCGCAGTATTTAGTTCCGCTCCACCATAATTTTTGACATATAACTGATTGGTATCAAACTCTCCCCCAGACATTACATAGGCACTTAATGTGTAAGTACCATTGCTTATACCACTAACATTTTGATAAGCTGATGCCTCGTAAGCTTGGTCCTGCCAAAAAGTTAATTTGTAGTCTCCAAAAAAAGTCCCAGCTTCCGTTTTGATCGTACCTTCAGCTGTTCCTTGTTGAAACCACGTTTGCCAATCGGAAGGACTAGTCGTTGGTCCATCGCTCTCGAAACTTGCATTTTTAACCAGATTTGTTTGCGCCCCTGCTTGTTTAAACGCACGCAAGCTTGGCAAGGCGTTTCCAGCAAAATCAAACAGCGCCTGGTTGTCCCATTCGTTTCCCATAGTGGATTGAACACCGAGATAATTCATACCTGCTTGTGTTGCCCAACTCACGTTTCCGTTGTACCAAAGAGGTTCCCAGTAAAAGAAGCCCGCCCCGCGATCATTCGGCACCGCTTGAATACGATCGGCTAGATCCAGCAAATACTCTGCTTGTCCTGTCGGTGTTGGTTCATATCCCCCCGCCGTTGCTTCGGCTTCGCCAAAAGCATTTGGCATAGTATCGGCATTCGCTGTTGTATGCCCATAAGCTGTTTCAACTACGATCACTTCTTTGCCATACCGTTGGCTGATCGTATTCATATTGGTTTGAAGTTCATTCATTGAACCGTGCCAATACGGATAATACGATACTCCAATTAAATCAAATGACACACCCCGACTGGTGATTTCATCAAACCACCAAGTAAATGCTCCTGTATCGCCACCATCAGCTAAGTGGAGCATTACTGGAGTTGTTTTAGGTTGAGTGTCTCGAACAGCTTGGACACCGGACTTCAAAAAAGTAGTCAATCGATCAAACTCACCCCCGTCTTCTCCCCAAGACTTGCCATAAGGCCAGAGCATTCCACTATTCAGTTCATTGCCGATCTGAACCATATCAGGATAAACGTCTAGCTGCTTCATTTCCGACAGAACGTTCTTTGTATAGTCATACAATGCCGTGTTCATTTCTTCAAAGGTCAGATCTTGCCACGCTTTAGGAACATTCTGTTTCCCAGGATCAACCCAAAAATCACTGTAATGGAAATCTAGCAACACTTTGAGTCCAAGATTTTTTGCTCGTTTTGCAAGGGCAACCGTCGTTTCCAGATCATTTGTCCCTGCCCCATAACTTTCTCCGTTACTATTATAAGGATCCTGCCACAAACGCAGTCGCACATAGTTGACACCATTGTTTTTTAGAATCTCTAAGGCATCTTTTGAAATACCATCTTCATAATATTTTGCACCAGATTTTTCCATATCTGACAAAATTGAAATATCTGCTCCGCGAATAAATTCGCTGGCAGATGCTTCAACTGTTTTTGAAACAGCCCCCAAAGTCCCTATCACAGCTGCAAATAAAGCGGCTTTACGCAACCAAGCTCCCTTTTTCATTCATTTGCTCCTCCTTTATTGAAATTGGTTCAGAATAAATTGAACGGCTTTTTCAGGATCTCTCGTTAATCCGATATATTCTGCTCCTTTTGTCGCAACCAACTTGATTCCTAAGCGATCGGTATCTTCTTTGATATCATCATAGTAAGAATTGACTTGCGGTGCTAAGACCACCATATCAAAATCCTGCAGCATTTCGTAATGAGAACCATAAGCACCCGCCATTGCACTGATCGGTGCTTTCGATTCAGATGCGCCTTCTTTTAAAGCATTAGCTAACATCGCACTTGTCCCTGCTCCAGCACAAAGTACCAACACATTGATTTCTTTATTTGCATCGTTGATGACTTGGCTCGCTGCCACAGGTACTTCCTCAGGTATAGCGGCAGAAGTACCTTCCTCGGTTGCGATCACTTCTGCTTTTTGTGCTTCTTGCTCTACTAAGACAGCATCGTATGCTTTACAAAATGGCAGATAGATCAGGAAGTCAACGACGATTAGAACCGCTGCTAAAACAAAGGCTAACACCCCCATGCCCGTTCCTAGAACCAAACCGATTGGTGCCGGAGTTGCCCAAGGTAAAACGTACATAAAACTGTTCATGCCTAGCACATCGACAAAAAACTTAAACAAACAAACGTTTACAACAGGTGTTAATAAAAACGGAATGAAAAAATAGGGATTCAAAATCATAGGTGCTGCAAACAACAATGGTTCATTGACAGCAAAACTTACTGGAATAAAGGAAGCTTTCCCGACTGCCTTCAATTGTTTGGACTTAGCAAAGAGTAGGAAGATAAAAGGAACGACCAATGTTGCCCCAGTTCCTCCCATAGTTCCTACAAAATTCCCTAAACCCACCGTTAGTACTTTAGAAGCTTGTTCACCGGAATTGAACAATTGCAGATTGGTTTCCACATTGGCATAGATAATTGCCGCAATTGCCGGCTCCACAATCGACGGTCCATGAACACCGACAAACCAAAATAGCGCCATCGCTCCCCAGATAATAGCGATTCCTAAATAACCGTCGGCTGCTGTGAATAATGGCTGCAGCACAGTAATGATTGCTTCTGCAAATGAGATTTGGAAAATTTGCCGAATGCCTAAATCAATTAAAACGGCCGCAAATACTGAAAAAGAGAATGGAAAAATATCTCGGAAGGTTTGTGAAATCGTTCCAGGAACTTCTTTAGGCATTTTAATAGTAATGTCTCTCAGTACACAAAACTTATATAAATTAACTGTCAAAAATGCAGCGACAAAGGAAGCCAGTAGTCCTTTTGTCCCCATGTATTCCGTTGAAAATCCACCTTCAATCGGAGAGACACTTAGCAACAGGAAACTTACCACAGAGGCCAGCATCACAGAAGTCGTGTTGATCACTTTGTTTTTCGGTAAGCGGCGATTCATCGAATCAGCCAAGCAGCGAGCAGTGGTTGCTGAAACAAGTAATCCTACAACCCCCATCGAATAATTATAGACTTTCCATAACCAAGTGGAGACAGCTTCAGGCCATTGGTAACCAAAAATTTCAGGAACCGCAGCAATCAAAATGAATATGCTTGAGAATAAAATAGCCGGCATCGCTGTTAAAAAACCGTCACGAACGGCTCCCAGATAACTATTGCGTGAGATTTTTTCAAAAAACGGTTTTCCTTTTTCGATTTGTTTAATGATTCCATCCATAGCGTTCTTCTCCTATCCTTGATTCTGCTTGTACAGTGCAATAAAGTCTTGAATCAGATCCCTCAGCAACAAAGTGGTCATTAAATGATCCTGTCCATGGATAAAAATGAATCCCATCTCCATCTCTTTTCCCGATGCTTCTTCCGCTAAAATTTTCGTTTGCGAATTGTGTGCAAGGGTTAAATTTTCGTCGGCTTCTTTCAGTGCTGAATCAACATGCTCAAAGTTCCCTTGTCTTACTTCTTTCAATAATTTCAATAATGTACTGCGAGCGTCCCCTGAATAAGCAACGATCTCAAAACCAAGCATTTGTAATTCCTCTTTATTCATCTTTTCTTCCTCCGTTATTACTTATTAAATAATCGTTTTAGTTTCACTAACTAATTTGTACCAGTATGCTGACTCTTTCGGGTAACGCTTCTGGGTTTCAAAATCAACATAAAACAAGCCATACCTTTTGTTATACCCATTTGTCCATGAGAAAAGATCCATAAGCGACCACAAAAAATATCCCTTCACATTTACCCCAGCTGTTATCGCCTTGCTTAAGGATTCCAAATAGACTCTCAAATAGTCGATTCTCGGCTGATCCATAATGATGCCATCTTCAAACTGGTCTTTATACCCCATGCCGTTTTCAGTGATATAGATTTTGTTGTAATGCGGGTAATCGCTTTTAATTCGCAGTAACAAATCATAAAGACCTTCTGGATAAATCAGCCAGTCCCAATCCGTTCGAGGAATCCCTTCTTTATAAATGCGTTCTCCGATCCCCTTCACTTTATAAACAGAGGTTCCTTTTTCACCCGTGCCATTATGATGGATCGCGTTTTCTCCATCGTAAGCTCTAACGAAGTGGCATTGGTAGTGATTGATTCCTAAATAGTCATTACGCGTGGAGGCTTTTTTCAATTCAACAAAATCTTCTTCTGGAAAATGATAGCTCGCCTGATTTGCTTCACATATCTCATCAAGAGCATTTAAGGTTTCAGTCGAATAACTGCCTAAATAAGTAGCATCTAATAAGAAACGGATCGATAATGCATCGTCTAAAAAGGCTGCATGCTTGTCTTCTGGCGCGTCTGTTGCCGCATATTTCGTCTCTAATGAGTGAACGACACCGATTTCGCCTGGAAGTTCGTTTTCTTTGAAATAGTTCACTACACGTGCATGGGCAACCATCATATTATGAAGACAGGCGATGATTTTTGTAAAATCGTATTTGATTCCTGGTGGGAAAACGCCTAACAAATATTGATTGGTCGCAACAGGATAGATTTCATTAAAGGTACTCCACACTTTCACTTCTTTGAATTCATGAAAACAAAAAATGGCATAGGAAACGAATGCTTCTATTGTTTCTCGATTCAAAAAATCTCCCTGGTCAAACAAACGTTTAGGGGTATCAAAATGATGCAGTGTCACAAACGGCGTTACGTTTCTTTTCGCACATTCTTCGAACACACGATGATAAAAAGCGATTCCTTCTGGGTTCGGTTCCCCTGTTCCATCAGGAAAAATTCGACTCCATGCAATGGATAATCTTAGCCCATTCACACCAAATCGTTCACACAATTCAATATCCCTTGCATATTGATGATAAAAATCACTTGCCGGATCAGGACTGAATCTACCCTGTTCCTCTAAAAAATCATCCCAAGCAACAGCGCCTTTGCCGCCCTCCTTAGTGGCTCCTTCAACCTGATAGGCTGCTGTGGCTCCACCAAAAATAAAATCTTCTGGTAATTTAAGCATGTACATCTCTCCTCAAATCTATAATCAGTTTCCGCATTTTCTAACTGATTGAATTGTAATCGCATCCAAAACATTTGTCAACAAAAACAAACATAAATAATCACAAAAATCGGAAAATAATGATGGTTTTTATTGAAACAAACATAGAATATGTTTAAAATGTTTGTTTTTGTTCGAATTAGATTGACTGCTAGCCGATTATATGATAGATTATCTTTAAATTAGAGGTGAAGACGATGCTGAAAAAAGAAAGATTGTTTACTATCGTAGAAATGGTCAATAAAAAAGGAATTCTTACTGTTAACGAGATCATCAATCAATTAGATGTTTCTGATATGACCGTTCGCAGAGATTTAGATGAATTAGAAAAATCGGGCAAGCTGCTACGTATCCATGGAGGGGCTCAAAGTCTTTCCTATACTTTAGATCAAGAACTTTCTCACACCGAAAAAGCCACTCTACAGATTCAAGAAAAAAAAGAAATTGCTGCCACAGCAGCCTCATTGATTCACGAGGGGGAAACGATTTTCTTAGGACCAGGTACAACAATCGAACTATTGGCGACACATTTACTGAACAAGAAAATCCGGATCATTACTAATAATTACCCGGTTTTTGATATTCTTGCGCAAGCAGATGGACCGGAAATTTTACTAATTGGCGGCGATTTTCGTAAAAATACCGGTGCATTTGTTGGACCGATTACTAACGACAATTTAAGAAGATTAAAGTTTACAAAAGCATTTATCAGTTCAAACGGGGTACACAACGAAGCCATTTCTACTTATAGTACAGAAGAAGGAGAAGCCCAGCAGATCGCATTAAATAATTCCCGTAAGAAATATCTGCTCGTTGATAACAAAAAGTTCAACCGTGATGATTTTTATGTATTTTATAATTTGCATGACTTCGACCTACTCATTACGGATCGTCAAATATCACCTGAGCTACAAGAGCACTATGCACAATATGTCGATCTGCAAATTGCTGATTCAACCGAAAATACCACTATAGGAGTGTAACTATGAAAGGGATTATTTTTGATTTTAACGGAACAATGTTTTTGGACTCTCATCTACATGAAGCTGCTTGGCTGCACATGATTCATGATCATACAAAAGATGGTTTATCAGATGAGGATATTTTAAAAAATATCCATGGTCGAACGAATACGGAGATTTTAAAACATTTCATTTCAGAACATTTGACTGTCTCTGAGATCGCCGTCTTGTCAGAAGAAAAAGAAAGCTATTATCGTATGCTTTGCTTGCAAAATGAGAACGATCTCCAATTGACAAAGGGGCTTGAAGCGACTCTTGATCAGCTGACTGACCAGCAGATTCCATTAACGATTGCCACGGCTACTGTTAAAGAGAATGTTGCTTTTTATTTTGATACTTTCGATTTAGCACGCTGGTTTGATTGGGATAAGATCGTCTATGACGATGGCTCTTTTCCTGGAAAACCGCAACCGGATATTTTTCTTAAAGCGGCTGGCAAATTGGGCTTAGCTCCTGCTGATTGTCTTGTTATCGAAGATGCTTATTCAGGTTTGCTTGCTGCCAAGCGTGCTGGGATTGGAACAATTATCGCAATTGATCCATTCGGAAAAAATAATGCAGTATTTGAACAGGCACAGCTAAATAAAGATGGAACAATCAAAGATTTTACTGATTTTTGGACAGAGTACCTATCTGTCATATCCGTTAATTCTTAAGCGATTCTATTAAAAACAACTGAGATGCATATCTCCTTTTATAAAAAACTGAAGTGAAATGACACTTGTCTTCATGTCATTTCACTTCAGTTTTTTTCATTTTCGTTTAGTTCTTACTCATTCTGCTAAAAATTTCTAGATTTTCTCCAACCAATCATTGTCATTCTTTTTGTTCTTTGAGAAAATAAGCACAACTCAATCGATTAATTTAACATTTTATCGATTTTTTTCGATTTTTTCAGTTGAAAGATGTCCACTTTTTTTATTTTCAGTTGTTGTATTGTTAAGGAGGGGGAAAAATGCGTTTGGATGCTTACGAACATTATTTACTGCAGTTAACAAATGACTTGGTTCATTACCTGCAGTCCCTCGGCGCTTCACAACAGGATGCCGAAGATATTGCTCAAGAAGCAGTTGTTAAAATCCTTGAAATCGATTCGGTCTTATCCGCAGAAGCGATTCGTCCGTGGCTGTTTCGTGTGGGGATCAATGGTTACTTTACGTTGTATAAACAAACAAAGCGACGGCGAGAAATCGTCAGGCAGTATTTGCCAGTGACTGCTTCTAGTATCAACTGGCAAGAAACTGATGATGATCTTTATGAGGCACTTCAAGAATTACCCGTTTCTACCTCCACCCTTTTGATCATGAAGTATGCAGAAAATTTGAGCTTAAAAGAAATAAGCTTCTTACTGAATCGCTCGGAAGATAGTATCAAAACAGCATTATATCGAGGAAGAAAACAACTGAAAAAACGAATGGAGGAAAAGAAATATGGCTATTAAAGAGCAAGATTTTAAAAAAATCGTGAAAAAAGCTCGGCTAAAAAACACACGTAGGACAATTGTTATTGCTGTACTGTCTTTGTTCGTATTGATTGGTCTACCAGGGGGGCTTTATTTAAACTATTACAATTATGGTCCTTTTCGAGGAGAAAAAATAGCGGGTGTTCCAGATAATCATCTAGTTCAAGTCGAAAATCAAATGGATCTTTCCAGACTGTTATTTGATTTTGGTTCGCAGCTAAAATTTAATACCCAAGCTCAAGCGATGACGGTTTACTTTGATCACTATCACAAAGGGGAGAAAACAACCCACAAGTTGATTGCTTCCTTAATGACAGATACCAAAAGCAATTATAACGGTTATTTAACGATTGGCATTTCTAAAGGGGAAAAAAAGCTGCTCGTAAACTTATCTTCCAATGGCGGAGCATCAGAAACAACGACAGATCTTACGGCATTTCAGTATATTTCTCTTGGAGAAGACAATGATCTTCCCGGGGGAGCAATCTACCACATTGAAGAAGATCCCCTAGAAATCCAAAAAAATGTTGAGATTCCTTTGATTTATATTGCACAAGGTGGCGACCTAAAATTATATGATGTGATGGAAAATAACTTGTCCGAAGAAAATTTAAAAAGCGTTGAAAACGTCTATTACATTTACTTAATAGTAGAATAACGAAAAAAGACCAGTTCAGGATGCCTGAGCTGGTCTTTTTTCTGTCATACTGTCGATTAATTCCGACGGTTGTTATTACCGAATAAAATAATCAAACGTAAGAGCTGCAATAAGGTTGCTACGGCAGCTGCGACATAGGTCAACGCTGCGGCAAAGAGCACTCTTCTCGCTTGTGGCACTTCCTCTTCTGTTAACAAGCCACCATCTGCCAAAATACGGATCGCCCGTTTTGAGGCATCGAACTCGACTGGCAAGGTCACTAATTGGAAAATAAACGCCAATGAGAAAGCCAACAAACCTAAGTTGATCAGAAACGAGCCTCGTAACAGTACCCCGATCAAAATTAACGGGATCGAGATGCTAGTTCCGATATTGGCGATCGGCACGATCGCATGACGCAAACGCAAAGGAAAATAACCTTTGGCATCTTGGACTGCGTGACCACACTCATGGGCTGCAACACCGATTGCTGCTACCGAAGTTGATTGTGCGGTGGATTGTGATAAACTCAGCATTTTGTTGCCAGAATTGTAATTATCCGTCAAATCACCAGCGATCGCTTGCACACCAACATTATTGATTCCTTGGCTCTGCAAGATGTACTGCGCCGCTTTTGTGCCGGTAATATTATTTTTACTTCTGACTTTGTCATATTTGTTAAAGGTACTTTTGACGTACGCTGACGCTGCTAGCGATATCACCATACCGATAATTACGAGAATGAAAGTCGGGTCATAAAAAAAGCCGAACCCGTATCCGCCCATACCATACACGATAAAATTCCCCCTTTTAATCTTTGACCTTATTTTACCATTAAAGTGGTGAAAAAATTATGAAGATGACTGGAAGATTTTGTTTTTAACCTTTTTTTACAAATTCTGATTTTAGTTTCATCGCGCCGAAGCCATCGATCTTGCAATCAATGTTGTGGTCGCCTTCGACTAATTTGATGTTTTTCACTTTCGTTCCTTGTTTGATGGCGCCAGATGCGCCTTTGACTTTCAAGTCTTTGATGACTGTCACTGTATCACCATCTACTAAAATATTGCCATTAGCATCTTTGTATACGGGTGCTTCTTCCGCCGCTTGTTGCTCTTGCCATTCGTTTCCGCATTCAGGACAAACAAACAGCCCGCGATCTTCATAAGCGTATTCAGATTGGCAATTTGGACAGTTAGGAATTTGAGTCATAATGTTGCTCCTTTAAAATATAATTTTCGCTGTAAAAAACAACTCACCATCAGCATACCGAAAAACCACTAGTGGCGCAACCAAAAATCAGTGACCGATAAGCAAAAAAATCGCTTCTGTAGAGTAATAACAGAAGCGATAATTCACGTGTATCCGAAAAGGAACTACACAGAATTCATTTTTATTTCGAGAAATAATTTGCACAAGCATCGCCGATCCACTGGATGAGTTGTACCAAAAGGATCAACAAGAGAATCACCACAATCAAAATCGCCGTTTCATAGCGGTAGTAACCATACTGAATTGCTAAATCACCAATGCCGCCTGCGCCAATCGTTCCCACCATCGCCGAGTAGCCTAAAAGACTGATCAAAGTTAGCACAAATCCGCGAATCAAGGCTGGCAAACTTTCTGGTAAAATCACTTCGCGAATAATTTGCCCCGTCGATGCTCCGGAAGCGACACTAGCTTCAAGGACGCCATAGTCGATTTCGGCAAATGCGGATTCAGCGATTCGGGCGTAAAAAGGAATCGCGGCAATCGATAAGGCAATCGCTCCGCCGGCCGGGGTATAAGGATCACCGATCAGCATCGCTGATAACGGAATCAACGTAATCAATAAGATCAAAAATGGTAGCGAACGGATTGCATTGACGACAAAATCGGCCAGATGATGCAAGAAAACATTTTTATGAAAAAGTTTACTGCCGACTAAAAACAGGACTAATCCAATCAATAAGCCGAAAACTACTCCTATAATTGCTGAAGTTCCCACCATGAAGAATGTTTCCCATAGTGCTTGGGGCAGGTTTGTTTTTAAAATCTCAAGCGTATCAGCCATTTTTCTCACCTATCTTTCTTAGAGAAAAGACGTTCGCAGCTAGGTGTGCTCGGGCTTTTGCTGCTTCTTCGGCGGGGCCAGTCAAATAGATATACAAAATACCGATCACATCTTTTTTGATATACTCAATTTTTCCGTGGATAATATTGATCGACACATCATAGGCTTTGGCTACAGTCGAAATCAGTGGTTCTAACGTATACTCCCCTTGATAGCGCAATTCCAGCAAGTCGCCTTCCGTGAAGGATGCTAGAATCTCCTCGGGAAGCGTCAGATCCAAGTAACGACCTACCAGTTTTTTCGTCATAGGCTGTTTAGGCTGACTGAACAAGCCGTAGGTCGTTTGTTCTTCAACGATCCGACCCTTCTCCATCACTGCCACCCGATCAAAAAACTTGCGGGCAACATCCAATTCATGGGTGATAAAGACGATGGTGATGCCTGTCTGTTCCTTGATTCGGATCAATAATTTCAAAATTTCTTCAGTCGTTTCAACATCTAACGCACTGGTAGCTTCGTCACACAACAAAATCTCAGGTTCATTGGCAATCGCTCGTGCAATGCCGATCCGTTGCTTTTCTCCCCCAGACAAATTATTCGGATACTCGTGAATTTTGTGAGGCAGATCTACCATTTCCAACAGTTCCTTGATCCTCGCTTCTTGCTTTTCTTGCGGATAATGTCCAGCACGCAAAGCAAAGGCTAAATTTTCCTTGATGGTTCGATTATGGATCAGATTGAAATGCTGAAAGATCATCCCGATTTTTTGTCGTACTTCACGCAAGTGTTTGCCTTTAGCTTGCGTGATGTCTTGACCATCAATCAGAATTTGACCGCTAGATGGCACCTGCAGTAGATTCAACGTACGAACCAAAGTACTTTTCCCCGCCCCGCTCAATCCGACGATCCCATATACTTCTCCAGCCTGAACGGAAAAATCAATGGAATCAACTGCTTTTTTGATTTGTTTTTTATGAGTGAAGGCCACTGATACTTGTTTCACTTCTATTTTTGCCATAGGATCCCCTTCTTACTCAGTCCAAAATTTCGGTTGATCAAAGTTGCTGAACGGTGATTCGGCAATCGCTTCTTTAAATGCGTCACTTTCTAATACTTCCGTAACTGCCTTAGCAAAATCACTGTCTTCTTCTTCGGAGGACACCACAAAAACATTTTTATATTCTTCTTTCAATGACTCCAACGCCAAAGCATCTGCAGGATCAAGAGAAGCCGCCCAAGCGAAGTTTCCTGGTACTAAAGCTAAATCGACTGTATCTAACGAACGAGCCAATTGAGCTGCGTCTAATTCTTTAAATGTCAGATTCTTCGGATTTTCTTCGATGTCATTCACTGTTGCTTTCGTTTCGTCGATATTGTCTGCGATGGTGATCAACTCATTGGCAGCTAACAGTTGCAAGGTCCGCGCTAAATTTGAGGCATCATTGGCAATCGAAACAGTCGCCCCGTCTGCTAACTCATCCAAGCTGGACAATTGCTTCGAATAGATGCCCATTCCCAATGTTGGCACTTTTTGTAATGCCGTAAGAGATAACTGGTTATCTGCCGAAAATTTTTCTAGATAGGCCGTATGCTGAAACAAATTGGCATCGATTTGGCCATTCGCCAAGGCATTGTTCGGCTGAATATAATCATTAAACACTTTGGTCGTGAGTTGATACCCTTTTTCTTCCAGTAATGGAGAGATCACCTCTGTCACCATATCCCCATATGGTCCTGGTGCCACTCCAACGACTTTTTCTTCCACTGCATCTACACTGTTTTCACCAGACTGTGTATCCTCTGTGCTGCTAGTATTGCCACAAGCTGCCAATGTAATTAAGACAGCAGCAACTAACCCAACGATTCCCTTTTTCAACTGTTTCATTTTTAGTTCCCCCTTTTTATAATAAAAAAAACGTCCTTTCTCCATCATAGAGAAAGGACGAAACAACCATGTTCGTGGTACCACCTTTAATTCATTGGCACAAGCTGCCAACCTTATCAGTTTATCAACTGCTTTGCTGTATCGGGCAATTCCGCTGCACGCTTGCTTTTGCTCACGTCCAAACGCTCCAAGGCCATCTTCAGTCAAACGGCTGTGCTCTTTCTCACCAATCCGAGCTCTCTGATCCAATCGAAACTGACTTACTCTTCTTATCATCGCGTGTTTTTTAATTTGTGTTTAACTATACGATAGCCTCAAATGAATGTCAATTCTTTTTTTCACGAAAATATCATCTTTTTGCAATAATTTTCACAGTGTTTACAGAGCCAAATTCTCATCTAGAATCAAGCCTTCAGAGACCATAACCGCATCGCCGATCAATTCTAATGCGCCCTGATCAACATCAACTTCTACCGTTAACTCGCCACCTAACACGTGCAGCAAGACATTCGCTGCCGCTTGCTGGTGACGTTTGGTCACGACATACGCAGTGGCACCAGAACCTGTGCCGCACGCATAGGTAAAACCTTCCACCCCTCGTTCATACGTGCGAACGATCAGATCACCCTTGTCATCTTCTTCATAGAAATTGACATTCGCCCCTTTGGGGAAAACCTCCCAATAGCGTATCTCTTTGGCAAGTTCAGCCAGCTGTTCCAACTCAGTTTCTGCCAGACCAGGATAGTGAACCACCGCATGAGGGATTCCTGGATCACCCAATTCCACATAGTCCACGAAAGAAACCATTGGATTCGGGTACGCTTGATCAAATGTAGTCACGGTGGGTGGATTCAAGGTTACTTTGTAGTGTTTTGCCGACAAGCGCCATGCGGGGACATCGCCAGCAACTGTTTCGATGGTCATCTGCTCGCCAGCAATTCCCTTCTCAAAGGCATAACGGGCAATACAGCGAGCGCCGTTGCCGCACATTTCTGCTTCGGTCCCATCAGCATTGTAAAACCGCATCCGAAAATCAGCGGTTCCTGTGGGAAAATCCACTGCCATGACTGCATCCGCGCCAACAGAAAATTTCCGATGGCAAACCTGAGCAGCAAATTGCGACAGTTGTTCATGGGAGAATTTCAATGTGCGGTTATCGATTACGATAAAATCATTTCCTGCACCTTGCATTTTTGTATAAGGAATCGTCATGTTGTCACCTGCTTTTCAAAATTTTACTTGCTGGAAGCTCCCTCTTTTAGAAACGAAGGAACCACTTCATTTTGCAGCATTTGCTCGTAGGACTGGCGTTTAACGGCTAATTCCGCTTGGCCGTTTTCCACAAAGACGACTGCAGGAATCTGTAAATTATTGTAGCTGCTGGCCATCGAATAGCCATAAGCTCCTGTTGCGAACGTAGCAAACAGATCCCCAGTTTCAACGGGCGGTAATGCAAGATCTTTTACTAAGATGTCCGTACTCTCACAAGCTTTGCCAGAAATGGTGATCTTTTGTGTCGCAGCTTCGGAAGCGCGGTTGGCTAAGATACCAGTATAAGTTGCTTGATAAAGACCAGGACGAATATTGTCTGTCATGCCACCGTCAATGCTGGCGTATGTTCTGATTCCCGGCAATGTCTTGATACTGCCGATGGTGTGCAAACTAATGCCTGCTTCTGCGACGATACTGCGACCGGGTTCAATAACGATGGTCGGACGTTCGCTCTGGTGCTGCGCATAAAAGGCGTCGATTTTTTCCATCACAGGATCTAAAAAGTAGCTGTAGGGTTGGCGAATATCTGCATCTGTGTATCGAACGCCAAAGCCGCCGCCAACATTTAGTTCTTTGATCCAATAATCAAAACGTTCATGAATAGTTTGGACAAGGGCCAAAGCCGCATCAACTGCCGCTAGATGTGAGCGATTGTCCGACAATTGACTGCCGACATGAAAATGCAGGCCATAGAAATCCAATTCAGGTGCTTGAATCACTTCTTCCACTAACGGAAATAAGATTTCTTCATCTAAAGGAATCCCGAATTTTGAATCTTTTTGTCCGGTCGAGATAAATTGATGGGTGCTGACCGAAACCTCGGGTGTGATGCGCAACAAAATTTTAGCAACGACTTGCTTTTCTTGACATAACGCGCGGATCAAGCCGACTTCTTGAATGCCATCAACGATGATCCGTCCCACGCCATAATCAAGGGCGGCTGCTAATTCTTCAATGGATTTGTTATTGCCGTTAAACTCGATGTGTTCTGCTGGAAAATCAGCTTGGATCGCTGTATACAGTTCCCCACCGCTAACCACGTCTAATGAAAGTCCTTCTGACTTGATCACTTGCAGCATCGCTGTAGTACAGAAAGCTTTAGCGGCATAGGCTGCCCGTGTCTTGCTGTAGCGCGTCAAAAACTGCGCCTGAATCTTTTGGCATTCTTCGCGAATCTCCGAAACGGAATACACGTAAAGGGGAGTTCCAAAGGTTTTTGCCAGCTCAACGGTATCGCAACCGTCAATGTATAAGTGATTGTTCTTGATTTCTTTTGCCATCGCTTTACTCCTTGTCTGTCGGCTCGTTCAACGCCTCGATCAAACGAACGTAGCATTCGATGCCTTGCAATAGATTTTTTTCGTCAAAATTCATTTTGCTGCTGTGTAAAGGGTGGACATAACCTTTTTCTTCATTTCGGGTACCGACAAAGAAAAAGACGCCGGGGATTTCCTTTTGGTACATCGAAAAATCCTCTGCCAACATATATGGCGGTGTTTCTCGGTAGCTCTCCCCAACCACTTTTTCCAATACTTCCACCATCTCAGGATCATTGTCCACGACACGATAAAGGTGCTCGAATTCGACATCCGCCGTGCAATCATATCCTTTGGCGATTTCTTGTGCGACGGTGGTGATTCTGCGCGTCATCGTTTCATAGACTTCATCTTCAAACGCCCGCATCGTTCCTTTTAAAACGACCTTGCCGGGAATGATATTTTCCGCATCTCCCCCATGGATCTTCCCAAAAGTGATGACCCCAGCAGAAAGCGGGCTGATATTGCGTGAAATGATCGAATGCAATCCTTGAATGATCGCAGCCGCGGCTAAAATGGCATCATGTCCTTGATGAGGCTGGGCACCATGGGCACTCGTGCCGTTGATCGTTAGATTGATCTCGCCGTTACGGGCCATCATCGGACCTTTCCGACTCGCAATGACTCCTTCGGGAAAGTCTGGGAAGACATGCAGCCCCACGATTTTTTCCACGCCAAAATCTCGTAAGATGCCTTCATCGATCATCAATTGAGCGCCACCGGGGCTTTCCTCGGCTGGTTGGAAAATCAAAACGATCGTTCCACGAATCACTTCAGGATGTGTTGCTAAATATTTAGCAAACCCTAGCATCGTTGCCATATGGCCGTCATGACCGCAGGCATGCATTTTCCCTTCATGTTTGGAAACAAAGGAAACACCTGTCTCTTCTTTGATCGGCAGTGCATCGATATCCGTTCGAAAGGCCAGCGTCTTTCCTGGACGATCGCTGCGAAAGACCGCAATCAAGCCGGTTTCAATCACTGGATAGATTTCTTTGATTCCAAAGGATTGCAACTGACGCAGCAAGTATTCCTTTGTTTTGAACTCAGTTAACCCTAATTCAGGGATTGTATGTAATTCACGACGAAAACGAACCACGTCTTCGGTTAATTTTTTGACTGCTTGCGATACTTGCATGTTAAAACACCTTTCTATTCATTCCTTTTAAAAATATCCATAAAAACCAACGAATATTCAGTTTTTCATTGATATTGTTTAATATTATAGTATATAATTCGAATAATCTATAGTATAAATTGTCGAAATGTTTCGATTTTTATTGAAAAATTTACCCCTCGTTTTGGTACAGTTATACGTAGAGTTACGAAAAATAAATTGGTTGAAAGGATGTGTCGTAGTTTGACAATATTCAAAGGTTCTGGCGTTGCGTTGATCACCCCTATGCTTCAAGATGGTTCGGTGGATTTCGATAAGCTGAAGGAGTTAGCGGAGTGGCATGTGCAGCAAGGAACGAATGCAATCATTGCATGTGGTACGACCGGTGAAGCATCCACGTTAGACGATGAAGAACATATCGCGGTGATCGAAGCGGTGGTAAAACAAGTTGCTGGTCGAATCCCCGTCATCGGCGGAACAGGCTCCAACAACACCCAACATGGGATCCATCTTTCAAAAGAAGCACAGCGCGTTGGTGCTGACGCATTATTGGTTGTAACACCTTACTACAACAAAGCGACCAAGAAAAGTTTAGTCGCTCACTATGAAGCAATCTGTCAAAGCGTTGATTTGCCAGTGATCTTATACTCCGTCAGCTCAAGAACCGGCTTAAATTTAACACCTGAAGCCGTGGCAGAACTAAAAAAAATACCCAATATCAAAGGCATCAAAGAGGCCAGCGGTGACATTTCGCAAATCGCAGAAATCGCTCGTCTTGCGGATGATGACTTTGCGATCTATTCAGGAAATGACGATCAAGTAACCCCAATTCTAGCTTTAGGTGGCTCTGGAGTGATTTCAACGATCGGCAATATTGCACCGAAACAAACGGCACAACTCGTTGCTGATTTCTTAAATGGTGATGTAAAAGCAGCCATCAAAGAGCAATTGCGACAAAAACCGTTGATCGATGCGATTTTCAGTGAAGTAAATCCTGTGCCGATCAAAGCAGCGGTCTCCTTGCTAGGCAAATGCGAATTGCATTATCGTTTGCCTTTGGGTGTCCCAGAAGATGCGACCCTCGTTCATTTAGAAGAAGAAATGACCAATTACGGATTGCTGTAAGGAGGAGTTTTTGGTGAAACAGATTTTATTAAGCGGTGCAAACGGTCGCATGGGCAAAGTGTTGCAAAGCCTGATCGCAAAGCACCCTCAGTTAGAAGTGGCCGCCGGCTTGGATCGTACCGAGCAATTAGATGGTCCTTTTCCAATCTATGATCGTCCAGAAAAAATCACGCAGCCAATCGATTTGGTGATTGATTTTTCTCATTATAGCAATGTCCCTGCCTTGTTGAACTATTGTGTCGAACAGCAGCTGCCAATCGTGGTTGCTACAACTGGTTTGACGGAAGACACGCAGATGATGCTGCCGTTAGCTGCTAAAGTGATTCCGGTTTTCTATTCTGCCAATATGTCGTTGGGGATCAATGTGCTGATCAAAGCACTACAAAGTATCACCCCCGCATTAGAAGCTGACTTTGACATTGAGATCATCGAAAAGCATCATAATCAAAAACTCGATGCGCCAAGCGGTACAGCTTTGCTGTTAGCAGATAGTATCAATGACAGCTGTGAAACAAAAAAAGAGTATCTCTACGGGCGTGAAGGCAGTGATCTAGTAAATGACCGCAAGCAGATGGGCATCCATGCCGTTCGCGGCGGAACGATCCCTGGGGAACACATTGTCATCTATGCTGGGCAGGATGAAATCATTGAATTAAAACACACTGCGCTCTCCCGCGAAATCTTCGCCAATGGTGCGCTAAAAGCAGCGGAATTTTTAGCCGATCAACCAGCCGGTTTTTATTCCATGCAAAATCTAATCGACAAGTAAAGGTGGTCTCTCATGACAGAATTACAATTTTCCGATCCTTATCAATTAGCAAAATATATCAAAGAAGCAAATAAACAAACACCTGTAAAAGTCTATATCAATGGAGATCTTGGAGACGTCCAAGCAGATGGCATCCAATTGTTTGGTAACGGCACCTTCTATTTCGTGGTTGGTGACAGTCAAAAAGTAGATGAGTTTTTAGCCGCGCACCAAGACAAAATCACCGATCACTATCTGGAAAATGATCGCCGCAACTCAGCGATCCCTTTGTTAGACTTGACGAAAGTCGATGCCCGTATCGAACCAGGTGCCTTTATCCGTGACCAAGCCATCATTGAAAAAAATGCCGTTATCATGATGGGGGCCGTGATCAACATTGGTGCCGTCGTTGGTGAAGAAACCATGATCGACATGGGTGCGATTTTAGGTGCCCGGGCAACCGTTGGGAAAAAAGCCCATATTGGCGCTGGTGCTGTCTTGGCTGGCGTTCTTGAGCCACCTTCAGCAAGCCCAGTCATCATAGAAGACAATGTTTTGATCGGTGCAAATGCCGTCGTCCTTGAAGGTGTCCGTGTTGGCGAAGGTGCAGTCGTCGCTGCTGGTTCTGTGGTGACTGAAGATGTCCCTGCTGGAGCAGTCGTTGCTGGCTCACCAGCCAAAGTCATCAAAATGAAAGACGAGAAAACGAAAAGCAAAACTGAATTTTTAGACGATCTACGGGGCTAAACTTCTTATTTTCTCGTAAATACGCAACAAAATAACGCAGTGCCGGTTCAGTGATGAGCCTGCGCTGCGTTTTGTCTAAAAAAGGGCATGCCGAAAGCTTTTGGCACGCCCTTTTTTTTATTGGCAAATGTTCTTGTGAAAGTGTTTATTCTGCTTGAAATTCTTTGATCGCTGCTTGGATCTCTTGATAGATTACTGCAACTTCTTCAAGGTCTTTTGCGTTTGCTCCACTGGCAAGGGGATGTCCGCCGCCATGATGACGTTTGGCGATCTCATTGATCACTGGACCTTTCGAACGCATCCGCACTCGGTAATAGCCTTCTGGTTGTTCGACAAAGATCGCCCAAGCCAGCACCTCATCGATTTTCCCTGGTAAGGAAACGACTGCTGAGGTTTCCGAATCCACTACGCCAAAACGCTGCTGCAATTCTTGTGATAGGATCACTTTGCCAGCACCAATCTCATCGATTTCGATGTTTTCGTAGACATACCCTGAAAGGCGGGCAACACTGCGAGAGACTTGATCCAATTGCCGATTGATCTTCGCTGCATCAAAGCCGTAATCCAATAGTTCAGCCGCTAAGCGCAGGGTTGTCGCTGTCGTTGCCGGATATAAAAACCGTCCAGTATCACCAACAATGCCCGCATACAGTAGACGAGCCGCTTCTTGGGTCATCGTCAGCTCGTTTTGAAACATTTGCCAAAACGAAACGATCATCTCACTACAGCTGCTGGCTTTCGTATTGACCCAGACCAGCTCTCCGTAAGGCTCATCATTAGGGTGATGATCGATTTTGATCAATTTCGCCCCTTGATCATAGCGTTGGTCACTGACCCGTGGTGCATTGGCCGTATCTGTAACGATCACTAGTGCCCCTTTATACAAATCATCAGGGATCGTCTGCATCAGCGCCAAGTAATCCAATCCTTCAACAGGTCCGCCGACTTGATAGATTTCTTTTTTTGGAAAACTAGCTCGTAAAATTTCTGCCAAGCCCACTTGTGATCCTAATGCATCTGGATCAGGGCGTTGGTGCCGATGGATAATGATTCGGTCGAATGCTTTGATTGTTGCAAGTATTTCTTCTTGTACCTTCATGAATGGTCTCAACTTTCTCTCTAAAATTTTACCATAAGTGCCGTTTTCGATGATTTATGGGCGTTCCATTACTTGGCATACCACGATCGCTTTTGCCACTAAGGAATTTTCGATCGATACTTCAATATCGATTTTCGCCGAACGTCGCCCCAGTTCTAGAATCTTCGGTTGAATGATGATCTCGCTTTCTAATTGGATCAAACGGAAGTAATGCAGATTGACTTGTTCGATCCAACTATTGCGCCGTTGATTCAACTGCATGGTACGTTTTGCCGTATTAGCGATCACTTCACTCAAGACACCAAAAGAGATCGTTCCGACTTCATTGACCATTTGAGGCGTCACCGCAAAGCTGAAATGCGGCTGCGGCAATTTGTTCCCTTCAAAATCTTGTTCGATGACTTGCATCTGTCCCGAGATTTGGTCTGAAATCGTATCTGAAATTTGTGTTTGTCGTTGGACCATCTGCATCGCTTTCATGATGTCTTGGCGTGTGACGATCCCAATCAAAGAAAGGTCATCTGCTACGACGGGCATCACTTCTAAGCCATCCCAAATCATCTGATGGCTGGCAGAGGCCACACTCATCTCTTTTTTTACGACCCGTGGTTCCCGGGTCATGATTCGTTCGATGATCTGCGTGTCAGGCTTTTCTAGGACATCTTTGGCTGTGATGATCCCAACGACCCGCATATTCTTGTTGACGACTGGATAGCGGGAGTGATTGGTAGACTCCGAAAGCAGTTTGTAATCCTTGACCGTATCAAAGGTGTGCAGATACTTGGTTTTTTCCAATGGCATATAAATGTCACTCACCAGCATAATGTCCTTTTTGATCAGCTGGTCGCTCAAGGCACGGTTGATCATCGTTGCCACGGTAAAGGTGTCATAGGTCGTTTGTAAAATCGGCAGCTCCAATTCGTCTGCTAAGCGACAGATTTCCTCTGAGGTTTCAAAGCCCCCCGTGATCAAGACGGCTGCGCCATCTTCCAGTGCCAACTTGTGGACTTCGTTACGGTTTCCGACGATCACTAAGGAACCAGGCGTGATGTAGCGTTCCATTGCCGATTCCTTCATGGCGCCGATAACAAATTTGTTCAAGTCTTTGTCTAAACCGGCTGCGCCGCCCAAAACATCACCTTCAATGATTTGGACGACTTCGCCGAAAGTTAGTTTTTCAATGTGTTTTTTTAGTTTTCGTTCGATACGGATGGTTCCGACACGCTGGAT
Source organism: Enterococcus sp. OL5 (assembly GCF_006491895.1). Lineage (NCBI taxonomy): Bacteria > Bacillati > Bacillota > Bacilli > Lactobacillales > Enterococcaceae > Enterococcus > Enterococcus sp. OL5. The sequence goes on from NZ_VHIL01000003.1 coordinate 160,050, forward strand.
CGTTGAAACCAAGCCGATATTTTCCGCATCTTTGATCGCCCGATAGGCTGTTCCTTCACTGACATTCAAGTCTTTTGCGATTCCCCGCACCGAGATGCGATCGCCTACAGGCAGATTCTCGATATGCGCTAAAATCAAATCGTGTTTTGTCGCCATAATTATCCCCTATTCCTACTACGAATCTTCCTGTTGCTTAAACTTCTAATGTCTCACCGACTGCAAGGATCTGGCCCACTCCTGCCGGCAATAAATTCACGAAGGTTTGCGGATCTTGCTTGATCATTGGAAACGTATTGTAATGGATCGGTACTACTTTGCTCGCGTTTAAAAGCGCCGCTGCTGTTGCGGCATCTTGAACGCCCATCGTAAAATTATCCCCGATCGGTAAAAATGCCACATCGATGTCGAAACGTTCACCGATCATCGCCATATCGCTAAAGAGTGCAGTATCTCCAGCGTGGTAGATGGTTTTTCCTTCTGCTTCTAAAATGATTCCAACAGGATTGCCCATATAGATCATCGTACCGTCTTCTTCAAGACCAGAGCTGTGTTTTGCTTCCACCATTGAGATTTTGCCAAACGGAAACTCAAAAGAGCCTCCCATATTCATGCCATGCGTCTCAGCAACGCCTTTGCGGGCTGCATAGCGGCAAATTTCAACGACACTGATCACTGGCGCTTCGTTTCTTTTGGCGATCGGCACCATGTCTCCAATATGATCACTATGACCATGCGTGATCAAAAGCCAATCGGTTTCCACTGTCTCTGCATCCAAATCAGTCAGAGCATTTCCAGTAATAAAAGGGTCAAACAACAATTTTTGGCCATCCGCTAATTGGATAGCAAGCACTGAGTGTCCGTGATACGTGAGTTTCATACAACATTCCCCTTTCCATCTAAGTAATACAGTCTAATATTTTTCATTATAACAGATAACGCCAGAAATCCAAAAGCACAAATTCTGGCAACTTTAATACATCCGTCCTTTTTCTGGTTCTTGTCAAGAAAAATGAAAAAAACTGTTCTACCCTCTCTGAATAAGGAATAGAACAGTTCGACCTGATGATTTCAAGCAATCATAGCGTTTTCTTACGTCCGCCTTGTTTATAGATGCGCCAGACTGTTAAGAATAACGCTGTGATGCAAAGAAGAAACGCCCCAAAGAAGGTAATTTTCATGCCATAGGCAAAAATATCTGCCCGACCTGCGATATAGGTCGTCACATGCTTCCCATACGCTTGACTCATTGCGGCATAAAGAATCGTCGTTGCTAAGGATATCCCTAAGACCATGCCCAAATTGCGGGCAAAGGAATTTAGACTACCTGCCACCCCAAGGTTTTCTTTGGTGACACTGCTCATCACCATCGTATTGTTGGGGGATTGGAACAACGAATTGCCTAACCCCATGATGGCAGTGGCAACGATATAATACCAAATCGGCGTATGCTGATTCATAAACATATACATCAGCTGAGTGATGGATAGTAACGCTAAGCCAGCTAAGACCAAAATCTCCGGTCCTACGCGGTCCGTCAAATACCCGCTAAGTGGTGAACCAATGACCATCATCAAAGGAAAGACCATCATCAGCATTCCTGCCACGCTCGGCGTTAAGCCTCGGGCACTTTGCAAGTAAAAGGGAATCACGACATTGACAAAAAAGTTTGCAGAAAAGATCAGCAACGCCGTAATCAGGCTCATGGTGAAAATTTTATTACGAAAGATCCCAAAGGTAATCAGCGGTTTGCTCACACGCGCTTCTACTCGCAAAAAGACGATGAATGCCACTAAGGCGATCCCCACCAACAGCAGCGGCAGCCACGTTAGAAAGCCACGCTCTTGTCCAAGAAAAATGCCGCCGAAGAAGCTAATAATTGCAATTGAAAACAGCACAAACCCGGTTTTATCGATGGAATCATGACTCATGGTGATATCTTTTGGCAACACCTTTTCTCCAGCAATCATCGTCAGAATACCGACAGGAACATTGATCCAAAAAATAAACGGCCAAGAAAAATGCGCCAAAATCACTCCGCCTAATCCAGGACCGGCGATGGAGCCTAACGAAACAAAGGCACCGATCATCCCTAAGGCGCGTCCTCGTTCACTCATAGGAAAGACTTCAGTAATAATTCCGGTATTCGTCGCCATTGTCATGCTAGCACCGATCGCTTGCACCACTCGGGCAAATAGCAGAAATGCTAAGGAGTGATTAAACCCGCATAACAGCGAACCGATAATAAAGATCAGCATCCCCAAGCGGAATACTTTGATTTTGCCCCAACTGTCCCCTACCTTACCGAATAATAAAAGGCAGGCACAAACGATCATCAAGTAGACGGATACGACCCATTCCGCTTGATTCATAGGTACACCCATATCTGCCGAGATCGTCGGCAAAGCGATATTTACGATACTCCCATCCAATGTTGACATAAAGGTAAACATCGAAACAGCAATGAGAATCCACCACTTTCTCTGTTGTACTACGGGATTTTCTTGATAACTATTCACAAATCGACCATCCTCTCTTTGCTTGTTTTGTTCCTCTAGTCTTAGGGGGACAACTTTGTATTATTGATCGAAATCCATTCGTCGTCAATCCTTATCTGCTTATCACAACCAAAATAAAGGTCATTTTGTAAAAAAACCGCCGCTTGTTTTCTTCACAAAAAAAGACAAAAGCTTCGGTGAAAAGAAATCGGCCGTCAAACGGCTATTCTTTCACCTGCTTTTGTCAGTAGGTCAAAACGAATTATTTACGGTTGCGATTTCTTTGGCTTGATTCCATGATGACCGGCAAGATGACGGGACGGCGTTTGGTTTGTTCAAACAAGAAACGACTCAAACGATCACGGATATCTTGTTTCAATTTGCTCCATTCAAACTCTTCATCATGAAGGTGTTTTTCTACGATTTCTTCTACGATCTCGCCACTTTCACGAATCAGGTCACGGCTGGCTTTCACGTAGACAAACCCGCGAGAAGTGATTTGAGGGGCAGAAATAATTTTCTTTTCACGACGATTGATCGTCACTACCGCAACGAAGATTCCGTCTTCAGATAAGACTTTGCGGTCTCGCAGGACGATATTCCCAATGTCACCGACACCGATCCCATCGATCATGACGTTTTCAGCTGGAACCGCACCTGCGGCAAGCATTTCGCCTTTTTTGTATTCTAACACATCTCCACGTGCAGTAATGAAGATATTTTTCATCGGAATCCCGACTTCTTGCGCCAAGTCCACATGGGCGGCTAATTGGCGGTACTCGCCTTGAATAGGGATAAAGTACTTCGGCTTCATCATATTCAACATCAGCTGCAGATCATTCGGGTTGGCATGACCAGAAACACGGAAATTATCTGAGATCTGTTTTACGGTACCGCCAGCGCGATAGATGATATCTTCCGTTTTCGCAACCACCGTTTCCATTGCCGTTGTCGGCGTCGTTGTGATGTAAACAAGATCTCCTTCTTTGATGCGCAGCGTCCGGTGAGAGCCGTTGGCCATTTTTTGCAACGCTTTGATTGGTTCCCCCATGCGACCTGTTTCTAAAATCAACAACTGTTCGTCTGAGTATTTTTTCATTTCTTTTTGGGTGATCAGCAAGTCTTCGGCAGGTAATTTTAATTTCCCTAACTTCATGGCCGTTTTGATGATCCGACCAAAATCTTGCCCGGTCAAAACGACTTTGCGATCAGAACGAAATGCCGCATCTAGTACTTGTTGCACCCGTTGTAAATTGCTAGCAACGCTAGCGACGATGATCCGACCTTCCCAGTAACGGATATTGTCATAAACTTCATCTTGGATCGTCAATTCAGAAGCAATCGGCGTTGGATTTTCGGCATTTGAAGACGTACTTAGCAATGCTAAGACGCCTTCTTTTCCAATTTCCGCTAAGCGGCCAAAATCGGTTTGATACATAGGGATCGCTGTTTGGTCAAACTTGAAATCTCCTGTATAAACGATATTGCCAGCTTCTGTTTTTACGCTGATTCCAACAGAATCAGGGATAGAGTGGGTCGTACGGAAAAAGCTGATGGTCGCATGGCCAAAGTCGATCTCCGAATGTTCATCGATCACATGAAAATCTTTGAAGCGCTTGGTAGCTTCATTTTTATTCACGGTCAATTTTGCTAGTTCGATCGTTAACTCGGTCCCAAAGACCGGTACTTGGATATTCTCCAAGAAATAAGGCAATGCACCAATCGCATCTGCATGCCCGTGGGTCAAGAAGACACCCGCCACACGGTCGGCATTTTCTTCTAAATATGTGAAGTCTGGAATCACTGTATCGATCCCTAATAATTCATTTTCTGGATAACGGACACCGCAATCCAGCACAAATATATCCTCGCCAACTTCAGCAATGTACATGTTCTTTCCGTTTTCGCGTACACCGCCAAGAGGAATGATTTTTATCGTTTCCACTTTTATTCACCTCTTAATTTTTTTCTACTGTATTATTTCCCAAGCATAAGCCGTCCCTATTATTATACAACAAAAAAAAGAAAAGCGTGGCATTCACCACACTTTTCTGAAAAACTTATGGTTTACACATGAACTAATCCTTGCTGATGCAGGCTTTCGGCGATTTGAACGGAGTTCCATGCCGCACCTTTCAGTAAATTATCAGAAACGACCCATAAATGCAAGCCGTTTTCGACATCCAAGTCTTTGCGAATCCGACCAACAAAGGTTTCCGTTTTGTCCACACTGGTCAAAGCTTGCGGATATACTTGTTGACTCGGATCATCTTGTAAGACAGCTCCTGGCGCTTCGCTGATCCACTGCCTAACTTCCTCAACACTGGCATGGTCTTTGGTCTCGATATAAATCGACTCCGAATGACCGCTAAACACAGGGATTCTCACACACGTAGCTGCTACTTTGATCTGCGTATCTTCCATGATCTTCTTCGTTTCATTGATCATTTTCCACTCTTCGTAAGTATAATCCTCTTCGGCAAAAACATCGATTTGCGGCAAAGCGTTAAACGCGATTGGGTAGTGCTTTTTATCGCTGCCTGCTGGTAAAATCTCAGGGTTTAGTTCATCAGCGGCTTTGCCGGCTAATAGTTCTTGAGATTCACGAGTCAATTCAGCCAAGGCTTGTGCGCCAGCACCGGAAACTGCTTGATACGTTGAAACCAAGACCCTCGATAAACCGACTTTTTGACGAATCGGTTCTAATGCCACCATCATTTGAATCGTTGAACAATTCGGATTGGCAATGATTCCTTTATGTTGCGCTAATGTATGAGGATTCACCTCAGGAACGACTAGAGGAACATTCGGATCCATCCGAAAATGACTGGTATTGTCGATCACGACTGCACCGTGTTTGACTGCTTCTGGAGCAAATTGTTTTGAAATGCCACCACCGGCACTGAACAATGCAATATCGACTCCCGCAAAGGAATCTGCGGTCAGCTCTTGAATAACGAGCGGTTCATTTTTGAACACAAGGGTCTTCCCAGCAGAACGTTTGGATGCCAACAACGTTATTTTTTTGATCGGCAACGTGGTCTTCTCCAACATCTCAATCATTTTTGTTCCTACTGCGCCGGTAGCTCCGACAACTGCTATGTGATACTCTGTACTCATCAAATCACTCCTCGAATAAAAATACATTTTTACTAGTTTATCATATCTTGTAAAAAAGAAAAGACCTTTCGTGGAAAGAAGCGCAAAAAGAAGGCAGAACTATCTAAATTTTCAATCGTTTTCCCCGTTTTTGGAAAAAACTACCTATATTTAAGGGTTATCATTTGTCACATTTAGGTGTTATAGGATATAATACCGACAGAAGGAATTTTGGGGAAGATTCTTTCCAACGTGCATGGGGAAATTAAAAATACCCAAAACATTGAATGAGGCAAGAATTGCATATGCAATTCTTGCCTCATTTTTATGCTTCATTCGATTCTTCGTTATTTACTTTCACGATAGCAAAGCCTTTGTTATCAATGATCATCGTCTCATCTTCCAGTTGGACAAACTGTTCCATCAAAATTGAATCAGGACGAGAGAGTGTAAGTTGGTCCTCGCCAGTGTTGAAAATACCGATGATCCGCTGTGCCCCCAACTCTCGTTCGAAAATGATCAGGCCATCTTCTTCCGAAACCCAGTTCCAACTCAAGGAACCTTCAGATAAGACTTTTTGGTTGTCTTTGCGTAGTTTGATCAATGACTGGGTGAAATGCAGCAAATCACGATCTTGCTTTTCCTCATCCCAAATCATACATTTACGACAATCCGGATCCATATCACCGGTCAAACCAATCTCATCACCGTAATACAGGCAAGGAACGCCTTGTTGCAGATACGTAAAGGCCATCACTTGGCGCATCAAGTCTTTGTCTCCCCGAGCCAAAGTTAACAAACGCGGGGTATCATGAGAATCCAAAATATTGAACTGCACTTGGTTGGTTTGCTCCCGATACAACATCAGCTGGTTATTTAATTCCGAGACCATTTTCGTCATGGAGATCTCGTCTTTGACAAAATATTCAATAATTGCATCTGTAAAGGCGTAGTTCATCACTGCATGAAACTCGTCGCCTTGTAACCAGCGTTGAGAAGAATGCCAAATTTCCCCAAGGATATAAAAATCATCTTTGGCCTCATCACACACTTGGCGGAATTTTTTCCAGAAGAAGTGACTAACTTCATTCGCCACGTCCAAGCGCCAAGCATCGATATCAAATTCTTCGATCCAATAACGAGCGATCTTCAACAAATAATCTTGCACATCGGGATTTTCCGTATTGAGTTTCGGCATATGCGGCGTAAAGGCAAAAACATCATAGGTGATGTCATAAGCGTCTTCAAAGTTTTCCCCTTCTTTGTAGTTGACAGGAAACTCATTGATGTGGAACCAATCAGCAAACGGCGAATCTTTGCCGTTTTTAATGACATCTAGCCATTGATGCGAAGTATCCCCCATATGGTTGAAAACAGCATCCAACATAACTTTGATGCCGCGTTTGTGGCATTCCTCCACTAATCGTTTAAAGGTATCGTTATCACCAAAAGCAGGATCGATGGCCAAATAATCGATGGTATCATACTTGTGATTCGAATAGGCCTCAAAAATCGGACAGAAATAGATCCCATTGATCCCTAGATCGACAAGATAATCCAAATGATCGATGACCCCTTGTAGGTCCCCACCGAAAAAGTCTTGGCGATCGGGATTTTTTGAGCCCCACGGCAATACACCTTCTGGATCATTTGATGGATCCCCGTTCGCAAAGCGCTCAGGGAAAATTTGATACCAAACCGTTTCTTTCGCCCACTCGGGAATTTTGAAACGATCGGCTTCTTGGAAGTAAGGCATCCGAAAATAATTGTTGTTCATTTCTAAATATTGCTGTTCAAAGGGATAGACCCCGTGATCCCCATAGAAGACATGCAACCCATCGTAACTTTCGATGGAAAAGCCGTAAGACAAACGGCGGAATTCTGCTCCGACCGATACTTGCCAATAATCATGCAAGTCCGTGGAAAGAATTTTTTGCATTTCAATTCTTTGTTGGTACCACGCTTCTTTATACAGTGTGTAAGGATCACCGCAAAGCAGCTGGACATGGCGGACGTCTTGACGGGCGGTACGCAAACGGATATGCATTTTATCCTTCTCGTACAAATACGCAAATTCACTTTCGGGACGATGATAGATGGCAGTAGTATTCATAGCAGACTCCTTTGACTTGTTTGATATACTCATTGTCGCACAAATCAGAAGTCAAAACAAGAGAAAAACGCAATCGGTTGCTTTATCTAAAAAATCGATAATATAAGTTAATATGAAATTAATTCAGTAATTAAAAAGCAAACGATTGCTTCACCCATTTTTAATCAAACGGTGTCTTCTTCTCACATTGATTGCCAGTCCGTAAAATGTCATATTTCCGCAAGATCCCCACTGCCTCCGTCAACGACTGACTCAACTGCTGGATATCTTCCACAGCCATTTGAGCGGTTTTGGCATTCAAGCGGTCTTCCACTTGTTTTTTCTTTTGGACAAACAACTGCTTCCCAGCTTCTTCCAAATAAACATTGACGTTGCGACGATTGACGCCGTTGGTTTTGCGTACCACAAAGCCAGCCTTTTCCAACCCCGAGATCGAACGACTGATTTGGACTTTTGATGTACCGATTTGTTGGGCCAACTCGGACATCGTAATTCCTTCATTACTAGAGATCACCACGAGTTCCAAGATTTCCATTTTGGTCAATTTTAAATCTTCCAGACCGATTTCTTCAAACAATATGTTTCCCATCAGCGAAAAGATTTCCGCAAATACCGCCATATTGAATGTTCCTAACGCTTTTTCCATACTCTCCCTCTTTTCTGTCTTTAGTTTAGTATAAATTATTTGTTTAAACAATGATAATCGTTGATTTTTGTTAACCATTATGATAGCGTGGTTACATAATGAAAATAATCGTGAAAACGGCAAGAAAAGAGTGACAGCATGTTAGAATTAAAAGATATCAAGAAGTATTATACGGTTGGCTCCAGTACTACAAAAGCCCTCGATGGTGTCTCCGTCGCCTTTCGTAAACAAGAGTTTGTTGCCATTTTAGGGCCAAGCGGCTCTGGGAAAACAACCATGTTGAACGTGATCGGCGGCTTAGATAATTACGATTCTGGTGATATGATCATCAACGGCAAATCAACGAAATCCTTTAAAGATCGTGACTGGGATGCGTATCGGAACAATTCGATCGGCTTTGTCTTCCAAAGCTACAATTTGATCAGTCATTTAGGCATCATCGACAACGTCGAGCTTGGGATGACCTTGAGCGGTGTGTCAAAAGAAGAAAAACGCGCAAAAGCAACCGATGCTTTGACGCGTGTGGGCTTAGCTGAGCATATGCACAAAAAACCAAATCAGCTTTCTGGTGGTCAAATGCAGCGGGTAGCGATCGCTCGTGCCTTAGCAAATGATCCTGATATCCTTCTTTGTGATGAACCAACAGGTGCCTTGGATTCAGAGACCAGTGTCCAAATCATGGAACTGATCCAAGAACTATCAAAAGAAAAATTGGTCATCATGGTTACCCATAATCCTGAATTGGCCCACAAATACGCTGGACGGATCATTGAGTTCAAAGACGGACGAATCATAAAAGATTCAAACCCCCATGTCGAAGGACAAAAGAAAGACCAATTCGAATTAAAGCACACAAAAATGAGTTTCATGACGGCCTTACGTTTGTCGTTTAACAATATCCGCACAAAAAAAGGGCGCACCTTCTTGACAGCCTTTGCTTCTAGTATCGGAATCATCGGAATCGCCATTGTTTTGTCACTGTCAACGGGATTCCAAAAACAAATCGACAATACCCAGTCAGAAACATTAGCTCGTTTTCCGATCACGATCTCACAAGTGGCCACTGAACAAGATCCATCAGCGATGGGTACGCGGGATAAATCGGAAGATTTCCCTTCAGATAAAGAGGTCACTGCCAAATTAAGTGATACGGATCGTGCAACTCATATCAACAAAATCGATCAAGAGTTTCTCGATTACATCAACGACATTGATCCTGAATTAAGCAACAATATCGGCTACACTCGTTCCACTTCCTTGAATCTTTTCCGCAAGATCGATGACAATGTGGAACAAGTCAGCTTCTCCAACGCGTCGCCTGACAATGAACAGACCAATGCCATGATGTCTGCCATGAGTGCCTCAACCGGTATTGGGGTGTCGACTTTCCCTGAGCAGTTATCAGAGGATAACGGCAATTTCTTAAAAGACAACTATGACCTTTTAGAAGGCAGCTACCCAAGTGCCAGCACAGATGTCGTTTTGATCGTCGATGAAAACAACGTAACGAATGTCAATGCATTGATCAATCTCGGTTTTGATATTGAAGATGGTGACACGGTTTCCTTCGACGATATCGTGGGAACAAAAATCACATTGGCGTATAATGATGCCTTTTACACCGAATTGCCGACTGGAAACTTCATTCCAAACCAAGATTTAAATGAAGTTTTCGATAACAGCAACAACAAAGAATTAACGATCAGCGGAATCTTACGTATCAAGCAAAACTCTACGATGAACTTGCTGTCAACCGGTATTGCTTACAGTGATGCCCTCGCGCAAGAAGTCATCAAAGAAAACCAAGACTCAGCGATCGTCCAAGCACAAAAAGACAGCGACACCAACGTGATGACGAATGAACCCGTTGACGAAAGTGCCAAAGATTCATTGATCGCTTATCTTGGCGGCAGTGATTTACCAAACAGCATTATGATCTATCCGAATGATTTCAGTGCCAAAGAAAAAATCCTTGATTACTTGGATGACTTCAACAAAGGCAAAGACAAAGAAGACCAAATCGTTTATTCCGATTTAGCGGGTACGATGACTCAATTGACTGGTGGCTTGATGGATGCGATCACCTACGTCTTGATCGCTTTTGCAGGGATCTCCTTGGTAACTAGCATGATCATGATCGGTATCATCACCTACACCTCTGTGCTAGAACGTACCAAAGAAATTGGGGTCTTAAAAGCATTAGGTGCTCGTAAAAAAGACATCACCCGCGTCTTTGATGCCGAAACCTGTATTTTAGGGATCGCTTCAGGGGCTTTAGGTGTCCTAATTGCTTGGTTAGCCACATTCCCGATCAACGCGATCTTATATAGCATGACTGATCTCGAAAATGTTGCTCAATTAAATCCGGTCCACGGCCTGATCTTGATTGCCGTCAGCACCGTCCTAACGATGATTGGCGGCCACATTCCAGCTCGAATGGCAGCGAAGAAAGATGCAGCGATTGCTTTACGCGCCGACTAATTTTATAAGAAAACCTAACAGGCAGCAGCCATCCCCTTGGCTGCTGTTTTTTTGTCCTTCCTTCTGACTTCCAAAAGGTTTCTCTTGAAAAATTCATAAATGAGGAATACAATAGATTTGTTTTTAGGTATACCTAAAAAGATAGGACGTGAAACGATGAATGAAGAAAAAAAATTGATCCAAGCGGCCAACGGTCCTAGCTTGGAAGAAATAAATAATACAGTTGCCATCCCAAAAAACGGCAGCTTTTGGCGCAATCTCTTAGCGTTCTCTGGTCCTGGGGCATTGGTAGCCGTGGGCTATATGGACCCAGGAAACTGGATCACCTCGATCGGAGGCGGTGCTGAATATGGCTATCTCTTACTTTCTGTGATCTTGATTTCCAGTTTGATCGCTATGCTACTGCAATACATGGCAGCCAAGCTAGGGATCGTGACCCAGATGGACCTTGCGCAAGCAACTCGTAAACACACCAGCAAAGGTTTAGGCTTTGTCTTGTGGATCGTCACCGAATTGGCTATCATGGCAACGGATATCGCGGAAGTGATCGGAGGAGCGATCGCTCTCAATCTACTATTCGGCTTACCGTTATTAGTTGGGGTCATCTTAACGATTTTCGATGTATTGCTTCTGCTCTTTTTAATGAAACTAGGTTTCCGTAAAATCGAAGCGATCGTCATGACACTGATTTTGGTCATTATGCTAGTCTTTTGTTACGAAGTCATTATTGCTCAACCGGATCTACCGGCTGTCTTGCAAGGCTTTATTCCGCAAAAACAAGTCTTGAACCATGGGCAGCTGACAATGGCGTTGGGGATCGTTGGTGCGACTGTGATGCCACATAATCTCTATCTGCATTCTTCGATCTCCCAGTCACGAAAAATCGATCGCAGCGATACCCAAGAAGTGGCAACGGCCGTGCGGTTCGCTACTTGGGATTCCAATATCCAATTATCCGCTGCGTTTTTGGTCAATTGCCTGCTTTTGATCTTAGGAAGCGCCTTGTTCTTTGGTCATAGTGAAGAAGTCGGCACCTTCTCCGCGCTGTTTGATGCATTGCAAGATTCCTCCATTGCTGGTGCTGTCGCCAGTCCAGTCTTGAGCGTTCTGTTTGCCGTGGCGCTCTTGGCATCTGGTCAAAATTCAACGATCACTGGGACACTGACGGGGCAAGTCGTGATGGAAGGATTTATCCATATGAAGATCCCTACTTGGGCGCGACGTCTGATCACCCGTGGCTTATCGGTGATCCCCGTCTTGCTTTGTACAATTTACTTTGGCGGCAACGAACAAGCTCTGGACGATCTGCTGATCTATTCGCAAGTCTTTTTAAGCATCGCCTTACCCGTTTCTATGATTCCGTTGGTTCTTTTTACCAGCTCAAAAAAAATCATGGGGGAACGTTTCAAGAATCCGCTATGGGTCTCTACCTTAGGCTGGATCTGTGCCATTGCATTGACGGTCTTGAATGTCCGCTTGATCATCGAAACACTCGGCAACTTCTAATAGCGAAAAAAAGCTTACGAGGCTGCTTCGTAAGCTTTTTTGGTTAATTCGTTTCTAAATCATGTAAAAACAGACCGCTCAACAGTTTTGGTTCAAACCAAGTTGATTTTGGCGGCATGATTTCTCCCGCATCGGCTACTGCCAAAAGATCGGCCATTTGCGTTGGATACATGGAAAAAGCCAATGTCCATTCTCCGCTATCCACCAAACGTTCCAATTCTTCTGGACCACGAATCCCGCCGACAAAATCAATGCGTTTGTCTGTCCGCACATCTTGGATCGCGAAAATATCAGCCAGCACGTATTGTTGTAAAAGCGACACATCCAGCTGTCCTACCGCATCTTGCGGCACAGCTTCCGGTTTGATGGTCAACTCCCACCACGCATGGTTTAGGTACAGATGAATCGAACCACGTTGCGCTGGTTTCTTCGTTGTAGTTTCTTGAATCGTAAAATGCTGGGCTGCCTGCTCAAAAAAAGTTTCTGGCACCGGTACCCGCAAGACCCGATTGTATTCCCAAATCGCTAATTCATTTTCTGGGAATAAGATCGCTAAAAAGCGGTCACTTTCTTGGCTGTTTTGGCCATCGGCTCGCTTTTGCAAGCCGACTTTGACTGCTGACTCTGTGCGGTGATGCCCATCCGCAATATAAAGGGCATCTACAGCTTGAAACTGCTGGGCAAAAGAGGCGACTAGCGCTGGATCATCGATTAGCCAAACACGATGTTGCACTTCATGATAGCTGACAAAATCATAGATCGGCGCATGCTCTGCTTGCCAGGCATCGATTGCTTCTTTGACTGCTGCTGGTTGGCGATAGCTCAAGAAAATCGGACTTGTATTGGCATCACATGCCAGAATATGATTGATCCGATCGATTTCTTTTTCTGGTCGGGTAAACTCGTGTTTCTTGATTTTCCCAGCGACGTAATCATCGATCGAGGTACAGGCGACAAGCCCCGTTTGGCTTCTACCAGCCATCGTCAATTCATACAAATAATATGCGGGCGTCGTTTCTTGGATCAACCAGCCTGCTTCTTGAAAAGATGCAAGATTTTCTGCCGCTTTTTGATACACCTGTGGATCATAAGGATCGATTCCTGGCAAGTCGATCTCCGAACGGTCGATGTGGAAATAGCTGTAAGGATTGCCTTGCGCAAACGCTGCGGCTTCTTGTGAATTGACCACGTCATAAGGCAGCTCGGCCACTTTTTCTGCCAATGAGGCTTCTGGACGAATGGCTTTAAACGGAAATACTTGAACCATTAATACCCAACCTCCTGATTCTTGATGACCCGCACACGAACGATATTTTCGTTCTCTCGCAGTTTATCGGCTAATTGATTCAACAAGGCTTCATCTTCAGAAGCGACATCTGCTAGGGTGTAAGCAAAGTCTTCCCGTCCACGATTCAGCATATTGTCGATATTGATCCCAGATTCCGCAATGATCGACGAAATCTGACCTAACATATTCGGTACATTGCGATTGATGATCGTCAGACGATAAGGCGAATGAAAGGCCATCTCAACGGTTGGAAAATTCACCGAGCGCTTGATGGTCCCGAATTCCAAGAATTTTTTCAATGTTCGGGCTGCCATCTTGGCACAGTTGACTTCAGCTTCTTCTGTTGATGCACCTAAATGCGGCAAGACGAGGACTTTTTCATTGTGCAGCAATTGTTCATCCGCAAAATCAGTCGTATAGCCCGCTAAACGGTCGGCTTTTAACGCACGTAAAACGGCATCTGTATCGACGATTTCTTTACGAGAAAAGTTGAATAGCTTCGTTGTTGGTTTCATTTTCGCGAGTTCGGCTTCCCCAACGAGATGATGGGTGTTTTCCATTAGCGGCACATGAACCGTAATAAAATCACAGGTTGAAAAGACTTCCGCAATATCATTGGCACGCTTGACCCGACGAGAGATCGTCCAAGCAGTATCCACTGACACGTAAGGATCATAACCGACTACTTCCATCCCTAGACGATAAGCATCGTTGGCGACCATCGCTCCAATAGAACCAAGGCCGATGATTCCTAACTTTTTGCCTTCTAACTCTGTTCCAGCAAATTGACTTTTTTGTGCTTCTGCTTGTTCTTCCACATTATCACCGCTCAAGGTTTGCACCCATTGGGCACCTCGTAAAATCGGACGGACGCTTAAGAGCAGACTAGCGATCACTAATTCTTTGACCGCATTGGCATTGGCACCTGGCGTATTAAAGACGACGATCCCATTTTCAGTACATGCTTTGACGGGAATGTTGTTGGTCCCAGCCCCTGCACGGGCAACACCTAAGACACTTTCAGGAAAAGCGTAATCGTGCAATTTCTGGCTGCGCAGCAAAATCCCTTGCGGTTGGTCGCTTTCGTTGATGGCATACTTTTCTTTTTCTAAACGCTGTAATCCTTCTGGTGCGATCGCATTGAATGTTTTGATTTGGAACATTTATTTGACCTCCGCTTCAAATGATTTCATAAAGTCGACTAACGCTTGAACGCCAGCTAATGGAAAGGCATTGTACAAGCTTGCTCGCATTCCTCCGACGGAACGATGCCCCTTCAAGTTCTCAAAGCCAGCTTTAACAGCTTCTTCATTGAAGCGCTGATCTAATGCTTTATCCCCTGTTACAAAAGGAATATTCGTTAATGAACGGCTGTCAACAGCCACAGGACTACTGTAAAGAGCAGAGGCTTCGATCGTTTCGTATAAAAGCGCCGCTTTTTGGCGGTCTTGTTCTAAAATTGCAGGAATGCCGCCTAATTCTTCCAACCATTCAAACACCAATTTAGCAATATAGATAGCATACGTTGGTGGTGTATTGTACAATGAGTCATTTTTAGCCTGTAGACGATAATCCAGCATTGGAGCGAAAACAGCATCATCATTGAGTAAATCTTCTCGGATGATCACTACCGTCAACCCTGCAGGGCCAATATTCTTTTGGGCCCCAGCATAAATCACACCGAAGTCTTCTACACGATAGTCATTAGCTAAAATATTTGAGGACATGTCTGCTACGATCGGCACATTGCCAGCCTGCGGAATCGTTTGAAAGGCCGTCCCTTCAATGGTATTGTTCGTGGTGATATGCAAATAAGCCGCTTCTTGATCGATCGCATCTTCTGAAATTTCTGGAATATAGGTAAAGTTTTGATCCTCACTAGAGGCAACGACTTCCACCGTCACGTTTCCAAGCGCTTTTGCTGCTTCAATAGCTTTCTTCGACCAAGAACCGGTATTTACGTATAAGGCTTTTTTGTTTTGTGCAAGATTCAAAGGGATCATACTGAATTGGAGACTCGCGCCGCCTTGTAAAAACAGTACCTGATAGTTTTCAGGAATTCCCATTAATTTTCGTAAAAGTGCTTCTGCATCTTTAATGATCGCTTCAAACAAGGAGGATCGATGACTCAGCTCCATAACGGACATCCCACTTCCGCGGTAATTCAAAAGTTCGGATTGTGCTTTCTCCAATACGGGACGGGGCAATACGGCAGGACCAGCTGAAAAGTTATAAACTGTCATACAAAAAATCTCTCCTTTATGTTAGATGTGAAAATCATTATAACAGATAGCTGAAAATGAAAAAAGCCTTAAAAGAGAAAATAATTTTGAATTTTCAGAAAAGACTACCAATTTCTTAACGTTCGTCATTTCGGCATTTTTTCAAATAGCCAGCGAGAAATTTCATTGTAAACGATCTCGCGGTTGCGCTCATTCAAAATCTCATGACGGCCATGTTCGAGCATATACATCGTCACGTCAGCATTTTGCTTCAGCTGCTGAGCCAATTGTCGGACG
The DNA here is from genome assembly GCF_006491895.1 of Enterococcus sp. OL5. Lineage (NCBI taxonomy): Bacteria > Bacillati > Bacillota > Bacilli > Lactobacillales > Enterococcaceae > Enterococcus > Enterococcus sp. OL5. Next base: position 176,197 of record NZ_VHIL01000003.1, read on the forward strand.
CTTTTGCCATAGTGCCCCACAGGATCATCTGCACCTGAAATCAAGAGCAGCGGCAATTCTGGATCAATCCTTCGCAGTTGGTCCGGATCACTGGCAGCTTGCGTCAATGTAAAGAGATCCTTGTAAGCCGCTAAGGAAAAATGAAATTGCGTGTAAGGGTCCTTCAAGTAGCGATCCACTTGTTGCGGATCACTGGTCAACCAATCCTTAGCGGTCCGATTGGGACGAAAACGCCGGTTGTGCTGACCAAAAACTAGCTGTTCCATTACGTGATAAGGCCATTGCTGAGCGGCAAACGGGCGCAACAAGTTCGTGACAAGTTTGCCTCCTTGCATCAGCGCAGCTTTTTCCATCGTGGTGCCCATGATGATCGCTCCTGTCAATGGATATGGCTGACTAAACAAATAATTCCGCAAAACCAGCGATCCCATACTGTGACCTAAGATAAAGTATGGTCGGTCTGGATAGCAAGCAGCGGCGTACTGATGGACTATTCCCACATCTGCCACTAAATGTTTGGCGCCCTCTTTTTCACCAAAATGCCCATAGGCCTGTGTTTCTTTCACGGATTGCCCATGCCCTAAGTGATCATGACCGACCACCGCATAGCCTTGCGCAGTTAAACATTCCGCAAACTCGTGGTAACGTTCAATGTGCTCAATCATTCCGTGGACCAACTGAACTACACCGATTGGTTTGGTATCTGGGATCCAAGATAGGACATAGATTGAATCTTTTTTATTAGATGATATTAATACTTTACTTGACCGACTCATCTGGCTCCTCCTTCAACTCACTTTAGTTGCTTCCTACATTATACATATAACTCACCTCACGAAAAAAGTCGGCTCCTAAATTCCACAAAAAAATAGACACAAATCTAAATGATTCGCATCTATCTCCAATTTACAAAGTACTAAAATCATTATTTATTCCGCCGTTGATTTATTTTTTTGATTTTAGCTAAATCCACCTTAGATACTCTTTGAGAATCCAGTAGACCGTTGACTTCCTGTTCTACATCCGTTAATTGGGTATAACAATAGCCAGTGATATATGGTAGATCTTGTATGGCCTGATGGATTGCATCAAATCTTTCTATAAATGCCTTCTCGTCCTTTACCTGATGACCATAACCCCAATCTTTCTCAGAATCTGACGTAAATGCGATCCCACCAAACTCAGAAATAATGATTGGCTGGTTTTGATATCGGTAGCCATGAGCAAAAGCAAACCAATCGTTGTTGAACATTTGTTGATTGTTCACTATCGAATCTTTATCCATATAACGCTGTTTAAACAATCCACCTACCTCTTCATAATCATGCAACGTTAGAATATCTGAAATAGTATGTTCCCATCCGTCATTAGTAATAACTGGTCGATGGCTATCGATAGCTTTGGTCATATGATAAATCCCCTCTGTCAATTGTTGGGGTTTTATCAATGAATGAATACCTTTAACACCCCATGATTCATTGAAAGGAACCCACGTAATCACGGAAGGATGGTTGTATTGCTGCCCCACAATTGATAACCACTCTTTTGCCAAATGTTGAATCGCAGTATCGTTGAAAGTGTACGTAGATGGCATTTCAACCCAAACAAGTAATCCCATCTCATCGCATAGGTACAAGAATCGTTCATCTTCAATTTTCTGATGTTTTCTTAATCCGTTATACCCCATCTCTAATATTTTTTCTAAATCAGTTCTCATTGCATCTATCGAAGGTGGGGTGATCCCAGATTCAGGCCAATAACCTTGATCCAAAATCAAACGTTGATACAATTTTTCATTATTCAGTAAAATTTGCCCTTCTTCAATCGCTATCTTACGCATTCCACAATAACTAATGACTTCATCGATGACGAGAGCGTCTTCATCAAGTAACCGATATTGGATATCATATAGCTCCGGATGGAGTGGGTGCCATACCCTTGTCCCCCAACAAGCATCTTCATGAACTCTTGTGTCCATCATCACGGGTGTATTGTTGTGAGTAAGCGTAGTTAATGATTTACTAACTAGTTCTCCAGCAAAACTCAGATTGATTTCTAGAGACAGATTTTCTTCGATTAACGACGTATAGCTTCCTCTTTTTTTCACTTGCGGTTCAAAAATCATTTGGTCATTATCTAGATCCGGTGTTACTTTGACTTGTTCTAAATAATAAATTGGTGTTTTTTCAAGCCAGACAGATTTCCAAATTCCTGTCGTTTGGACATACCAACAACCAAAATTATCTTTCAACCAACGTTGTTTTCCTCTTGGTTGGTCATTGGCCAATGAATCCTCTACTCGAACAATCAATTGATTCTCCCCATCTCGTAGTTCACTGTCGATTAAAAAAGAAAAACGACTATATGCCCCTTGATGGCATCCAATTTTCTGCCCGTTGACCCAAACTTCTGTTAAATAATCCGCACCTTCAAAATACAGTGTGAGTGGCTGTTTTGCTTCAGCTTGAAATGTTTTTTGATACCATAAAATAGCATGATGACTCTCATCATGTATCCCACTTGCCTGAGTTTCATAGGTAAATGGTACGTTAATCATCTGGCACTTCTCAAATCCCTGAAACCAATTTTCTTGTCTACCCTTATTATCATCATCAAAGGCGAATGCCCACTCCCCGTCTAAGGATAACCACTCTTTACGGATAAACTGTGGCCTTGGATGTGTTTTACGCTCAATTTTCATATGTTTACTCCTCATCTATTTGAATAATTTCCTCTCGGACGACCTAAGCAGTATTCACAGCAAACTATTTTTAAGACTGATTTTTATTCTACCTCTTGATAGAAATAGACTAGCCGGAACCGTTTGACAGTATTTAGATGGATCCATGATTTCCGTTTGTACCACATCATTTTTATCAGTATTTCATTGTAGTGATTCTGATAAATTAATGCATTCAGATGATTTCACTTGATCATTAACTATAGCTGGCATACGATGAGATCTTAGTTGATTTTTGATGCCGAAATAGATAATGCATCGTTTTATAATGAAGCTTAGTCGCCCAAACATTCTCAAGATCATTTGACATTTCCCAAATCACTTTTTATTCGCCTACAGCGATAGCGTCAATTTTAGAACGATAGCTAATCGACTTGAGGTACGTGAAACTGATCATTGATTTTTTTTATTTCAGATAATGAAACTTTTGGCTGGCGGTCATAGGTAAGCAATCCGTTGATTTCTTGTTCTACATCCGTAATTTGCGTGTAACAATAGCCCCATAACCCCACAGATTGATAAACAGCAGATAGAATTCTTTGATAATTTCTGAGAAAATCTACTTCATTCTCAGCAGATGTGTATCCCCAGCCAGGCTGACCAGACACATCAAAACCGATACCACCAAATTCCGTCAATAAAATAGGCTGATCATGATAAGTAAACCCTTTAGCAAAGATAGGCCAAGCAGAAGTCATTCGTGACATCAAATTTTCCCTTGTACTCAGCGAGTCCTTAAAATATTCATATTTCTCAGGTTCTGCTTCCGTTCCATGAGAGTAATTATGGAGTGCACAAATATCAGTTTCCGTCATCGCCCACCCATCGTTCGAAATTACCAAGCGAGTTGGATCCAAAGCATGGATCATGTGATACATCGCTTGAGAGAAGTGCTGTTGTTGACGATCATGACCAATCGAGGGAACTCCCCAACTCTCATTGATCGGTACCCAGGTAACGATTGATGGATGGTTGCTATCCCGATCAATAATCTCGGTCCACTCATGCATCAAACTAGCAACGGATCGTTCATTATAAATTGCCGGTGCAGCACATTCTCCCCAGACTAGAAATCCTAAGGAATCAGCCCAATACAAAAAGCGTGGGTCTTCGGTTTTCTGATGCTTGCGACATCCATTGAATCCCATTTCTTTCGCCAGCAAAATATCCTTCTTAAAAGCCTCATCCGTTGGTGCAGTTAGTAAGCCAGTTGGCCAATAACCTTGATCTAAAATCAATTTTTGATAGTATGGTTTATTATTTAAGTAAACCATCCCTTTTTCAGTATGGATTTTACGCATTCCGAAGTAACTTTTTACAGTATCGAGAATCATATCTTTTTGCTTCAATATAAACTGAACGTTAAATAATTTTGGATTTTCTGGCGTCCAAGCCCATCCGTCATTATGAAAATTTGTCCGGAAAATATGTTCTTGAAATAATTCAACGTCGAAAACAATCTTTGCTTTATTTAAAAAAACAGATCCTACAGCTACCAGGACCTCTCCGAATGTAATCTCATAGTTCAAAGATAAATCACTGACTAGCTTACTCACCTCAGCTGTAATTTCAATTTTCCCATCATCGAATCGAGGAACGAACTTGGATTTTAATAAGTGAATCTCGTTCACCACTTCTAGCCAGACGGTCTGCCAAATGCCAGTAGAATTTGTGTACCAGATCGCCGATGACTCTGGCTCCCAAAATTGTTTCCCACGAGGAGTACTTTCGTCGTCATGGCGATCAAATGCTCGGACAGCCACTTGCTGGCAACCAGTTCCGTTCAGCTGAGGAGTAATATCTAAATCAAAAGAGGTATGTCCACCCTTATGATTTTTGACATGTTGACCATTTATATATATATCTGCCTCATAGTCAATAGCTCCAAAATGCAGAATCACAGATTCTCCTTGATTGGCTTCCACCTCAAATCCACGCATATACCAAACAATATCGTGCGGTGTGCGGTCACCGATTCCACTTTCTCTGCTTTGGTAAACGAAAGGCACATTAATCTTCTGCTGATAGATCATGGGATCATTGATCCACCCATTTTGTATACCTTCGTTTTCGTCATCAAACATAAACAGCCATTCACCATTTAAGTTCGTCCATGTATCACGGACAAACTGCGGCCTTGGATATTCTTTTCTCTTCATACTTACCTCCTGCTAAATCATCTTTTCTTTCATTTGAATAGACTTATTTTTTGCTATTAACAGCACCCCAGCTGCCATTGCTAAAATTAAACTTAAAATATCTAGAATGAAATATGATAACAATCCTTGGATCAACAGATAAACGCCTATTTTGAAATGAACGCGATCATCTTTGATATACTTTTTGCTCAGCAAAATATTACTAATCCCCAAACCAATTAGCATGACACCAAAACTACTAACAAATAAAAAAATGTTACCATAGCTTACATTCAATTGTTCAAGGTGAACCTGATTGTCACTATTTACCCCCAAGAGATTCAATTGGTTGCCTAAACCGTAAAAGATGATTGTAATCAGTCCATCGAAGATTTGCCATCCCCCCATAATCAGGACTAATCGTCGTTCGATTCTTCTTTTCATCACTTTATCCTTTCACTCCAACCGAAAGTGACATCGATTGCAAGAAGTATTTTTGAGCAAATAAGTACAATAGAAATGTTGGAATGATGGCAATCAATGCACCTGCCATCAATAATGTTGGCTGTGCTTGATACATTCCTTGAAGCAAACGCAATCCCGAAGTAATTGGCATTTTCTCGATATCATTGAAGACAATCGACGGCCACAAAAAATCATTCCAAGATCCTGTGAATGAAAATAACGAGACAACAAGCAAGACTGGTTTGATCAAAGGTAAAATAATACGCGTGAAAATTGTAAATTCACTTGCTCCATCGATTTGAGCAGCCTCATCAAAATCTTTAGGAATATTGTCCATAAATTGCTTGACTAAGAAAATATTGAATACTCCGGCCGCACCAGGTACGATCATCGCCAATGGTGTATTGACCCAGCCAAAAATATCAACAATTTTATAAAGTGGAATTAGGTTAACAACTGAAGGAAACATCATTGTTGCTAATAGAAAAGAAAACAAGACATTCTTCCCTCTGAAATGTAAACGACTATATGCAAATGCAGAAAAAGAAACGACAATCAGCACTAACAAAGTGTGACTGATTGCGATCAACATCGAGTTCAAAAACCATCTAACCAAAGGTGTACTCGTATTGTTGACAAGGAGTTCTGTATAGTTAGTTAGCACCCATTCTATAGGCAAAATTTTGAATCCAGCAGTCATCAATTCCATTTCTGACTTAAACGAAGTTAGGACGCCATATAACAAAGGAACAAGCCAGATTGTGGACATTAGCAAAAGAAAAACAAATGCAACAAACGATGAAACAGATTTTTTTTTCATTCTTACAGACCTCCCTTAGCTTTTCACTCGTAAAAACTTGAACTGAATGGCGGAAATAACCATGATACAGAGACCTAGGATAACTGCCATTGCCGAAGCGATACCAGCGATTGATTGACCTGATCCAAAAGCATTTTGCTGAATATACATCAGTAAAACTCGTGTCGAGTTGTTTGGACCACCACCAGTCAACATCAGTGGCTGTCCATAAACATTGAATTGAGCAATCGTTGTCATTACTACCGTATATAAAAGCTGTCCACGAATCGATGGTAAGGTGATTTTAAAAAACTTTTGGATGGCAGTTGCACCGTCAATATCCGCAGCTTCATAATAATCTTTGGGAATCCCATTCAAAGCTGCTTGATAAATAATCATATTACCGCCAATCGTCCACCAAACCGTTACCACGACCAAAGCAATCCAAGCATAAGGCTGTGTACCAGTCCAAGGTGTCGTTGTATTGAATAGTGTGTTGATTGGCCCATAGTTGACATTAAAAATCAGTGTCCAAATAATCACGATAGCTGAAATTGCGAAAAGTGACGGCATATAGAAGATAGACTGAAAAAGTTTGCTTAAAAATGGCTTTGTATTCAATGCCGCTGCCAACAATAAAGGAACCATGATACAAAAAGGAACAGTACAAATAACAAAAATAAAAGTATTGGTCAAACCTATTCTTAACTGGGTATAAAAAGTAGACTCAGTATTGAAAAATAATTCTTTATAGTTATCCAAACCAACGAATGTCGGTGTATTGAACAAATCCCAATCAGTAAAAGAGATGTACACACCAAAAATTATAGGTATCAGAAAAAAAATCAGAAAAATGATTAAATGAGGTGCAATGAAAAGCCATGCTGACCATTCTTTATTGGTAGATTTTTTCGTCTTTGTTTTTTCTATTGACGTAATCATACATTTTGCTCCCTTCTAAAGAAAACAGTATCAGCACAGATCTAAGCTGATACTGTTTATGGTTAATTATTTGTACTGTCTTTTGAAATCTTATCAGCTACTTCTTTTTGCATACCAGAAGTAAAATCATCGACTTCTTGCTTGCCAAAAATCGTATCAAATCCGTGTGCATCTATATATTCGGAGACATAACCATTATATTTATAATCAAAAATACTCAATGTTGCTTGTTGTTCTGGAGTCGAGATAAACAACGACTGTGGCATCTCTTGATATTCTTCATCGTTCAAGATGTCCAATGTAGCTGGGTTTTGACCGGCCTTCGCCCACTCAAGCGAGTTTGTACGAATCCATTCTAGAAAGTCCATAATACCTTTTTCTTTCTCTGCGCTACGCTCTTCACTTTTAAAAAGGACAAATTGGTGAGAAGATGCCCAGTTAACTGTTTCACTCAAGTCATTAGATAATTGTGGTGAGTTAGTCAATCCCCATTCAAATTCAGCTTCTTTGATATTGTTTTGCATCCAAATACCTTCTGGAAAAAAGATTAATTTTCCAGCAAGGAACAACTGACTAGGATCTTCACCATCTTTTGTTGTAACTCCTTCGTCATATAGTTCTTTCCACATACCAATCGCATCTTTCGACTCCGACGTATCTAAAGTTGGATCCGTTCCATTTTCGGTAAGAATACCACCATTTTGTTTCATCAAGGATAAGAAATTAGGCTTTACCCAAGTAACAGCAACGCCACGAATATCATCTGCCGCAGCTTTTTTACCTGCTTCTTTGATTTCATCAAAAGTTAAAATATTATCATCTAATGCACCGGGCGCATATTTCTCTACTAATTCTTTGTTGTAATATGTGCCCCAACTATGGATATCAAGTGGAATGCTATATCGTGTGCCATCTAGCTCTCCAAGATTCCAAGCTTCTGCTACATAATTATCTTTATTGATATTTTCATAATCGCCTAGCAAGTCATCATAACTTTCTAGCATACCATTGTCTTTATACTGCTTGATCCGTTCTGCGTGAACAATGTTTAGATCGGGAATGTTTTTCCCCGAATTAACAACTGTTGGGATTTTTGAATACATATCGCCTTCTTGTAATGACACATTTTTAATTTTGAATTCAGGATCAGTTTTGTTATAAGCATCAATCATTGCAACCATGTTTGATCCATCCGCCCCGGTAAATGGATTCCAAAAAGTGATTTCATTCTTGTTGTTTCCTGTCCCTCCCGAAGAACCACCGCAACCAGCCAAGACACCTGTACAGACCCCCAATACTACCCATTTTGCTATCTTATTCACTTTCATCGTCACCCTCCGTTTTACTAATTAGTTAATCCATTAACCTTCGACTGCCATTTACTATTTAACCAATCAGTAGATTCTTATTATTGTTTTCGTTTACAAAATTTAAGTTAACACCTGTTGCAAACGCTGTCAATGTTATGATATAGTAATTTTACAAAAACAACTTTTTGGTTAATGAAGATATAAGCTCGAGCCACATCCTCAGCACACATTTTAACTAATAAGTTAAGGAGACAGAAGAAATGGAGCTAGATTTAACGAAACATTCCCTACCGGTTTATGAAGCGTTGGCAAGTGAAACACGCTTGAAAATAATTCATTTCATCGGTAACGAGAAAAAAAGTATTAGTGAAATTGCCAAAGAATTACATATCAGCAGTGCGATTACCACACGTCATGTACAAAAAATGGAAGATGCTGGACTCCTCGATTCTGAACGAGGGATTGGCACCAATAGAAATAAAAAGATGGTTTTTTTGAAAGTAGATGATATCCACATCACTTTCCCCGAGCGAATCTACCAAGCATTCAGACTTCATTCTACAGATTTAAACATTGGACACTTCACAGATTTTTCTGTCAGTCCAACGTGTGGACTGGCGACAGTTAAAGAAGTAGTAGGAAAGTCCGATGACCCAAAGTATTTCTTGGATTCTAATCGAGTTAATGCAGCCTTACTGTGGTTCAATCAAGGCTTTGTGGAGTACAAAATCCCGAACCTCTTACAAGAATCTGAAACCCCTGAACTGTTAGAGATCAGCATGGAATTAGCCTCAGAATTTCCTTTGTCGAACAATATTTGGCCTAGCGATATTTCAATATTTGTTAATGATGTCAAAGTAGCTATTTATACAGTTCCGGGAAACTTTTCTGATACTCGAGGTCGATATACTCCGTTATGGTGGAACGATCGTTTTAGCCAATACGGTTTACTCAAGCATATTCGAATCAATAAACTAGATACTGGTATTGATGGTGAATGCTACTCAGAAGTTACCATTGATGATTTGCAGTTACATAATTCCCCTTTTATAAAATTACGATTAGAAATTGAAGAAAATGCTAAAAATAAAGGAGGGCTGACCCTGTTTGGAAAAGGATTTGGAAATCACAACCAAAATATTCTTGTGAATGTATATTATTTAGATAATTAATGAACAATCATGTAGACAAAAAGAGCAGTATAATTTATATTGCTCCCTCTAAACATTGAACTAACAATAGGAAAAATAACTGTGATTTAAACTATCTTTATCCGTATCTATCATATGTTGATTATTATGTTGAAATATCGGCTATTCTCCTATCCGAACATTCATAATAAGCGGTTCGCTTGTCAATGATGCCTATATTGCATGGTAGATTCGTTTAAACAAACTATATGAAGTAGAAAAAAGTCCCTCACCAATTATCTGGCGGGGACTTTTTCTCTTACGCTGTGGCAAAAATGCGTTCAATCAACTGCATCACTGCTCGGACTTCTTCGTTTTTAACGATAGGTTCGGCACCGTTGCGTACAACGTTGTAAAAATTCTTGTAGAAAGGTTCAAAATCCGCTTCGGCTTTCGGGAAAGGGATCTCTTTGGCTGCCAATTCCGATGGCGGTGCCATCGTTTTCGTCAAGCCAACGCCTGCTTGAACTGGTTTTGGTGCGGCCACGTCTTCGCGACCTGTTGCCTGAACCATTTCCCCATTTAGATCCCAATCGGTGATGGTGGCTGTTCCTTCTGTTCCTTTGATGTACCAGCGAGGCAATTGCGTGTAATTGGAGGTTCCAACTTCCACGACTGCTTTGACCCCATTTTCAAAAGTAATCAGAGCGAAGAACCCATCATCGACTTCTTCCCCCAACACAAAGCTAAGATCCGCTTTGACGTCTTTCACTGGGCTGTCGATCAGCCATAGCATTTGATCCAGCAAGTGAACGCCCCAGTCTAAGAGCATTCCCCCGCCTTGTTTTTTCACATGACGCCAGTCTCCTGGGATGCCGTTTGCCCCTTGGACCCGTGATTCTAATTGGAACAAATCGCCGATCTGTCCATTACGGTACAGTTCGCGTACAAGTAAAAAATCAGGATCCCAACGGCGGTTTTGGTGAACCATAAAGGTATTGCCAGTTTCTTGGGCAACCGCCACGATCTCATCTAGTTCCGTAGTATTCAGCGCAACAGGCTTCTCGCAAACAACATGTTTGCCTGCTTTCAACGCAGCGATCGATAACTCTTTATGCAAGTCATTAGGTGTGGCGATCAATACTGCTTCGATCGTCTCATCGGCTAAGACTTCATCATAGCTTTTAAAGATCTTATGGCCTTTTTCTTGTGAGATCGCTTGACGTTCTTCATTGATATCGTAAGTTCCTACGATGTGGATTCGTTCGTTTTCATTTGGTAAGATATTGTGGACATGGTACGCACCCATGCCGCCATATCCGATTACTGCAAAATTGATTGCACTCATGTCTGACACTCCTCGGTTTTCTTCTTATGCCCACCACATGGATGAAGCTTCTTCACGGATCATAATCGTCTTCAAGTTACTGATGGCACGAGTCAGTCCTTCATCAATGGACATGATTGGATCTTCATGTTCAATACTCAAGACATAATCATACCCATAAATTCTAAGCGCAGAAATAATATCTGACCAGACTTGTAAGCTGTGGCCGCAACCGACTGAACGGAAGGTCCAAGCTCGGGTTTTGACATTGCTATATGGCTGCATGTCCGTCAAGCCATACATGTTGATATTGTCTTGGTCCAAATACGTATCTTTGGCATGGAAGTGATGGATCGCATCGGCTTCCCCTAAGATTTTGACCGCTGCCACTGGGTCGATCCCTTGCCACCATAAATGACTTGGATCCAAGTTACAGCCGATGGCTTTCCCCGCAGCATCTCGCAGTTTCAACATCGTATAAGGAGTATGTGCCAAAAAGCCGCCATGAAGTTCGATCCCGATTTTAACACCAGCCGCTTCCGCTTCCGTGTTGATGCCTTTCCAATAAGGAATCAGTTTTTGTTCCCATTGATAATTATAATTGTCATCGTATTCCGTTGGCCATGGCAATACTGGCCAGTTGACTTGCGTATCTGTTGCATTTCCGCCTGAAACGCCTGAAAATCCGTTCACAACAGGTACATTCATTAAGCTGGCTAATTTGATGGTTTTGCGCAAAAGTTCATCGGCTTCTTGCGCTTCTGCTTTTAATGGAGAGATTGGGTTGTTGTGACAGCTCAAAGCTGAGATTTCCAATCCTTTATCAGCTAATTTCGCTAAGTATTCTTTTCGCTCTGCTTCACTTGCTAGTAAACGGTCAATGTCTAAGTGGGCATTGCCGGGAGAACCACCGGTACCGATCTCAACGGTTTGGAGCCCTTTTTTCGCTACTTCATCGATCATTTCTTCAAAGCTAAGTTGATTGAATAATGGGGTAAAAACACCTAATTTCATTTTCTTTCCTCCTCAATTGCTTGAAAATGCCCATATGTTGGGTAACGATTTTCTGTTGGTGCACACCAGCGAGCCGCATTTTGGATCACTTTTTGCACTTTGGGATTGTAATAGCTTGGGAATGTCTCATGACCAGGCTGGAAATAGAAAATCTTGCCATTCCCACGGCGGAATGTACAGCCGCTGCGGAAAACTTCACCACCAGGGAACCAGCTGACAAAAATCAATTCATCCGGCGCTGGAATATCAAAGTGCTCGCCATACATTTCCTCTTGCTCTAGTTCGATCCATTCGCCGACTCCTTCAACGATTGGGTGGCTTGGATTGATATTCCAGATCCGCGCATGCTGATCGTCTACCCGCCATTTCAAATCGCACGACGTTCCCATCAAGGTTTTAAAGATTTTCGAAAAATGGCCGGAATGCAAGACAATCAGTCCCATTCCTTCCCATACACGCTGCTGCACACGAGCAACGATAGCATCATCGACTTCTTCATGCGCCATATGGCCCCACCAAACCAACACATCCGTGTCAGCCAATACTTGCTCCGTCAACCCGTGTTCTGGTTCATCAAGGGTCGCCGTTCGCACTTGGAAATCATCCTCTTCTAAAAACTTGGCAATTTGACCATGGATTCCTTCTGGATACATTTTTTGGACGGTCTCATTTGTTTTTTCATGACGAAACTCGTTCCATACCGTAACATGGATCATTGGTAGACCTCCTCTACGATGTTTTTTAATTGCAGATAATCAATCCCGCTGGCTTCTAAAGGAGCGAATTTTTGAAACGCTTCCTGCTCGACGATCAGCCATGGTAGTTCTAATGCTTTAGCTGCTTCTACATACGACTTGATTGGTAAAATCCCATTGCCGATCTCGGTGCTTTCCTGCGGCTGCTCTTGCATATCTTTGATATGAACCAAACCGACCTTCGTTTCGCGTTCCTTTAGCCAAGGTAAAACAGCCACGTTTGCAAAGGCTAACCAGTAAAGGTCGGCTTCCAAACGCAGTTGCGGATTGTCTTTGATCAGTTCATCGATCATGGATTCTCCAGCAACTTCAGTAAATTCATGGGCATGGTTGTGGTAGTAGCAAGTCAGCCCTTCTGCTTGCAACTTTTGGGTGATCTGGGTCAGCTCCGCAGCAAAGGCTTGCCATTTTTCCAAAGAATCAAAGCTGGCATACGGAATCACGATCCGTTGATTGCCAATCGTTTTTTCAAAAGCGACGGTTTCTTCAAAAAGATCTTGCAATGCTTCAAACGGGATATGGGAAGCCGCGACCGCCAAATCCAACTGCTCCAGCATTTCTTTGATCTGAACAGCACTGTGTCCATGATAACCGGCAAATTCAACACCGTCATAGCCGTTTTGTTTTACTGTTTTCAACGCTTCAAAAAGATCTGTCTTGCAGTCCTCTTGAATACTCCAAAGCTGTAAAGCGATTTTCGGTTTTGTCATTTATGCTCGCTCCTTTTCTTCCAGCAGTTCTTATAGGTAGACTGGCTCACCGGTTTGCGATGATTTGTAGATCGCTTCTAAAATCTCCGTCACGACCATTGCTTCTTCAGGTTTGACCACTGGTTCGGTATCGTTGATGATCGCATGGATCCACGATTGTGCTTCTAAAATTTCTGGCGTCTCCCCGTTTCCTTCATAAAAATCAACGCCGCCTGTTTCAAGTTCGATATTTTTTTCATACAGCAAGCTGTGGTCTTCCCCATTGATGGTCAAACCGTTGTTCATATCCGCACCGGCTTTGCTACCCATCAGTGTCGTTTTGGCTTCTTTCACGTCCAAACTGTTGAGTGCCCAGCTGGCTTCTAAGAAAATCGTTGCGCCATCTTCCATGACCACAAAACCAAAGGCCGAATCTTCTACTGAGAATTTCTCTGGGTCCCAAGGGCCCCAAGCATTTGCGGCATTTTTGGTTTGTGACAACTCATGATACGCTTTTCCGACAACAAATTTTGGTTTGTAATTGTTCATCATCCATAAGGTCAGATCCAATGCGTGGGTACCGATATCGATCAACGGACCGCCGCCTTGCGCCTCTTCATCAAGGAAAACACCCCAAGTTGGCACAGCCCGACGACGGATCGCATGAGCTTTCCCAAAATAAATGTTTCCTAATTGTCCTTCGGCGCACACTTCATGAAGATAACGAGAATCTTTTCTGAAACGGTTTTGGTAGCCGATCGTGAGTTTTTTTCCTGTTCTATTGGCTGCTTCGATCATTGCTTTGGCTTCTGCCGCTGTTTTTGCCATTGGTTTTTCACACATGACATGACAATCCGCTTCTAGTGCGGCAATCGTCAACTCAGCGTGTGAGGCGTTTGGTGTACACACATGGATCACATCTAGATCAGCTTGTGCCAACATCTCTTGATAATCGCTGAATACTTGGGCATCTTCGGTCCCAAATGCTGATTTCGCTTCAACTGCACGTTCAACCAGCAGATCACAAAAGGCAACCATTTCTACTTCTTCTACTTGAGACAAGGCAGGCATGTGCTTGCCGTTTGCGATCCCACCGCACCCAATGATTCCAACTTTAACTGTCATATCTTTCCTCCTGAAAACGCTTATTATTTTCTACCCCCTCATTATAGCGAAACATCGAAAGCAGTTCTTCCCAGTTTCCATTGAAAAAATTCCCGAAAATTATCTTATGAAACTTTAACAAAAAGAACCACTCCACAATTTATGCAAAGCGCTTAAAAAAACACTATCGAGAAAAAATAGCACTAAATTGACAAAAAAACAGTCGACAAGCAAAGGCTCATCGGCTGTTTCTATCAATTTTGATTCAGTTGTTTCTGGTACTGCAACGGTGATTGACCAACGGCTTCCTTAAAGACATGGTGAAATGTTTTGACACTGGCAAAACCTGCTTTTTCAGCGACTTCTGCCATGGGGATCTTTTCATTGGCCAAGATAAATTTGGCTTGATTGATGCGGTATTCCGTCAAAAACTGCATGAAGGTCTTGCCAGTATTGGTTTTAAAGAAACGCGTGAAATAATGGGGACTAAACCCTACATGTCTTGCGGTGTCCTCCATCGTCAAGACTTCTTGGTAATGAGATTCGATGTACTCAAAGACATCATTCAGACGCTGCAAGGTTTCTTTGTATTGCGCGGCCGTTCGTTTTAGCGGATTGACGGCTTGTTTGCGCTTTGGCAAACCTTGATAGCACTCCCCAATCAACTGGTAAAGCAGCCCGAGAGTCAAATAACGCTTCCCAACAACATTTTCTTCTTCCAACTGATACAACTCGATCAAGAGACCTGTTATTTTTTCCGTAAAACTCGTTGGCCAATTTTTACTGTGGGGCTCCCCTTCTTCAAAGAGTGTCATCAAGGATACTTCATTTTCTCGCAGCAGCGGCTCTTCAAAAAGCTGCATATCAAATTGATAGACATAGCGTTCACTCTCAGGTGATGCAAGAAAGTAGTGGGGTTGCCCGCTGGAAAATAGATACAGATCCCCTTCCTCCAACTCAATAATCGTATCGTCAACACCAATATTCACCGTGCCGCCCTTAGCGTAAATGATCTCGATTTCTTTATGGACATGGGGATAAACGATGGTCAACCCATCATTTAGAAACGTTCGAAAACGAAATTCACTTTCAAATTCAGGAATTTCAAGGTACATACTCATGGCTGACCGACTCCTTCGCTCTATTCTTATTTATTATAAGCGAAAAATTGTCCAAGAGAAAACCTTTTCTCAGCCAATCATAGTTTCTTCTGCTTTTTTGTGGTATCGTATTCAAGAAAAGGAGTCTTGTTTATGAATTATTATGATCAACATCTGCATACATTTTTGTCTTTTGATTCAGATGAACAGTTTGAGAATTATCTTGCTTACCAGCCTGCCTACTTCGTTGCGACAGATCATTTCGATTTGAAGAACCCCTATTCGGGATTCCGTGATGATATTCCTGACTATGAATTACTAGTAAATACCCACCAGAAGCTGCAAGAGACCACAGCGACGAAACTCTTAAAAGGCATCGAGATTGGTGTCGTGCCTGGTCAAGAACAAGAAATCTTGCGCTATCTTGAAAGCCATCCCTATGACTTGAAATTGATCAGTATCCATCAAAACGGTACCTTTGATTATATGGACGATGCCGTGTTGAACAAGGACAAATTTGCAGTCGCCAAACAATACTTTGACCAAATGGCCCACGTGTTGGACTCGTTTTCTGACGGGCACATCGTGACCCACTTTGATTATGGCTTGCGACGTTTCCAATTTACAGCTGAGGAATTGGCCGCCCATTTTGAAACAGAGTTAACGACGATCTTCAAAAAAATCGTTGCCCGCGACTTAGCGATGGAAATCAACGCTAAGAGTTTTGGCCCCTATCAAAATGCCCACCTTTATCAATATGCTATCCCGCTGTACCAAAGTGTCGGTGGGAAATTGTTCACCCTCGGTTCTGATGCCCATAAAGCCAGTGACTATCGGTTAGATTTTGCAGCGATGAGCGATCTGCTGCGTTCCTTTGGTGTCAATCAATTAGCGGTCTTTCAAGGTAGCGAACGGTTTATGGCGGATCTGCCTGCACAATAGCGTCACCTTTAAATGCACTCTACAACACATTTTCAATAAATGAACCAAAAACGGCGAACCCTAAAAGGATACGCCGTTTTTTCATTTTAAGACCATATTTACTTAGGTTACTCTGCTGCTAAAATATCTTCCTTGGCATGGATCATTTGAGTCAAAAAGTCACAATAAGGCGTTGGGACTTGGTACTTGCGGCCTTTTCGTGAGATTGCGCCATTGATATAATCGATCTCGGTTTTGCGATGATTATTGATCAAATCTTGATACATGGATGGATAGTGCATTCCGATTCCTTCTGGATCATAGGTTTCCTCAATATGGTGGACTACTTCGGATACATCCAGTTCAACAGATTCATGGGCAGCAACTGCCGCAAATTCTTCCACGATCGTTTGGACCATCGCACGCGCCGTTGAGGTTTGTCCGAATTGGGCAATATTCACATTTAAAATCGAACACAAACCATTTAGGGTGCCGTTGACACAGGCTTTGCGATAGATGGAGTAACGGATGTTCTCAGAATAAGACGCATTCAACCCAGCATCAGCCAAGACTGCCGCCAATTGACGGGCATCTTCTTCTTTCCCCGGTTCGATATTTTGCAGTTCTACAGAACCATCCCCAAACAAGCGAACATTACCAGGACCAATCAAGTCCGCCGTCCAAATGGTATTTCCTAAAAAGATTTTATCCGTGCTAACATATTTTTCAATCGTGTCCTCATGACCGATCCCGTTTAATAAGCATAAGACTTTCGTTTGCTCGCCGATCATCGGTTTGATCGTTTGCATCATTTGATCCAGTTGCATCGCTTTAGTAAAGACTAGGATCAAGTCTGCTTGTACAGTCGTTGGGATCTCATTTTGCGAATAGATCGAAAAAGGGACTGCGATCTCTTCACCGTTTAAGTTCGCTCGTAATCCGTGTTCACGGATCGCTTCGATATGCGCCGGCCAGCCGTCGATCAACGTGACGTCATTTCCGCCTCTTTTTAGCATAATAGCAAAACGGCTGCCCATAGCACCTGCACCAGCAATAACAATTTTCATCTGAATTCCTCTTTCCTCTTCCACAATTAGGTATAGTTTACTCTAAAATCGTGAAATATGCGAGAGCCTTGCGTTTTTTCTCGATAGGAAAGAAAAAAGAACAATTGGAATAGTTAGATTTTTCAGATAATTAAAAAACGGTCGTTTCCAACTTTGTTCATTCAAAAAAGTCGCACGGAAGATTGAAAACTTGACTGAGCTAAGCCAGTTTTCGGACTCACGTGCGACTCTTTTAATCATTCATTTTCTGTGAAACAGTTGTCGGTTTAGGCAGTGACTGTTTCGTTTTTTGTTGCAAAGTTTTTTAACCGTTCAGCTTTTTCTGCTTCTGTGATTCCATGTTGCTCCACGTAACGGTTGTGTTCGTGGATGGCACAATCATAGCTGCAGGCACCTAAATGGGCAGCCTGATTTTCCTCAGAAGTTAAGAATTGGCGATTGCATTCTGGGTTGGCACAGTTTACATAGCGCTCGCAAGGTGTGCCATCAAACCAGTCGCGGCCGATGACTTTTTTATCTACATGATTGATTTCCACACTGATGCGTTCATCAAAGACGTACATTTTGCCATCCCAAAGCTCGCCTTGAACTTCTGGGTCATTCCCATAAGCAAAGATACCACCATGAAGTTGGGCCACATCTTCAAAGCCTTCTCGCAGCAGCCAGCCTGAGAATTTTTCACAACGGATACCACCAGTACAATAAGTAACGACTTTTTTATCCATGAATTTCTCTTTATTATCGATGATCCATTGCGGCAACTCACGGAAGCTGCGGATATCGGGACGAACGGCTCCTCGGAAATGGCCTAAATCATATTCATAATCGTTACGGGCATCGATCACCACGGTATCTTCATCTAACAGCGCTTCTTTGAACGCTTTAGGATCTAAATATTTTCCAGTCATTTCTAATGGATCGATGTCGTCTTCAAGGTTCAATGAAACCAATTCTTTGCGCGGACGAACGAATAGCTTTTTAAACGCATGTTCTTCTACTTCGTCGATCTTATAAAAAATCCCTTTAAAACGGGGATCAGCTTCCATTTTTTCCATATAGCGATCCGTTGCTTCAACCGTTCCAGAAAGCGTGCCATTGATCCCTTCATTGGCTACTAAAATACGGCCCTTGATGCCAATTTCTTTCCCAAATGCTAAATGCTCCTTGGCGAAGCTTTCCGGATCTTCAATTGTTGTGTATTTATAAAATAATAAAACGCGGTATGTCAAACCAATTCCTCCTTTTTTTGCACCCTACAGTATAGGTTATCACGTGACAAAAAACGAGTTTTATGCTTGTACCTTTTCACACAATCTTTTTCTTCGAGCGAACCGTGTCATGGATTGGTTTTATTGAGCTCTGCCACGAAAAAAGCTGTGACTTGATCCATCGTTTCTCCACGAACCAGATGGCGTTCTTCTCGCGAGATAAACTGCAGATTTGCTTCTGGATTTTCTGCCACAAAGGCTTCCACATCACCATAAGGAATTTTCTCGTCTTGGGTACCATGCCAAAACAAAAGAGGACGCTGTCCTAATTTCTCTGGTTGAGAAGACAGGTCGTAAGCATCCATCCAGCTTAATAGCTGACCATAATCCTCGGGTACAAAGAACCCAGCAGCGCCAGCGTGCATTTGGATGCGGTCACGGTATTTCAACATGGAAGGAGAACCCATGATACAAGCTGCCGCTGTGATTTCTGGATGCTGGCACAATAAACCGCACGTGGTCATCCCTCCCATGGAGACTCCGCCAACTGCGATCTGACCGTTGACCAAACCAAGATTTTCAAAAAAATCGACTAAGTAAGAAAACTCAAATAGATTGGTTTGGATACTTTGCCAAAAAGTTAAAGAAGGAATCTCCGATAGCTGGGTCTTGCGCTCCCCATGATTGGCTGCATCTGGCAAGACCACCCGAAAACCTTCTCTAGCCAACTTTCTGCCTTGTGTCAACACTAATTCTTTACTCGTCTGCCAGCCATGATAGTAAATAATCAATGGCAGCGGCTCATAAATCATTTCTTCTGGTACGACTTCTAAGACCGGAATATTCCCGATTTTTCTTTTTCGAACAGCTAATTTCATTCTTTTCCACCTCAGCTTAAGTATACAAAAAGTCGCCAAAAGCGCCACTGATACGCTGCAAAAAAAGATCATACCCGAAGAGTATGATCCGTTTTTGTTTATGAATGTAAGACCGCTTCTCGAGCCAATGCCAAACAACCGAGGGTTCCAGCGTTGTCTTCCAATGCTGGGGTCACGATATATTTGCTTAACTCAGGTGTTTCGACATACCCATTGACCAATTTTGCAAATGCGTCGTGGACGTTTTGCAGCATATGGCGCTGTTTCATCACACCACCGCCAAAAATGATCACATCTGGAGAAAACATCAAAGTTGTATTGTAGGCACATTGAGCAATATAGGAGGCTTCGATTTCCCAATAAGGATCATCTTCTGCAACCTCTTGTCCTTTTTTCCCTAAGCGTTTTTCGATGGCTGGTCCAGCTGCCATCCCTTCTAAACAGTTGCCATGAAATGGACAGCTGCCAGCAAAGTCATCTTCTGGATGAGGGACGACCAGCATATGCCCCATTTCTGGATGACTAAAGCCTTCAATAAAGCGCCCTTCTTGTAAGGCCCCGCCGCCAACACCTGTACCGATCGTGTAGTAAACGACACTACTCAATCCTTTGCCACTGCCGAAGACATACTCACCGTAGGCAGCCGCATTGACATCTGTTGTCCAAGAAATCGGGATCGGAAATTCTTTTTTCATGGTACCGATGAAATCAAAATTTTGCCATGCCAATTTCGGGGTTGAGGTAATGTACCCATAAGTGGCAGAATCGTGATGGATATCGATAGGCCCAAATGAGCCAATCCCAATCCCTGCTAAATCTGTTTGGTATTGTTTGAAGAAATCAATGACTAAAGGCATTGTTTCCTCAGGTGTCGTTGTCGGAAAGCTCACTCTTTCCTTGATCGTCATTTCTTCATCGCCAATGGCACACACAAATTTTGTGCCGCCTGCTTCAATCGAACCGTATAACATGCACATCACTTCTCTCTTTTATTTATACCTAATTTTAATCAAAGAGCAGCGAAATTACTAGCAATCTCTGAGAGATTTTATGAATAAGTCTTCTAAAATGATGACTTCGATTTTATCCTTCCTTTTTTCGAACTGTTAAGTAGTGGAAATTAAGAGAAAGTAAGATTTTTAGATATTTCTGTAAATATTACTCCCAGTGCAAATGCTCCTGCATCGGGATACCCTACACTCCTTTTGCCAACTGTACCTGCCCTACCCATTTTAGCTGCAAATCCTTTTGTTTGCTCAGCACCCATTATGGCACTCTTTGCACCTTGATCGAAAGCTTCTTGCCATGATCCTTTTTGCTCAGATATATTCATCCACTTATCAGCGCAAGGTGCTAAAGCATCAATTAATGTCTTATCTCCAACTTTTGCCCCTCGCCCAAAAGAACGCTTACCAGTTTCTTGGACTCCTTGGACTGTTGCTTGTAACATTGAGCCCATGTCGCTTATGGTCAATGTTTGTTTCCCCTGCGTATCCTTGCTGGCTGCCCGAAAAGCTGAGCCCCAAATAGGACCTGACGCTCCACCACAATTTTCCATTATTATCAAAGAAACATCATTTAAGAACTTTGCAATACTTAAATCTTCTTCTTCCAAAAGTTCTTGCCATTGATCTTTTAAACTACGGAATCCTTTTGCTACACTCATACCAAAATCTCCATCACCAGCATACGAATCAAGTTCACAAAATTTCTGCTCGTTTCTGATAATAACATCTGCCATAACATCAATAATAAAAATCATATTTTCTAAGGTTATCACCTCATCAATTTTCCCGTTACATTTCTTCGTTTCTAATTGATATACCCCTTTTTTAAGAGGAGCCTTCTTTAGAGAATAGAAACTTGCACTGCTTATTTCACCCTTATTTTTTGAATGGAATCCAAGCATACTGACTGGCAGAGTTAAAAATTCTTCTAGTTGATCATTTAAAAGCAATAGAGTAATCGATGCCCCTTGCATATCAATACTGGTCATATAGTTACCTACAAATGTGTGCTGAACATTGACTTCCATCTGATTAAGAATCTCTGCGGCATCATGATTCAAAATATACAACTCCATTAGAGGGGTTCCTCCAAAACCATTGATCATCAAAGCCACCTTATTGTCTTTACTTCTTATTGGTAATTGTTCAACTAATCTTTCAAGCATTTCTGAAGCAAGCTCTTTTGAAGATTTTAAGCTCATCCTCTCGATTCCTGGTTCTCCATGAATTCCGACCCCAAACTCAATCTCATCATTACCTAAATCAAATGTAGGAGAGCCTTTTGATGGGACTGTACAAGATGACAATGCAAACCCAATTGTTTTGGTCCGTTCAATTGCAGTTTCTGCTAACTTTTTTAGCTCTTTTAGACTATAACCAGTTTCGGCAGCTGCACCCACAATTTTCTCAATGAAAATAGTGCCAGCTACACCGCGTTTTCCTACAGTGTATAGACTATCTTCGACAGCAATATCGTCATCTATTTTTACATAGTCAATTTTGATTCCATCTTCTTGAGCTAAGTACATTGCATTTTTAAAGTTCATAATATCTCCACTATAGTTCTTAACAAGCAAAAGCACCCCTTTATCACTTGCTACTCTTTTTATACCTTGATAAATCTGTACTTGCGATGGAGATGCAAAAATGTCTCCGCAGATTGCTGCATCCAACATTCCATTGCCTACAAAGCCGCCATGTGCCGGTTCATGACCTGATCCTCCACCAGATACAAGTGCAACCTTATCTTTTTTCAGATGTTTTTTATAAATAATTTTGTATTTTTCATCAAGAAGTAGCTCAGAATTCGCTAAGATTAACCCATGGCACATTTCTAAGACAATGTCATCGACATTATTCATTATTTTTTTCACTATTATTTCCTCTGCTTTCTCTATATATTTTATAAAGCCCTTGCTTTAATGACTTAAAACAAGGACTTTTAGGTATTTTATCTAGGTTCTAAAATTCCTTGCTTAGGAATTAAATCAAAGCGATCAGTAAGTGACCACAACTGCTGATCGCTTATGTCTCGCCAGTCCTCGCTCTGGCCTTGCTTTGCTAACAGATAAATATTAGCGGCTTTTTCAGCAGTTTCTATTAAACCATACGCATCATCCATACTTATCCCCGCACTCATAATGCCATGTTGAGGCCATATAACAATTCTGGATGTCTCCATTTTTTCAGCTGACGCTTTTCCTAAATCACTCGTTCCAGCAACCATCCAAGGAAGTACAGATACTCCATCTGGAAAGGTCATGATACACTCAGTAATCATCTTCCAAAGTGTTTTTGTAAGCCTATCTTCATCCAGAGAATGGATGAACGTCATAGCGGTAATCGCCATCGCATGGGTGTGCAAAATTACTCTATGCTGATTATCCACCTTTAATCGAGCAGAATGGCACATTAAGTGAGAAGCAAACTCACTTGTAGGCTCTCCTCCGCTGCTTAGCCCCCACAGTAGTTGGTACTTTGTTCCATCATCATTAATTTTAATAATCGCAAGAGAATCTGATGGGTCTTTGGCTACATTTCTAAATGATTTCCCAGCCCCAGTAACCAGAAAATAGCTTCCCTTTAAATCAGGTACTGCAAAGCCAATATCTTTTTCATATCGATACTGGCCTGTATTCAAATAGAGCTTCACTTCGTCCTCTTGTAGTAGATAGCTAATATTTCCAGCATGATTCTCCGCCCAACCATTGATCCATAGATTATGTGTCATCTCTTTCATTTCTTTTATAAATGGTGCATCGCTGATATGATAATAATTCATATTCTCCTCCTCATGCTTGCATAGCATCTTTGATTAGTTGAAATATTTGTTTGCTATTATTTGCTTGTTGAATTTTTTTCATTTCTTCTTTATTTGAAAAGATACTGATCAATTTAGGAAGTAACTTCAATTGTGTCTTACTGCCTTTCACTGCTAATAAAAAAACAATATTGACATCAACTTTTTGATCAAAACTTCCCATTTCAATAAATGAGATAGGATATTTTAGTTTTGCAATAACAATCGAGGGTGTCATCACATTATCACTTGATTCAGCGTGTGGAATAGCAACACTCATCACTTCTGTTGGTAATGCGGTGGGGTATTTTTTTTCACGTTGCAAGACATCATTAGCATAGTATTTTGTGACGTAACCTTTTTCTTCTATTATTTTACTTAGCTTAAAAATCAGCTCTTCTTTGTTATCCGCTTCAAATTCTGTAAAAATTAATTCATCGTCTAAAAAATCTTCAAATTCAAACCTTTCCATAGCAATACCATCCTAATTCGTATATGAAATACAGTTTTTGATAACATCTCCAGCCGCATGTTCGAGAATTGCTTGCTCAACGTTCTCGATATCGTACTCTTTTTGAACAAAATCTTCCGCCTTGATTGCATTCATCTTTAATAATTCAAAAGCTTGATTTACGTGTTCAGGTGTCGTATGGAAAACTCCCTTTAATGTAATTTGATCATAATGTAGTCTGGTAGTATCAATGGGTACCTTAACATCTTTTTTAGTACCACCAAAACATAAAACAAAACCACCTTTTCTAACCATATCTATCGAAAGCTCCCAAACTTCAGGCAAACCAACTGCTTCAATAACTGAATCTACACCACGACTATTTTCCGTTAATTTTCTTACTGCTTCGACTTGATTGGTGTCTTTAGCAATTTGAATGATCTCTGCTGCTCCTAATTTTTCTGCAAGTCTTAACCGACTCAAAGACAAATCACAAGCAATCACTCTTGCTCCTCTTAAATAAGCCAAGCGGATGAACATTAATCCAATTGGTCCACAGCCATTGACGCAAACTGTATCTCCTAGTTTAATAGGAACATTATCTATTCCGTATACTGCACAGGCTAATGGTTCAAGTAATGCTGCTTGCTTATCACTCATATTTTCGGGAATCAAAAACATGTTCTGCTCTACTATCGCTTTAGGAATCAGTTGATATTCAGCGTACCCACCATTTGTGAATTGATTTTGAATCAATTCATCACACAATGAATGCAATCCATTTTTACAATAGTAGCAATGATTACAAGGCGCTGAATTATGAGGAACTACTCGATCACCTACTTTGAAGTTTTCCACCCCTTCACCAATTTTGAAAACTGTTCCCGCAGTTTCATGCCCCATGGAAAAGGGTGGCTCATATCGATAGCCACGCATATAGGTTTTGACATCTGTTCCACAGGTTAAAGTCACATGATTTTTTACCACTACTTCTCCAAAACCGGGTTCAGGAATTGTGGCTTCTTCTACTCTAATATCTTTTGGCGCATAGAACATGACTTTCTTCATTTGGATTCCTTCTTTCTAACCAGATTATTTGTATAAAATTTTGTTAGTCCCTTTTTCTGATAAATTGTTGGTAACTCTACTAAATGGCTTCTTTTCCTCAACCAAACGCATAAAATAACGCAGATTGTGGTGGCTGATACACTTTTTGTAATAGCAGCTATTATCAAGAAAAAAACAGCTAAAACAACTAGAACATGCCATGTTACCGCTCTCATTTACTTCACCGATCCTTATTTGCTATCAATAATTCCCATTCTGACTCCTGCATTATGCTCCTCTTCTTTTTGCCACTTAAAATAAAAGAAACTTAAGATAGCCAATCCAACTACTCCTATATAGCCAAAAATATTCCCCTGCAACGCCTCAACAATTGCCCATCTTATTTCTGAAATATCCATGCCCCACCAAGCCATTAATTGACCATCGGGCAAAGAAGTTCCGTTATCGATTGCTAACTGGGTAAGCATAGGAGCAAACGAACTAGCTGACCACAACAGAATAGGTACCATAATCCAACTGATAAACAACATTTTTTTCAAATTTCCTTTACAACTTATAAATGCAGCTGCACAGACACAGACGTTCATAAGATTACCAAACGGAAGGACAATGTTCTCAGGTAGAATCAATGAAAGGCCTAACGCAACTGGAATGGTAAATATGATGGCTACCCATATCTCAGAGTTTCCAGCTAAGATTGGCCAATCTAATCCAATAACCAAATCCCTTCCAGGAAATTTCTTTTTTATATAGTTATTAGCTGCATCAGAAATAGGAGTCAGTGCGGTCATAAACAATTTGGAAACCATCGGAAATAAGGTCAGTGCGGCACCAGCTTGAACACCCGTCATTAGCGACTGAATTCCTTGACCTCCAAACAATCCTACTAGGGTACCGATAATGAACCCCATGACATGAGTTTCTCCAAAAATGCCAATTTTTTCTTGTAAAGTCTCAACATTTACAGTCTTCCTCATAAAAGGCACTTTATCTAACAAGCGGCTAATAGGATAAAAGATAATATTCGATAAGAACATTGGATGCGGCATAGAAACACCAGGAATTCCAGTAAGTTCTTGTAATTGATTCTTTGTTGCATCGGCATTTTTTAATTCTGCAATTATTTGGATGATTGCTACCGCAAAACCAATAATTGCATTGCCTGTTACACTTGCGACAATATAGGCAGTAAAAATTTTATTTGCAACATTCCACATGTCTACATTCAGTGTTGCTGTCCAACCGATAATTAGCAAAAGAATATTCAAACCAATTTGCACTGGAAACATTAAAAAGGCATACCTCCACGTCCAGGCTAGACCTAAAGCTGGTGCCCAGCCCATGTCCAGTGCATTTAACTGAATACCTAAGTTTGTTACGAACTCTTGTGAAGCAGTTCCTACAGTCGTTCCCATAAAGTCAATGACCAAACTAATGCCAATGAAGGCTACTCCAAGGGTCAAACCTGAGGAGAAAGACTTCGCTGGCTTAAGACCAACAATGATCCCTATAATCGTTAGTACGATTGGTAAAAAAACAGCTGCTCCCATATCCAGAATACTCTGAAAAATATTCGCCAAAACTTCCATTTAAATTCTCCTTTCAATTATTTTAAATCAAGCAACTCAACAATTTGATTCATCGTATCTTCCGATCCAACCCCTGTTAAGAATGAAATACCATTTACCGTGGGGATACTATATTCTTTTGACTTTTTGGCCATTGGTGTGATTGAGACGTATAAATCAGCTGTTGAAATATGAGTGTCCAAAGATTTAATATCAACCGCTTCAACTTTAGCTTTACTGGATAATTTTAATTCTCTCAATTTATCATTTATCTTCGTTGCTACCGTTGCTGACGTTGCAATCCCTCCGCCACAAGCCACAATGATCAATTTCATTTTTATCATCCTTTCTTTCCTGCACTTATTTTTTGATGTTGTCGTCTATGAGACGTTGAACATGTAATAATAAATACAGATTTTCATCATAACCAAAATCGAAATTATATTTTGTTTTTAGTAATTGATCTACTTGTTGTACGATCGTATTAGCATCGATGAATTTATCAGATACGTAATCATAAAGATCTTGGATTTCTGGATTTGGTGATGTTTTATCCCCTAATTTTCTGATGACAAAGTAACGTAAGTGCACGATGAATCTCGAATAATAAATAGATTCTTTGTTTAATTTATTCTTGAATTCAATATCAATAATTTGGGTAATATCGCCTAATATATTGCTAACTTCCATAACTTCTGCAATCGCACCACTGCTTTGTAATCCGTTGACAAAATGAAGCGTGAAAAAAGTAATTTCTGAATCATAAAGTTCTAAATCATACTCCCTACGTAAATAATTCACTGCCCATTCTGCTACTTTGTACTCTTTTGGATAGATATATTTCAGTTCATAATTTAATGGATTGACTACCTCTCCATATTCTTTTGTTCTTTCTATTGTGAATTGAATATGTGCCGATAATGAAATCAAAAATCCTGGATTTAATTTCTCTTGTAGTCGTTCACTAGCTCCAACCGTTATTTCTTCTGCCATCAACAGTATCTCTTCAGGAATTTCAACTAATGAATCAATAACCTTTTTCTCATAGTTTGAAAAATAGTAACGAAAAATTTTTGAAGCTTTTCGTATATCAATAACATCCCCTTTCTTCTTCCCAAAACCGATTCCTTTCCCGATTAAAATAAGTTCTTTGCCACTATCATCAAGTACTGAAACAGCATTCTGATTATAGGACTGTGTAACCTTCATCCAACTCCCATCCTTTCAAAATAAAAAAAAGGCATTACTATAGGTTTCGATCAAATCGAGCCCTATAGTAATGCCTGATTAAACAGTAACACTCTAACATAAGGAAAATTATTCAATTACCCTGAATACGCTTCCATTATATATTCGAGTTTGGACAAATGTCAATAGTTTTTTAAAAAAACAAGAGTCCCGTTTGCTGTAGGACTCTTTTGATAAGTTTGCTTTTAACTGTCATCGGTATTAAATAACAATCATTAACTACTTGCTGAACTTGATGCTGCGGCATCATCTGCTTTGACGCGATCGATGGCTACCACTAATGCAATGATCAGGTCATCTAGATCTTCTTCATAGATCACGACTTCATAGGTATCGCCCCAAGAGATCCATTTTTTGTGGATCTCTGCGATTCGCTTACCGTTGCGGTTAACCACAAAATCCATATCCCACCAATTGCCGTCCACATCGATGCCTTCTGCACTGATGGAATAGCGGGCTTTAAAAAATGTGAAATGTTTTTCTAAAACGATCGCTTCTTGGCCGTGGACTTCCACAAAAAATTTCGGTAATAAACTGAACACTTTTTTGGTGATCTCCGCGATCGGTCGCTGCTGCTCATTGAAGATCGTAAAACTTTTCGGGATCTTAAAAAAACTGCCTTCGACATAATAGCGAGGGTTTTGTAAGTCATCGGTCACGGTAAATTTTTCGCCGATGCTGAAAACCTTCTGTTTGATGTAAAGTTTCTTCAAATGCTACACTCCTTTCTCTTTGACATCCCCCGTATTGATCACCGGCTGTGTGCCTTTATCGGTAATGATCGACACCAATAAATTATTGATCAGTTGGACTTTGCGGTCATCTGTGAAATTGATGTCCTGTCCGTCTTCGATTTGTTCTAACGCCATTTGTGTCATGGAGACGGCCCCTTCAACAATGATTTGCCGTGCTGATAAAATTGCTTTAGCTTGTTGGCGCTGCAGCATCGCACTAGCGATCTCAGTCGCATACGCGAGGTGATTTAAGCGGGTCTCTATGACTTCGACCCCGGCAACAGCTAATCGTTCCTGCAATTCTTTTGCCAGCTCCTCCGAGACTTCACTTGTATTGCCTCGCAACGTCAGATCATCGTCATTGAACGTGTCATAAGGGTATTGCGTCGCAATATGACGAATCGCTGTTTCACTTTGGATCTCAATGAAGTCTTGGTAATAATCGACATCAAACAATGCTTTAGCGGTATCTACAACTTTAAATACCACCACTGCCGAGATCTCGATCGGGTTTCCGTCTGAATCATTGACCTTCAACAGCGAACTGTTAAAGTTGCGGACTTTCAATGAAACATTGATTTTTTGGGTTAATGGGGTTGTCACAAACAAGCCGTTGTCTTTAATGGTTCCTAAATATTGCCCAAAAAAGAGGATCGCTTTGGCTTGGTTGGGTTGTACGATCGTTAACGAACTAAGGAAAAGAAACGAAACGATCCATAAAAGAATACTGAGAACGATTTCGAGAACGCTCTCATTTACGAACCCATGATAAAACAAATAACCGCCGCCAACTAATAACCCGATTAGCACAACCAGTGCTAAATACCCATTCACATGAAATGTCTGTTTTTCTGTCATTTTTATTCCTTCCCTTCTTGCTCTTATCTTACCTTGGTTAAAGCCGCTGTGCAAATGTTCTTGCGCATATCAGCGACGATTCCCAATCAAGCTATTTTGTTTTCTACAACTTTCCCGTTACAATTAAGGTAGGACAAAATTTTTCACAAAAAGGAGTAATTCTTATGGCACAAAAAATTGACTTAGAAACGAGTAAATGGTCGTTGGAATCGATCATTAAAACGGTCGGCACCGATCTTTCCTCTGTTGTGGAGGTACAAAACAAAGACGGCATTGACGTTGTAGTGATCTCGAAAGACGAGTGGCAACATCTTTTGGAATTACTCGATGCGCGTCATGCAGAAGGCTATCGGTTAGAACAAGAGCTTCCTGAAGAAATTTTAATTGACGTTGCCGATACCGACAATCAGTATACAGAAGACGGCGAGTTAGAAATGGAACTGCCTGAACGTGTGCATCCAGCACCTGATTTTGAACTGGATTCAGAAGAAATCGTTGAAAGTGATGACGTACTAGATTAAATAAAAAAGCAAAACGGCCCCGGGCTCGTTTTGCTTTTTTTATAGCTCTTTTTCCTGCTTTTTGGTAATGACTGCTTGCAATCGTTCGATGGCAGGCTGCAATTCTTGTAGCGCCTCTTCTTCGGGTTCTAACTCTGCACACCGTTGCAGTCGCTCTAACCACATTTCTGGTTCTTTGACGCCCAACTGGCCAATGGCCCAATAAGCCGTTCCTCGAATCACTGGGCGCACGTCTTCTGTCGCACAGCGCCAAATCGCTGGCAAGGCACTGCGGTCTCCCACATTGGCTAAGGCGATGATGGCATTACGCTGCAGAGGTTTTTTCCCCCGCCAAGAGCCAGATAGATGGCCAAATTGTGCTTTGAAGGCTTTGTTTGATAAAGACAGCATCGGTTGCAGTTTTGGATAAACGGTATCGACTTCAGGCTCCATCTCTTGATGAAAATGGAAGTCTTTCCCCCGATTATAAGGGCAGACCAGCTGACAAATATCGCAACCGTAAATCACGTTATGCATCTTTTTGCGGTACTCTTCTGGCATCATGCCCTTCGTCTGGGTTTGATAGGACAAACAGCGCTGGGCATTCATCCGACCATCGCCCAATAACGCTTTGGTGGGGCAAGCCGTCACACAACGCATGCAATCCCCACAACCAAACGGGACCTCTTCATCCGGTTCAAGAGAGATATTAGTGACGATCTCCCCGAGATAAACAAACGAACCAAATTCCTCTGTGATCAGCAAGCCATTACGACCGATAAAGCCAAGACCCGCCCGCTGCGCTGCCGCCACATCCACCAATTCCCCTGTATCGACTTGCGGTGCGAAACGCCATTCGACTTGTTCTTCCATCGTTTGTGCTTGTTCTTTGATAAAGGCGATCAAGCGATCCAACCGTTCTCGCAAAATATCATGGTAATCGATGCCCCACGAGGCACGGGCAAACATGCCACGTTTTTCATCCCGCGGGACTTTCTCTTTGATTTTTGTCGGATAAGCCAGAGCGATCGCAATGATCGTTTGCGGATTTTCAAATGTCCGTTCAGGATAGATACGCTCTTCGATCACGGGATGCTCAAAACCAGACGTATGGCCTTTGGCTTTTTGTTCCCGCAAGGAAGGCTCCAATGCCAAAAACGGCTCCGCTGAAGCAAACCCGATCTTGTCGATGCCAAGCCGCTTGCTTTCTGCAATAATTTTTTCTTTTAAAGACATGCTCGCTACCCTCTTTTGTCCGCTAAGCATCTGCTTCTCGGCTTTTTCTCTTCCCCTATTATACGTAAGCACTTGAAAAAAGTCGATGGTGCGGTTTGTTCCCCCCGTTTTTTCTTTCTTTAAAAGAACACGTGTTGATTGTTTAAGATTTTAATTAATTTTATCGTTATTTTCCTCGCAACGATTGCATTGCCTTTTTCGAATGCTAGACTAGATAAAGGAATTAGAAAGAAATGAACAAATGAAATGGAGATGCTTATGACTCAATTACCCACCGGCTTGACTGCAGCAGAAGTCGCCAAGAAAACCCAAGAGGGACTGCACAATGATTATGAAACAAAAACCAGTAAATCAACTGCTGCGATCATCAAAGACAATTTACTGACGTTATTCAATTTTCTCAATCTATTGATTGGCGTTTTTTTATTTGCCGTAGGCGCCTATTCCAACATGTTCTACTTAGCGATTATTTTTGTGAATATCACCATTGGGATCAGCCAAGAATTGCACGCGCGTAATTTAGTAAAAAAACTCTCGCTTGTTTCACCGCAAACGGTACGAGTGATTCGAGATGCTCAAATCCATGAGATTTCAGCCAAAGAATTGGTCTTAGAGGACGTAGTTATTCTTGGTGCTGGGGACCAAATCCCCGCTGATATGACGGTGCTTTCTGGACTAGTCGAAGTCAATGAAGCGATGCTGACTGGTGAAGCCGATCTGGTTGTCAAAGAAGCAGGTGCTTCCTTACTCTCAGGGAGTTTCATCGTCAGCGGGGAAGTGACAGGAACAGTCCTTCATGTCGGTGCAGAAAACTACGCAGCGAAACTAAGCAATGAGGCAAAGGTCCACAAACCGATCCGCTCTGAGCTGCTTGCTTCGATCCGTAGTGTATCCAAATTCACTAGCTATGTGATCGTTCCTTTAGGGGTGATTTTGTTCTTCCAAGCCTTTATGATGCGAGATTCTGGGATCAAGGAATCCGTCGTCGTTTCTGCCGCTGCCTTATTAGGAATGTTACCAAAAGGACTTGTCCTGCTGATCAGTATCGCCTTGACGACAGGTGTCATTAAATTGGCCAAAAAACGGATTTTGGTCCAAGACATGTATGCCGTTGAAACCTTGGCGCATGTCGATACCCTTTGTCTGGATAAGACGGGGACGTTGACGGAAGGCCATATGGTTCTCGATTCGATCGTTCCTCTCCAAGCCGATAGCGACCCTAACATGCTCTTAGGGAATTATTTGGCAGCCAGCACAGATAACAATTTAACGATGCAAGCATTGCGTCAAGGCTGCCCTGAGCTAACGGATCATCAGCCGATCGAAGTCGCTGCCTTTTCTTCACAGCGCAAATGGGGTGCTGTGGCTTTTGAACATCTAGGAAATGTCTATCTTGGTGCACCTGAAAAAGTCGCCGGCTCTGCTGCCTTGCCGCAAGTCAAAGAAGCGCAAGAAGCAGGTCTGCGGGTGTTGATTTTAGCCGTAGAGACCGATCCAAAAGCGCCGGCATCCTTTGACCCAACCAATGCACAAGCGGTGGCTGTTTTGATTTTATCTGATATCATCCGCCAAAACGCAGAAGAAACCTTGGCTTACTTAGCAGATCAAGGCATTGATCTAAAAGTGATCTCTGGCGATAATCCAATAGCTGTCGCAGCGATCGCCCATCGTGCAGGCCTAGCGAATGCCGATCAAGCCATCGATCTTTCTACCTTAACGACCGAAGCAGAAGTCCGAGAAGCTGCGACACGCTATACGGTCTTTGGTCGTGTGACCCCTGAACAAAAGAAACTGCTTGTCCAAGAATTAAAAGCCAATCAACGAACCGTTGCTATGACGGGTGATGGCGTAAATGATGTGTTGGCACTACGGGAAGCCGACGTCAGCATTGCAATGGCTGCTGGCGACAGTGCAGCTCGTCAAATCGCTAACTTTGTCTTATTGGATTCTGACTTTACTACGTTGCCAGATGTTTTATTTGAAGGACGCCGCGTCGTCAATAACGTGACCAAAGCGTCGGGAATCTTCTTTATCAAGACGATTTACAGCTTCTTGCTCTCTTTGGTTTGTATCCTGACATCTAGCGCCTTTCCGTTCTTGCCGATCCAAATCACATTGATCGACTTAGCAATTGAAGGCTATCCTTCTTTCTTCCTTTCCTTTGAAGAAAACAAAGCACCGATCAAGGGGCGCTACTTGCCGACAGTCTTGCTCAATGCGTTGCCAAACGCCCTGTTGGTGTTAGTCAATTACTTTGCGATCCGCTTTTTACAAACCGACTACGGTTGGTCGCAATTTGATACGACGACCTTGTTGTACTATTTGTTGATCGGGATCAGCTGTATCGCTGTGATTCGCGCTTGCTTGCCATTAAATCCATTGCGATTGTTCTTAGCGATTACCACTACCGTGGGGATCTATGTCGCAGCAATGCTCTTCCACGGGTTGCTGGAAGTCGGTTTCTTGACCGCCGTAACCTTGCCTTACTTCCTTGGCATGATGGCATTGAACATCTGCCTGTACGTGGGGCTTTCTTTCCTAACGAAGCGCTTTTCAGCCAAAGTGCTTGTTAAACAGTCTTAATTGATTTTGCAGCATCGCTCTTTCTTGCTTTGTCCAGAAAGACGATGCTGTTTTTTTGCCCTCTCCATAGGTGCAACCATACAAGAAGAAAGAAATTTGGTATACTGAACCTGTAGGCGGTTTCAACAAGGACGGTGTTTCTTTGGAAAAGGCACCCCCCTTGTCAAACAGCCAAATTTAATCAGAAAGTGTTGGTGAAATTGGATGAAAAAAAGTATTTTACTCGTTTCTCACAGTCAGCAACTCACCGAAGGATTAAAACAGATGATCGAAGAAATGGCTGATGGCGAGTCAGTCACGATCTATTCTTTAGGCGGGACAGCAGAAGGAGAGCTGGGTTCTGACGCCACGAAAATCGTAGATGCCGTCAACGAATCCGCAGATGCTGAACTGATCTTAGTCTTTGCCGATCTAGGCAGTGCCGTTTTGAATGCCGAACTTGCTTACGACATGCTAGAACCTCAGCAACAAGAACGCTATCACCTGATCGACGCGCCGCTGGTGGAAGGTGCCTTTGCTGCAGCGATCACCGCTGGTTTTAGTGATGATTTGGCACAAATCGTTGCAGAAGCAAAAAAAGCAGCCGAGAAAGGATGGCATGAAGCATGAAAAAAATCATTAATGATCCCTCAATGATCGTAGAAGAAATGTTGGCTGGTATCGTAGGCAGTTATCCTGAACTGGTCCATCAAGTCGCCGACTCACGGGTGATCGCTAAAAATAATCAAAAAGAACAAGTCGGTCTTGTATCTGGCGGTGGGAGCGGACATGAGCCGGCCCATGCTGGCTTTGTCGGTGATGGGATGCTTAGCGCCGCCGTTTTAGGCGATGTCTTCACCTCCCCGACCCCCGACCAGATTTTGACGGCTATCCAAGATTCTGATCAAGGACAAGGCGTCTTGTTGATCGTAAAAAACTATACTGGCGATATCTTGAACTTTGAAATGGCCAAAGATATGGCAGAAATGGAAGAGATCACAACGGAGATCGTGGTCGTTGATGATGATATCGCTGTTGAAAACAGCACCTATACTGCTGGCAAACGAGGAGTTGCCGGTACGGTCTTAGTCCACAAGATTTTAGGCGCAGCTGCTCGTAATGGTGCCAGCTTAAGTGAATTAAAAACACTGGGCGATGCCTTGGTTGCATCGATCAAAACCATTGGGGTCGCATTAAAAGCGGCAACAGTTCCTGAAGTTGGGAAACCAGGTTTTGACTTAGCCGATGATGAGATCGAGTATGGCGTGGGCATCCACGGCGAACCTGGTTACCGTCGAGAAAAACTGAAACCCTCACGTGAACTAGCACAAGAGTTGGTGGAAAAAATCTTAGCGGATTATGAAAAGACCCCAGAAAAAGTCGGTGTCTTGATCAACGGTATGGGTGGTACGCCGCAAATGGAGTTGTTCGTTTTTGCCAATGATGTCGCGAAATTACTCGCAGAAAAAGACATCCCTGTCTCCTTCCATAAGGTCGGCAATTTCATGACTTCCATCGATATGCAGGGACTTTCACTGACCATGATCGATTTCAGCGAAACGGATCACACCGAGGCGTTAAACGAAGACGTCACAACAATAGCCTGGTAAAGGAGCGAATAGAGATGCAATTGACAACAGAAACGGTGCAAGCATGGTTAGATACCTTCACGAAAGAAATCGAAGCAAACAAGGCCTATTTAAGCGATTTAGATACACCGATCGGCGACGGGGACCATGGCAACAATATGGCACGTGGCGTAGCTGCTTATCAAGAAGCTTATGCCAAACAACAGCCAACGACGATCAGTGATACCTTTAAAGTCTTCTCGATGGCAATGATCTCAAAAGTCGGCGGCGCTTCGGGTCCCCTTTATGGTTCGGCGTTTATGAATATGACCAAAGCAACGAAGGAACTAGAAACAATCGACTCCTTTGAACAATTAGGTACGATCGTTGAAGAAGGCTTGACCGGCATCAAAATGCGGGGAAAA
Source organism: Enterococcus sp. OL5 (assembly GCF_006491895.1). Lineage (NCBI taxonomy): Bacteria > Bacillati > Bacillota > Bacilli > Lactobacillales > Enterococcaceae > Enterococcus > Enterococcus sp. OL5. The sequence continues at coordinate 211,809 of NZ_VHIL01000003.1, forward strand.
GCTGAGTTTGAAGACAAAACGATGGTCGATGTCTGGCAACCTGTCGCAGAAGCCTTGAAAAAAGGGGAATTGACCAAGGACACGATCGAAGCAGCGAAAGAACATACCAAAGAACTCGTTGCTAAAAAAGGCCGTGCCTCTTATGTTGGTGAACGTGCCATCGGTCATATCGATCCCGGATCGGCTTCTAGTGCGATTTTATTTGAGTCACTGTTAACAGTGATAGAAAAAGATTAAAAAACGATGCTCTTTCAAAGCACCGTTTAAGACAAAAGACAAACCTTATGATTGCATAAGGTTTGTCTTTTTCTTGCCTATTCCTCTTGTAAAATCGTTTGGGCAACTAGCTTCACGTATTGATCCATGCCATCTGGATTTGGATGGACCCGATCTTCATAAAACCAGGACTCTTGGTCATTACTCAAATCATACCAATCGATCAAGGTCATATTGTCGTATTTTTCCGCCATGCGCTCCAACATCCGATTGACTTCATTTTGCCAACGCTGTGTCGGTACCCGCACATTGATCCAGTAGACTTTGCGATCACCGATCTCATTCATAAAGCTGTCAAATTGGGCTTCTGTAAAGGAACCATTCGTCCCTAGCCCCACAAGGACGGTATCCCGTAAAAGATTTTTTTCTTTCAAGTCTTTGATCAATTCAGGGCTCGCATACAGCTGGCGCCCAACATCCCCATCAACTACCGCTTGGGTAAAGACTTCTTTCAAGTCAGCCGTTGCATCCAACATCACAGAATCACCAAAAGCCGTGATTTCAAGAGATTCTGCTTTTTTCACTTGGGCTGCTGTTAGATCATACTTTTCCATGATATTTTTTTCATCTTCACTCGTGTTCGCCTCATCATCCGTTTCATTGCCTTCAGCATTCGCATTCTTTTGCGATTGCTCAGCCGCTTTTTTATTGGCCGCAATGTTGTCTCTCAACTGCTGCTGCTGGGCATCGACATAATTCGTCGGTGCAGTCACGACGCCAAACAAAGCAACGAGGGTAATGAGTAAGCTGGGCACTAACCACGGTTTTTTCCAACTAAAAATTGGTTTACTGAACCAACCGCGGACCGTTCTGAATGTATCTTTGTACTGGAATTTACGCATTGGGTTTTCGATAAACCGATAGGACAATTCACTGATAAACAAGATCAAGAATAGTTCCACTAACGTGTGCATCAGTACGTTCTCACCGATATTTCCCACTTTTGCTTCGTAAAATATCATCACTGGAAATTGATACAAATAGATCCCATAACTGCGCTTGCCGATATAACTGAAAATCGGATTACTCAATACCCGATTTAAACTGGCTCCGGGATGAGCGGTGACTGCCACAAGAATCGTACATAGGATACTGATCAAGAACATGCCGCCATAATAGACAAAGGTCAAATGATCATCTAAGAAAAAGAACGCTGCGATCAGACCAGCCAAGGAAGCAAAACCAGAGATATTTAAGACCCGTTTGGCTTTTTGCGGTATCTCTTTCTTCAAGTGAGTACTTGGCCAAATGAATGCTAAGGCACTCCCCATCCAGATCGAAAAGAGTCGCGTATCTGTTCCATAATAGACCCGTGTTGGATCAGCACCCGGTGTGTAAAGGACCGCTAACAGAATTGCCGATAAAATCGTGACTGCGGCAGTAAATTTAAAGGCGCGATGCCTCTGCTTGCCGATTTTCATCAACAAAATAAACACTAAAGGCCAAATCAGATAGTTCTGTCCCTCCACAGCCAATGACCACAGATGGGTAAAGGGGGATTCATTGCCGAACCGATCAAAATAGGATAACCCATGATTGATCTGCCACCAGTTGTTGTAATACAGCAGCGAGCTAACAAAAACCCCGCGCAAATTATTCAGCAGGTTTCGCTGGAACAAAGTGATATACGCTGCTGAGATAAGCAGCATCACCACCATTCCTGGATAGAGCCGTTTCATCCGCCGAACATAAAAATCTTTGACTTTGATTTTGCCGTTTTGATCCCACTCTTGCCTCAGCAAGTCAGTGATTAAATAACCTGATACGACAAAGAATACTGGAACTCCTAAATACCCGCCTCGCATATGAGTAGGTAGTAAATGATATAAAATAACGCCGATGACTGCCAAGGTGCGAATGCCGTCGAACCCGGTAATATAGCGGCTTGTACTTAAACGTTTGTTCATTCTCCAACCACTTTTCTCTAATTGATCCAATTGTTTCATAAAAAAACAATTTCAGCATGAACGCTATTGATTCCATACTCTCATAATTTACCAGAAATCCCCCATATAAAGCTAGCAACATCTGCTATATTTCAAAAAAATTAATTTTTAGCGAAAAAAAAGTACTTCTATAAAGAAATACTTTTTTCAACTCCTTTTTTACAGTTCTTCTTCATAAAACCGACCCAAAATCTGGACATTTTCCGCAATACTAACAAAGGCTTTTGGATCGGCTTCTTTCATAGCACTGCGCAGCATCGGCAGTTCAAAGCGTGTGACTACCGTCAGCAAAACCGTTTGTTTGTCATGTTTGTAGGCTCCTTCGGCTTCATTGATGATGGTAATGCCTCGCCGCATATGTTTTTGGATCGTCTGAATGACTTCTTCTGGGTTGCGAGTGATGATCGTCACCTGCATTTTCTTTTGTTTCGTAAAGACCGCATCCGTCACTTTTCCACTGACAAAAATCGCGATCGCACTATACAACGCATATTGCCAGCCAAACAAGATCCCAGCGGCGAACAAAATAACAATGTTAAAGAAAATCGATATCGAGCCGATCGTCTTCCCTGTCCGTTTGCGGATGGCAATGCTGACAAAATCCAGCCCTCCGGAAGAAAGACCATTCTTCAAGGCATAGCCGATCCCCACTCCATTGATGGCACCACCGAAAATCGCACAGATCATCGGGTCCGTCGTGACGGTTTCTTCTGGCAAAATTTGCACGAATAAGGATGTCAATAAAACAGTGATTCCAGTAAAGATCGTAAATTTGTGGCCGATCTTAAACCAGCCAAGAAAAAATAATGGCACATTCAACAATAATAGCGCAAGAGATAAGGGGATATAAAACCCGATCCATTCTCTTGAGATCGTAGTAATGATCTGAGCGACACCGGTAATGCCGCTGGAATAAATATTGCCCGGCTGATAGAAAAAATTGACCGCAATCGATGCCAGCAGTGCGTACACGATCGAGAATGAAAGTTTGTTGGCATATTCCGGATGAGGGAGCCATTTAAACAGAGGAGTCATTGCATTTCATAGCCTCACTTTTTTGATTTGCCTTTATTATACTTCAGCACATAAAAAAAGAAACGAGCAATGAAAGAAATGGGTGAATTCTCATGAACTTTTTTCATTCATTCACCAATTTCTATTTCATCACTCATTTCATCATGGGTTTAACGCTTATTCGTTTTCTTCAACCGTTGTTACATCAATGCTCAAGTCAAACAGTTGCATTGGCGAAACGGTACTTGGCGCTTGCGACATTGGATCAGCCGCTTTCCCATTTTTAGGGAAGGCAATGACTTCGCGAATGTTTTCTTCACCAGCCAATAGCATGACTAATCGGTCTAACCCAAGGGCGATGCCGCCATGTGGTGGGAAACCATAATCCAAAGCATCCAATAAGAAGCCAAATTGATTTTGCATCTCGCGACGTGAGAAGCCTAGCGCTTCAAACATTTGCTCTTGCACTTCCCGTGTATGGATACGCAATGATCCGCCACCTAGCTCGTAACCGTTTAGCACGATATCGTAGGCTTGCGCATAGACTTTTGAAGGGTCTGTCGTTAACAACGGCAGATCGCTTTCTTTTGGCAATGTGAACGGATGGTGAGCAGAAACATAGCGACCTGCTTCTTCATCGTATTCAAATTGCGGCCAATCAGTGACCCATAGGAAGTTGAATTTGCTCTCGTCGATCAAGCCTAATTCTTTTCCTAATTTATTACGGATCGCCCCCAATGTTGCTGAAACGATCTCAAAGGAATCGGCACCAAACATCAGAATATCGCCAACTTCCGCATTGGCTGCTGCAATAATCGCGTCGGTTGCTTCCGTCAAGAATTTAGCGATCGGTCCTTTCAATCCATCTTCTTCAACTTTGACCCATGCCAATCCTTTGGCACCAAATTGGCCAGCGTAATGACCTAGATTGTCCATGTCTTTTCTGGAGTATTTGTCTGCAGCCCCTTTGGCGTTTAAGACTTTCACAACGCCGCCTTTTTCAAGAGCCATTTGGAAGACTTTAAAATCAACGTCTTTCACAACTTCTGATAAGTCGATAAGCTCCATGTCAAACCGTGTATCTGGTTTGTCACTGCCGTAGCGTCCCATTGCCTCATCATAGGTCATCCGTGGGAATGGCAAGGTAACTTCGATGCCTTTGACTTCTCGCATCACTTTTGCCAATAGCTCTTCCGTATAGGTTTGAATTTCTTCTGCCGTCAAGAAAGAGGTTTCGATATCGACTTGGGTAAATTCTGGTTGACGGTCGCCGCGCAAATCTTCGTCACGGAAGCAACGTACGATTTGATAGTAGCGATCGAAGCCAGCACCCATCAATAACTGTTTAAAAATTTGTGGTGATTGTGGCAACGCATAGAAATGACCTGGATAGATCCGTGAAGGAACCAAATAATCCCGCGCGCCCTCTGGTGTTGATTTTCCTAGATAAGGTGTTTCGATATCTAAGAAGTCGTTCGTGTCTAAGAAATTGCGGATCACTTGCGTCGTTTTCGCCCGCATCACGATGTTGTTCGTCATTTTTGGACGACGCAAGTCTAAATAACGGTATTTCATGCGAATCTCGTCGCCAACGGTTTGATCATCTTCAATCAAAAAGGCTGGTGTTTTTGCAGTGTTTAAAATCGTGATTTCGCTGATCATCACTTCATAGGCACCTGTCACCATTTTCGGATTGATGGCTTCTGGTGCACGATTGATTACTTGACCCGTTACTTCTAATACATATTCGCTGCGGCATTTGTCCGCGATTTCCCAGGCTTCTTTCGAAACCTCAGGATTGAAGACGATTTGCACGATCCCTTCCCGGTCGCGTAAGTCAATAAAAATCACGCCACCTAAGTCACGGCGCTTTTGCACCCAGCCTTTTAGAGTTACTGTCTGGTTTAAATGGGTCTCATTTACTAACCCGCAATATACTGTACGTTTTGTCATTCTTTTTCTCCTCACTCAAACATTTTGGTTGTCATTTCATCGTAGATCTCATCGAAGCGGGCATAAAGATCCGCTAACGTAAATTGTTTTTCTTCACGGCTTGCCATGGATTTGATATTGATCACTTGTTCTGCTAATTCTGTTTCGCCTAGAGTCAGAACCAACCGTGCTCCTTGTTTATCAGCAGATTTGAACTGGGCTTTGGCTTTACGATCCATGAAATCACGATCGGCAGAAAAGCCGAAATTACGAATCGCTTGCACGACTTTCAGCGCTTCTAAATTGGTTTCTTGTCCCAAACCAACCACATATGCATCTAACTCATTCAAAGCAGGAATCACAACTTCTTCGGCTTCCATAGTGATCAATAAACGTTCGATCCCTAAAGCAAAACCAAAACCAGGTGTTTCTGGTCCCCCTAGCTCTTCCACTAAATGATTGTAACGACCGCCGGCACAGATGGTGGCTTGCGCCCCCATTTTTGGTGCCTCACTCATGATCTCAAAAATCGTGTGGGTATAATAATCCAGACCACGCACCATATTCGAATCGATCTCATAAGGGATCTCCAACGCATCCAGCATACTCGTTACGGTTTCAAAATGTGCCTTGGCATCTGGCGTTAAGTAGTCTAGGATCGATGGCGCATCTGCCACAAATTTTTGGTCTCGCTTGTCTTTGCTGTCAAGGACTCGCAAAGGATTTTCATGCAAGCGGCGTTTTGAATCCTCACTAAGCTCTGCTTCATGGGGCGCTAGATAATCGATCAACGCTTGACGATAGTTTTGGCGTGTTTCTTTGTCGCCTAATGAATTGATGACCAAGCGCAATTGACTCAGTCCTAATTGACGATAAAAATCCATTGCCATCGCCATTGTCTCAACATCGGTCGCTGGATTTGCTGAACCGAAAACTTCGACACCGATTTGGTGGAATTGACGCAAACGGCCTTTTTGCGGACGTTCATAACGGAACATTGGTCCCATGTAAAACACTTTATACGGCTTCGTATGTTCTGGTCCGAATAGTTTATTTTCGACATAAGAACGAGCGATCGGTGCGGTGCCTTCTGGACGCAACGTCACATGCCGCTCTCCTTTATCGTAGAAATCATACATTTCTTTTGAAACGATATCCGTTGTATCCCCGACACTGCGGGCGATCACTTCAAAGTGCTCAAAAATCGGTGTCCGAATCTCGTTGAATTGGTAATCGCGAAACACTAAACGTGCTGTTTCTTCCACAAATTGCCATTTTTCGGATTCTCCTGGCAAAATATCGTTGGTTCCTTTTGGACGTTGGTAACTCATCGTATGCATCCTCCTATTTGTTTCATGGTTGCCCATGTTCTTTGCTTTCATTGCTTGTTTGCTTATTCACCTATTGCTTGTTTCTCATTGATGTGGGTGGGTTGTTCTCGTGTTTGACTTTTGGGTTATTGCGCTTTTAGTGGTTGGTTGCTGCTGGTCATCATCTATTCTGTCTTGCTCCAAAAGACAATCCCAGTGATTCCTAGTTTGGTTACTACGCTCCCTGTGGTCGCCTAGTACTGTTCATCATCTGCTCTGTTCCGCTATGCGGACCAGTCATTGTGATTCCTAGTTTGGTTACTACGCTCCCTGTGGTTGCCTAGTACTGTTCATCATCTATTCTGTCTTGCTCCGCAAGCCAATCATAGTGATTCACAGCAAAAAACTCGCCCTTGTTTTTTATACAAGGGCGAGTTTTGATTACACGCGGTACCACCTAAATTCGAGAAATGTTCTTCTCCTCTCGATTAACGCTCGGTCACGGAACAGCTTTTCTTCTGTTCATCTCCAGATTGTCTTTCCTTTACACGTCCTAAACTGCTTTCAGCCGGGGCAGTTTTCTCTTTTAAGGAATAGAATAAAGTACTCGATCCTTCACTGATTTTTGATATTATCTATAAACTACAAGAAAGCTATGAAAAAGTCAAGGTGTTTCACTGTCTTTTTCACTCCGCTGCTCTCTAGTAGCATTTTCTTTAGTGGTCAACACAAAGAAGCTCTCCTTCTGTTTGCTTTTCTTCCTTTTTGCGTTATGCTGAATAACGAAGGTTTTGTTTCTATGAAAGGAGCTGTTTTTATGTCTTTATATTCAGGCTATATCCGTCAACCACACTACTATGAGACCGATCAAATGGCGATCATCCATCACGCCAATTATATTCGCTGGTTTGAAGAAGCCCGCGTGGAATTACTCGCGTTTTTGGATTTACCGTATCATACCATCGAAGAAGCGGGCTTGATCGTTCCCGTGCTGGAAGTCAGTGCGCAATACAAAACGATGATTCGTTACGAAGATGAGGTGCGAATCGATGTTTTGGTCGACAAATATACGGGCACGCGTTTGGATTTTCGCTATGAGATCTACAAAACTAGTGATGGTCAGTTGGCAACGACGGGGACTTCAAAGCATTGTTTTTTAGCAAAAGAGACCAATCGCATCGTGCAGCTGAAGCGTAGTTTTCCTGAAATCCATCAACGATTTGCTGATTATGCTGCCCTGTCAGGGGAATAATCAATTCTGATCACTCATTTAAGTCAAAATCCTTGCTTTTTGAAACGGCTTTCGTATAATCAAAAGTAATTTCAGGGAAGGATGATGGCGATGTACGTGATTAAAGTTTTGCATGGTTACATTGGCAAAGATGGTCGTCGCACTCGTGAAAAAATTCCAGACAAGTTATGGGTCTTTGAAGATCGGAAGCAGTCCGAAGCATTTGCAGATAAAATTGGTGGTCGCGTCAAACCGTTAACTGAAGTCAAACAGCATACGTAAAAAAATAAGCCGTTATCGTCTTTTGCGCATAGACGATAGCGGCTTATCTTTTTTACTGCGAAACAGGATTAGTCATCCAATTCGGTTTCTAGTACTTCACCTGTTTGGGCATTGATTTTCACATCTGTTTGTTTGTTGCCATCTTCTACTTTTACTTCCCAATAGGTTACATTCATTTCTTTGTCTAATGACCAATCTGTTGCTTGACCACCGCCTGCTTCTTTCACGGCGATATCAGAAATTTCTTCCAATGAAAGCAAGTTGGTTAGGTCCAATTGATCGGCATCTTTTTTGACACCGTTTTGTTCATCGGCATCCAATTTTTCCGTTCTTTCTTCAGAAGTTTCTTTGGTTTCTGCATCGATCTTTAATTCAAACTCATTCGTGTCATCCACGCCTTCTACTTGGTAGAAGTAATTGCCAAAAGAAGTATCCAAATCAATCGAAGTGATCGCTGCATCTGGGTATTTGTCTTGGAATATTTGGATCGCTTCTTCTACGGTCACCGTAGGTAAGCCGCCATTGGCGATCGCTGCACTGCTTGAAGAGCTGTCTGTTGCTTGTGACGACGTTGTTTCACTCGATGAGGCAACTGCTGTGCTTGAGCTGCTGTTTTGCGCAGGTTCTGAATTTCCCGTGTTGTTTTGTGTACATCCTGCCAATAATCCTAATGCGGCAATTCCGAATAAAATAGTTGTTTTTTTCATGTTTCATTCCTCCAATTGTTTGTGTATTCCTTTTTTCTATATATTTAGAATAACAAGTTCCTCATGAAAAAGAATCAAAAATGCTTGAAGAAAATCTAAAAAAATCTTCATCTTTCTCTTTCATTTGGAAAGGCAAGTTTAAAGATACTGCCTTGCGGTTGATTGTCTGTCACGGTAATTTTGGCATGATACTTGTCTGCCAGCTGTTTTACCAATGAAAGCCCGATGCCTGAACCAGCAATCTGACTGGAACGAGAATCTTCTACTCGATAGAACCGTTCGAAAATCAAGGGTTTCTTATCATCGGGAATCCCAATGCCAAAATCGACGACGGTCAAAGACATCTGTCTCTGCTCTTGCGTCAAGGTCACATGAATCGGCTGATCGGCAGGTGAATACTTCGCGGCATTTTCTAACAGGTTTTGGATGATTTGCTGGAAGTCACGCTTATGCCCACGTTTCATACATTGGTTCTCCACAAAATATTCAATCGATTGCGGAACGATCGTCGCTTGTTTTTCACACTCTTCTCGGACGATCTGGGAAACATCAACAAGGGTCATTTCATCTTGGGATTGATTTTTTTCTAGGTCCAACAATTGATTGCTCAATGTTTCCAAACGCTTCGACTCTTTGTCGATAAACGCCATTGAGGAAGGAATGACTTCGGGATGTTTGGTTCCACGCCGCTGGATCAATTGGACATGTCCGCGAATCGCAGCTAAAGGTGTCCGCAGCTCATGGGAAGCATCGGCAACGAACCGTTTTTCCCGTTCGATCGTCTCTCGCTGTTCTTTCAATAATTTATTAAAGGCCAATGCCACCGAACGAATCTCGATGGGCTCTTCAGAAACCGTCAGTTCTCCTGTTCGACTTTGTTCAATGGCAGCAATTTCTTGCGCCATACCCGTAAGCTTCTGACTCCATTTCCCGACACTCCAATAAATCAGCAGACTGCCCACGACAACAGCGATCAGATTCAAGAAACTGCTGATCATAAAGAGGCCATAGGCTAATTCCACACTATCCTCCCCATTGATAGCGATCGTCACCTGATCCCCATCGACTTCTTGGGTTTTCGTGTAATAGATGCCCTCCTCTGTAAAAACGATGTCTTCGAGAAAAGGAATCACTCGCCCTTGATTGATATCGGCAAAAATCTCTTCCGCATCTTCTGATGAAACGACACTGCCATCGGCTAAGATTACTTGCAGGGCGTCTTCTTCATCTGCCGAGACATAGGCATTGACGAGAAAGTCCCAGGCATCCCCTGATGCCTCACCTTTTTCGATGGCTTCGAGAATGTTGCTGGCACGATTTTCGATATGTTCAAACAAATAACCTACGGATAATAAAATAAACAGCAGATTGAAGAGAATCAGCAGACCAAAGAGAATCAAGGAAAAGCGGCTCGTCAATTGAAACTGGGCTGTTTTTCTACGTTGGTTGGCTGACTTATTCTTCATGATCGGTCCTCAAGACATAGCCTAATCCACGAACGGTTGCGATCATTTTGCCTTTGCCGCAAACATCCAGCTTGTTCCGCAGTGTGCGGATATAGACATCTACAACATTCGTTTGGCCGTCGTATTCATAGCCCCAAATCTCATTCAATAGGTCATCTCTCGTTTTGACGACCTCGGGTTCTTTCATCAATTCATATAAAATCCCAAACTCTTTGGGCGTCAACTCAATGGTTTCACCGGCAACCTGAACCAAGTGCTTGGCGATGTCCATCATCAGCTCCCCCGCCACTAATTGGTTTTGCTGGTTCTTTTGTTGTTTGGCTTCTCGTTGCAACCGCCGCTCGATCACCCGAATTCTGGCAAACAGTTCTTCGATTTCAAAAGGTTTCGTTAAATAATCATCTAATCCGACATCAAGCCCCGTCACCACATCGGCGGTTTGATTTCTGGCGGTCATCATCAAAATCGGGATGTCGCTTTCTTTGCGTATCCGCCGCGCCACTGTGATGCCGTCATAGATTGGCAGCATCCAATCCAATAAAATCAGATCAAAGGCATTTGCTTGCTGATTGAACAAGGTCAATGCCTCTTGCCCATCTTTGGCCCAGACCGTGTCATATCCCTCAAAAGTCAATTCGGTCTGAATAAAACTGGCTAAACTTTCTTCGTCTTCTACTAGCAAGATCTTCAAGGCCATATGCGCTCCTCCTCCTGTTTTGCTTCTATCATAACGGATTTTTTCGAAACTTCCTAACTGATTGAAAGAAAAAAATCATGAAGATTTTTTCATGTTCAACAAAAAAAGACGGCATGAACCAAGGTCCACTCCGTCTTTCATTTATTACATATTTTTTGCTAGCTGATACGTGCCAACGAGTTCCCCTTGTTGGAGTTGAAGCACGTAAGGACATGTTTCAGCTAAAAACTCACGATCATGACTGATCACCGCTAACAGATCAACTTCTTTAGCGACTGTTCGCAACAGTTTTGCGACTTCTTCCATTTGCTGCAAATCTAACCCACTCGTTGGTTCATCGAAAAACAACAAGCGTTTACCAGAAAGCAGGGCACTGCCGATGGCAACTCGTTGTTTTTCCCCACCCGACAAGCTTTGCGGATGTCGGGCAAGGAGTGGTGTTAAGTGCAACAATGAGACAATTTCTTCAAAACGAGCTGGGTTTTGGGCTTTGATCAGCAGCTCTTTTTCCACCGTTTCAAAAAACAGCTGCAAGTTGACATCCTGCATCACAAGAAAGCTTTCCTGCAGCAACTGCTTTTGGGTCCGCTTTTGTCCATTGATGGCAAATACTGCTTCTGGGCATTTTTTCAATCCTGACAGGACTTGCACCAACGTACTTTTGCCAGCACCATTTGGTCCAACGATCCCCACCGCTTGCTTCGTCGGCAATTGTAGTTCAGGCAAGTTAAGCGCCCAATTTCTGCTGTTTGCTGAGCGTTTCGATTGCTTGATCTGCAGATGCGTTGCCCTTAATCCAGACTTTTCTGGCAAAGATTCTCGGCAGTGCTGAGTTTCCAATGCCGCCTCGCCTACTTTTCGCAATCCCAACTCGTGAATTGCCTCCTCTGATAGTGACAAAAGCTGAGCTGCTGGATAAGACGCCCGCAATCGTCCTGCTTCTAATAGACAGAAGCGATCTGCCAGTGGCGCCAAATACGCCAAGCGATGTTCGGCGATCACAATGGTTTTCCCTTGTTGTTTTAAAGAAGCCAATCCTTGAGTCAACTTTTGGATCGCTTCTTGATCCAAATTACTGGAAGGCTCATCCAATAAGAACACATCATGGGGCAGCATCGTGGCTGCAGCGAGTGCAATCAGCTGCTTCTCCCCACCAGATAGGTCAAAGACACTAGCATCAAGCAACGGGGTCAGGGAAAACTGCTGGGCTACTTCGGTGATTCGTTGCCGAATGTTTTCTGGTGCGATGCCCGCATTTTCCATCGAAAAAGCCAACTCCGAATAGACATCCGTGGTGAAAAATTGCGTCTTGGGGTTTTGAAAGACGACGCCGATCGTCTGGGCATAATGGGAGAAATCGGCAACTGGCAAGTCTGTTTCTCCGACACGGATCTTCCCTTGCACTTCGGCAGGATACAGCTCAGGGATCAAGCCATTCAAAACATTGAGCAAGGTCGATTTTCCGCTGCCGCTAGCGCCGCACAAAACGATGACTTCCCCAGCTGCGACCGTCAAAGAGAGCTCAGATAATACGGTCCGATTTTCTCGTTTCACTGACACTTGTTCTAATGTGATCATCCAAGCCACATCCTTTTCACGATAAAGCCGCATAATGCTAAAAAGACCAAGCCATCCCACCAGCGCAGCTTCAGTTCGTGGACGGTGGTATGGGGAGTTTCTGATGCTAACCCGCGAACCAGCGCCGTAGCCGACAGTTCGGTTGCGGTCTTTTCAGCCGACATCAGTAATGGGATCAAAAAATACTCCGCACTTTGCAGTGGATGAAGCAAGATCGATCCTGCCGACAGCGAGATGCCGCGAAAGCGCATCGCTTGGCGAATACTTTTGAAATCTTGTACCAATGTGGGAAAAAAACGAAATAAGACTGCCAGCGGGACTAATAATACGTTGGGCACGTGCATTTTTTGCAGCGCAGCCATCCACTCACTGTTTTTCGTCCCGCTAATGGCAAAAGCCGCCGCCATGATCGTTGGCAATAAGCGGCGATAACCGACGGAAAAGAAATCCAGCAACACGATCAATGCGTGGTTACCTTGGCGAAACAAAAAACTATCTGCCATTGTCAGCAAAACAAACACGCCATAGAGCAGCAAGCCTTTTTTCCAAAAGCCGCTGACTATAAATAGCAGCAGTAAGAAAGTGACAAAGGCAAACTCATCGATCCAACTGATGGTCACCATCATAGTAAAACTAGCAAAGAGAATCACCGCTAATTTGCTGCGGGGATCAAACCTTGTTTTCGACACATTCCTCACCCTTTATGCGATTGGATCGTTGGTTGAAAATGTTTTTCCATCAAGCGACTGCCGATACCTAAACCAGCCACCGCACCAATCAAAACAGCCAATGCACAAAGCCCTAACATCAAATTGGAGGTATGAGCAAACACGCCGGCAATGTAGGTTTCATCTTTTCCGCGAGCCACTAATGAATCGATGTAGGCATTTTTCATAAACCACAGGGGTAAGATCGGGCCCATCAAGCCAAAACTAAAGACGATATAACTCGCCAGTACGCGAACGTTCTCCTTGAGCTTTGTTTTGTATTGGATCAAATCAGCTGCTAAGGCACAAATCATATTGGGCAAAAAGGCCAATGGAAAATGTCCTGAAATCAAAAAAAAAGAGCCCTACCACGGTACCCATAATGGTGATTGCGCCAAATTTCGGTACTTTATTCAATAAAATCAGATAGATAATGCCAGAAAACAAAGCGGTGACTGCTGGAATAAATAAATTATGAAAACCTGGGATCACAAAACGCAAAATCAATAGACAGACGCTCATTAAAAGAAAATAGATCGCGGTATAGATCCCTACTGCAATTAAATCTTGAACCTTTAGTTTTTTCACTGCGTATACGCTCCTTCTTGCAAGCAATCAATGAAAAAACCGTTGCTGCTTGCTTGTACAAACTTATTTTTACAAAGCCTCAGTATAGCACAAAGCAGACGTTTTTATGGGGAGATATGCTTATCAACAGTCGATTTTCTTCTAGAACAGAAACAACAAACAGAGGTGTCTTCTGAATGACTCCATTTCAACACACAGGAACCTTTAAAGATCCACTAATGGAAAACGATGCTTTCACACGCTTAGTTGTTTTCTCCTCTTCCCATCTTTGCGAAATTAATGAATAATAGATAAGGACAAACACTAAAAATCAGCACAGACTCGTCATCATTTTCTTTGTCAAGAAACCAGCAGGTGCTTCTATAAAAAACAATAAGCAAGCTGACTGTCGCTTTTTCGTTGAAGAAAATCAATGCTGTAGTGCTATGTAAACAGCATAAAACCAACTATAAAAACATTTTGACACTTGATTTCAAGGCATTGTCAAAGACATTTGATCGTTAGAACGCAGACATTGTCCTACACTAATGGTAGAAGGAGCGGATAAAATGAACTTAAGCAAACAAATAAAAAAACATCGGGAACGATTAAGTCTCTCTCAGGAAGGGCTGGCAGAAAAACTCTATGTCTCCCGACAAACGATCTCAAATTGGGAGAATGAAAAAAGTTATCCTGATGTTCACAATTTATTATTGCTCAGTGTTCTATTTGATGTTTCTTTAGATGAATTAGTCAAAGGAGATGTTGAACAAATGAAAGAAACGATTGAGAAAACAGCAATGGATCACTACACGAAAATAATGTTGGTCTTTACATTGTTGGCCGCATTATCTGTTGGGCCTGCACTCTTTTTACCAGGACACTGGTGGATTGCCCCGCCTCTATGTTTTTGGCTCGTCTCCATGTATGCCGCATTGAAGATCGAAAAAATCAAGAAAACCCAAAATATCAAAACGTATAAAGAGATCGTTGCCTTCATGGAAAATCAAGACCTCGATGCCATTAGGAAAAAGCGGGACATCAAAAAAGATTTTCTCTCAAAAACAGTCATCGTCTTGATCTTTGCCTTGATTGTCGGCATCATCGCATGGCTTAGTACACTGCCGCATTTACTGATGCGCTGACAAAAAACACAGGTTGAAGCTGCTTTTCATAAATGAGCAGCTGCACCCTGTGTTTTTTCATCTTCACCAATGTAAGCTTTCACAGGCCCGATTTCAAGTTTCTCTGCAGTATAATTTAAAAAATCAACTCTTTAGCTATCATAAAATCTATAACAATTCTGGGTCTTCTCTATAAACAAAAGGCGAGGCTGTAAAAAAACAACCTCACCATTGCTCAACTATTCAAAATCCGCATGTCGACCGAACATTTTTTCTGATGTTTCTCCAGTTTCTTCCATTAAATTCAATACCATGCCATCAAACATCAAAAATGCTAACTGTTCAAAGGCTGAACCCATTGGTTGAGCGAAATCATCTTCGTTGCGGTCATTTTCTTCTTTCGTCGTTCCAGGTAATACTAATACAGCATCGGCAAGTTTCCCAATTGTCGACTCTTTCTTCATTGTGACCAATGCTAAATCAACACCGCTTTGTTTGGCTTTTTCCGCCAGACTCTTCAAGCTGCCAGTTTCTCCAGAACCAGAGCAGATGATTAATAAATCCCCTGGTTTTGAATGGGGTGAACTGATTTCTCCAACTAAGCTAACAGAAAACCCTAAGTGCATTAAACGATTTGCAAAAGCTTGAATCGCGATACCCGAACGGCCGGCGCCATTTAAAAAGATGTGGTTCGCGGCTTTGATTTGATGAACAAAATTTTCAATTTCAGAGAGATCAATTTTCTTCGCATTTTGAGTTAGTTCATTCAGTATATCCAGTGTGTAGTTTTTCATTCGATTATTCTCTCCTTTAAGCGATCGTTCTTCCGCCATCCATCAAAATCGTTTGTCCTTGGATATATGAATTCGCCGGATCAGCTAAAAAGATTGCTAAATTCGCAACATCTTCGATCGTCCCAAAACGGCGAACCGGAATCTTTTCAATGACCGCATCCAAGCTTTCTTGTGTTGGATAATTCACTCGCATCATTTCACCAGTATCGATCAAACGTGGAGCGATCGCATTGACATTGACACCTCTTGGTCCTAATTCTTTTGCTAATCCGCGAATTAGTCCTTCTCCTCCTGCTTTAGAGGCCGGATAGGAAACACCGCCGCCCGTTCCGCTTAATGCAGAACCTGAACTAATATAGACGATCGACCCTTCGTTTGTCAGAAAGTCATTGTAGAAAGCTTTGACTGTATTAAACAACCCTGTAAGATTGATACTTAACGTTTTATTCCATTCTTCAAAAGAAATATCATTCATTTTATTGGCAAAGGCCACACCCGCATTTAACACTAAGAAATCAATTCGGCCAAATTCTTTGAGAACTTTTTCACGAGCTTCTACCAAAGCATCCGGATTCGAGACATCCGCTTGAACAAACAATGATTTTACGTATTTTTCAGTAATTTCTTCAGCCGTTTTCGTCCCTGTTTCTGGATTATAGTCCACGATCACTGTGTTCGCTCCAGCGGCTGCAAATTTTTCGGCGATCCCTTTTCCAATTCCGTGTGCTGCTCCTGTTATTAATGCAACTTTTCCTTCAAAATTTTCCATTGATCTTTCTCCTCATTTCTTATATTTGTTGATGATAGCGACTCCCACTTAAAACTAAAAGTGGGAATCGTATCAAGAATCAGCTATTTATCGCTTCTCTTAGCGCTTGATATTGAGCCTTTTTATCGCCTGAGAACAGTGCTCCACCGACTACGATCAGTTCTGCCCCAGCTTCGGCACATTCTTTAGCAATTTCTTTATTTACGCCGCCATCGACTTCGATCTGAATCTTGCGATCGCCAATCAACTCTTTTGTCTGACAAATTTTTTCTAGGCTTTTGCGAATAAATGTTTGACCTGGTTGTCCAGGATTGATGGTCATAATCAAAATATAATCGATGTCATCCAGCAAATATTCTAAAATAGCTTCTGGCGTGCCAGGATTGATGACTACACCGGCTTTTCTTCCAGCCTTACGAATCTTTTGCAAAATCGAATGGATATGTGGTGTTGACTCGTAGTGAACAGAGATCATTTCTGCCCCTGTAGCAATCACATCATCAATATGATCTTTAGGATTTTGAACCATCATATGGACATCGAAGACCATTTTTGAATTCTTTTTCATTTCAGCGATCTGATTCGGACCAAACGCAATATTAGAAACGAAATTGCCGTCCATCAAGTCTACGTGTAAAATTTCTGTCTTTTCTTCTTCTAAAAACTGGATATCGTCTTGTAAATGCATGATATCTGCTCCAAAAATCGATGGTAATATTTGTGCCATTTTTATATACGCCTCTTTCTTTTTTTATCTAGAACATTTCTTTAAAAAATTGTCGATAACCAGTAAGTAAAGATACTCCAAGGTCCTGTCAATACAAAGTCAGTTCCTTGACCTTGCAGGCCAACACCTGCCCCATTCAGCATTTCAGTTGCTCCCGGAGCGACATAACCTCCCAAGTACATGACAATGACACAAAATAATACTGTTGTAATAATCGATCGCAATAAGTTTCCTTTGCTCGCCATAACTGTCATGACGGACATATAAATAATCGACATCAAGATTCCGATTGGGAATGTTTTGATCCCAGGTAAAGCCAATGCACAAAGCATTACTAAGGGGATCGAAATAACAGTTGTCGTCGTTGTTGTCGGGTCGCCTAATCCTAGTGCTACGTCCATCCCGATATTCAAATCAGCATCTTCACCCATTTGTTTCGTCATAAAGTCTTTCGCAGCTTTTCCAATTGGCGATAAACCATCCATCAACACGCCTACTACTCGTGGCATTAGAACCATTACACCTGCAACGCCCATCCCCATTGGAATGATTTCAGTGATTCCTTGACGCGTCAGTAATCCTAAGAGAACACCCACAATCGTACCAATGATCACCGGTTCTCCCAGCACACCGATCCTTTTATTTACGCCTTCTAAGCTAACATCCAATTTATTTAAACCAGGAATAAAATCAATCAACTTATTCAACAACCAAGCAATGATCAACGTCCAGCCAGTATGAATGATCGTCGTACAAGTCGTGCCTTCTAAACCATAGTATTCCTGCCACATTGGTGCTACCCAGTCACCAACAAACAAGGCTAAGACTGACAAAGCAACTGTTACACCAAGACCAATAAAGAAGTTATCGAAAATAAAGTAAGCCAATGCACCAGGTACTAGAAAATGCATATAATTCCAAATATCAACATTTAATGTTTTAGTTAATTTCAAACGGACAAGAACTAAATTGATTACTAAACCAATAGGAATCGCCAAGCCGGCAAAAGGTGCCATCCACGATGCCGCCCCAACGGCTGGCCAACCAATATCCGTGATCGTAAATCCTGAACCCATACTAGAATAGTAATCAACTGCCGGGTCTAAAGACGTATTCAACAATCCCACAACTAAAGTTAGTCCGATAAACCCAACGCCAACTGTTAAACCAGCTTTTACAGCATCACCTAATTTCATTCGGAAAACTAACCCTAAAATCGTGATTATGATTGGTAAGATTGCTGAAGCACCCATACTAGTAATGGTTTGTACGATATTAATTAATGTATCCATTCCCATTCTCCTTTTTCGTTTTTCGTTTTAATGAGTAAAAGATTGAAATAACTGCTATTATTTAAATTCTTGTCTTATTTACTTAATGTTTAATCAGAATACTTTTCTGATTGAATATGATACTATGAAGTCAGTTTTAGATTGGTATACCGTTCCGCTTTGGTTTCGAGGCAAAAGCGGAACAGGTATACTTTTTTTATGAATTTTGAATCTCTTTTAGTTTTTCTAGCAGATTTGCTTTTAATTTGGCTTCATTAATCCCTGTCACAAATCCCATGATACTCATCACTGGTACATCAATGTCGCCTTTATAGTTGTTGGTTGTTAACACGATATCGGCATTTTGACTCATTGATGGTAATTCCGTCATACTACATTTGTTTAAACTGATGTGAATATCGTTTTCTTTACATAAAGCCTTCACTTCATCTGCTGCTACTGTTGACGTTGCGATCCCGCTTCCACACGCTACTAAAATATTTACTTTTTTCATCTTTATTTCCTCCTATTTAAATTTCAACAACGACTGCTGAGATTTTTTCCATTACTTCTTTTGCTGATTTTGCTGATTGAATGTCTTTAACGAACGCTTCTTGTTGGATCAAGCCAATGACTTGCTTCAAAATCTGTAAATGCTGTGTCCCATCGTTTAGTCCTAAGATAAAGAATAGATCAACATCAATTTCTTCATCTGCATCTTCCATTTTCTTCATTTTAATCGGTTGTTTTAATGTGATGACTGAAATAAATGATTGCTTGATATACTCTGGATTCCCGTGTGGAATAGCAACTGTATGTGTGCCTAAATCTAAGCCCGTCGGATAATTTTCTTCTCTTTCAACAATGAAGTTGTAAAACCCTTCTTTAACATAGCCTTTATCACTAAAAATCTTAGCCGTCTGTTTAAATAATTCTGTAC
Organism: Enterococcus sp. OL5; assembly: GCF_006491895.1. Lineage (NCBI taxonomy): Bacteria > Bacillati > Bacillota > Bacilli > Lactobacillales > Enterococcaceae > Enterococcus > Enterococcus sp. OL5. The sequence continues at coordinate 231,147 of NZ_VHIL01000003.1, forward strand.
GATCTGCACTATCTAAATTAAGAACAACCAGTTCTTCTTTGACATAATCTTTTAACATGAATTTAGCTCCTTTACTTTTTTGGTGAGTGTTTCATTCCTTGACTAAATCATAAGCGCTTTCAATAAGATTTACTATTTCTGTTTTTCACAAAAAGTGTAAATAAATCTGGCTCAATTGTGATGTACATAGAAAAAGCAAGACAATCGGATTTGTCTCGCTTTTCAAGTCATTCTGATTAAAAAGAATTGTACTTTTAAGCTTCATTTTGTTCCCTTGAAAAGTTTTGTATTGCTTTAGTTATCTTTTTGGCATCGCCATATTTAACTATTCTATCAATGAATTCAGCATCTTTGGCAATACGATTGATCTGATAAAGAATTGGTAAATGACTCGTTTTATCAGGTGTCGTCAATAAAACGACAACATGGACTCGCTCACTTTGATAAATGATTCCCTGCTTTAATACTAAAATACACACGCCTAGACTCTGTTTCATTCGCATTGGATCTAAGTGAGGCAGGACGACCCGTTGTCGAAGCATAATATATGCTGGTTGATTCTTATATTCTTTCTTTAGCATTTTCGTATATTCATCCGTCACAATATTATCCTTGATCAACGTTTGGCTGGCCAATTCAAGAATGTTTTCCCAGGATAGTTGCTCTTCTACAAACAAGACATGCTTCTCGCAAACAACGTCAGCTATCTCACTACTAGAATTGCTCTTGTTTTCCTGTCCAGACTTGCGATCAATTAACAATAAAGAATCTAGATCTTCAATAATCTTTGTTTCAATACTTTTATCAACTGAGACATATTGCTTCAAAATATCCACAATCTGTGAAGATCTTATACTATCAAAATCAAGTTGAAAAACATCTTTTATTACATCTTGCCGTAATTGCAACTGATCGCTTCTATTTAAAATTTCGTTAATGACATAAACTTTCTTATCCGATTTCACAGGGACTGTAGAAAAAACATGTCATGTGGGAGTATAAATTTTTCGTATTCTCGAAGGGAATTTGTTGGATAAAAAAGAAATTCTGGGAAGATTTCTTTCAGCTTTTGTTCAATCAATTTTGACATGGAAATTCCATTTGGGCATAAGATAGCCACCTTGATGATTTTGTCTTCCAAGTCACTATGCTCTGTACTGATTAGGTGACCACCTACAAATAAGGTAATATATGCGATCTCTTCATCCGCTATTTCGGTTTGAAAAAACGCTTCTAGAGGTGAAATAGATTGTCGTACAAAATCATGTAAAACACTATACTCAGAACGAATTTTATCATAAAGAACATTTCCTGTAGAAAGATCGTATTTTATACGATAATAGGCCGGTTTAAAATGATTCAGTAATTTTTTTAACAGATCTTTTTTATCAGAGAGCACCAATAGCGTATTCATTTCAAATTCAGTTAAGAATTCCCATAAAGAATTAGCTAGAAAAGGTAAATCTTTTTCTGAAACCAATCTCTTATTTCGAACGTTTGAACTTAACAATTGTAGAGAGATAAAGACTTTTTCTTCCTCAGGTAAATCAGGAAAATCTGTCGTGATATAGGAAAGAGATTGGTATTCTTTCGTATTCTCAATTTCTTCTCGATCATCAACGCGACAGCTATCGATTGATTGTCCACGGTCGATTCTTACAAATATTGAAGAAATAAAATAGATCAATGGGTAAAAATCTTCATCTGTGTATTTAACACCTAAAAACTTTTCTATCTTTAAGACGTCATCCATGACGTGCTCCATGTAGTTCTGTGAGCTTCCTAGTAATTGGATGGTCACATTTTCTCCATAATTTCGATAAATTCGACTGATGGCGTGAAATAGTATGATTCGTTTGTCCCATTCTTCTCCCAAGATCACGTATCCTCTTTTTCGAGAAAATTCAATGGCCAAATGGTACTTCTTCAGCAATTCCTTAGCCCTTTTTATATCTGTTAAGGCAGTATTTTTACTGATTTGAAGTTCAATACAGAAATGATCAAGCGACAGCTCTTCAATTCTTGTTAATATCATTATTAGTAGTAGCTGTACTCTGTCTTCTTTTGAAAAAACAATATCCTGTACTGTTTGGTGAATCGTCAAATAATCAGCGGCTTTATTTTTTGCATAAAAGTAGCCATTTCTTCTTTCTATCACAGGCAATTCTTTTTCAAGCAGTTTTTGGTTGATTGACTCTACACTATAAGCTAGTTGCCTTTGCGATATTTCAAAGTACGTTAATAAGTCTTCTTCCTTTAAACTTCGATGTTTTATTAACTGTCGAAGTATATCCTGATCACGATTACTCATTTTGCAGACCTCCTTCAGTAAATAATAAGCGCTTTCAAAGTGAATATCTAATTTTTTTTAGTTCAAAAAATGTAAAAAAGAAGCGCGTGATTGTGATGAGCAAAAACAATTGATTCAATTAAAAAATATAGCATACGGAAATAGAGAGTTTTTACTTTTCAAATGGCTTTTCACTAAAATTCTATACCTACGTGATGTAATATACGAATAAAATACTAATATGGAATGTACTAATATTGATAGAACGATGGAAACACAGCTCTATCAACAAAAACTTGTCAAAGCTTCTATACAACTAAGTGCCTACTTCTCACTGAACGATAATGAATGGTCGGTTATTTTACTTTCCAGCGCTTTTGAAAGTGTAATTTTCTTTTGAGGCCATCAGATAACTTGCTTTTTTTACTTATTAAAGGAGCATCTTCAAATTTTTACAAATACAATTAGGATATGCTTTAACTTCTCCCAATCCAGGAAGAGGTATCAACAGTCTGATAATATTCCTTAGTCCGATTGAAATAAAAACAAGCGACCATTTATTATTGATAAAGGACAAAAAAGCCGCTCGAATGAGCGGCCTTTGCGTTATTAGATAAATCGTTATCTGATTATTTGTTTAAAGCGTCTTTTGCTTGGTCAGCTAATGCAGTAAATGCTGCTGCATCGTTTACAGCCAAGTCAGCTAACATTTTGCGGTTGATGTCGATTTCAGCTAATTTCAAGCCGTGCATCAATTTTGAGTAGCTTAAGCCATTCATACGAGCCGCTGCGTTGATACGAGCGATCCACAATTTGCGGAAGTCGCGTTTCTTTTGACGACGATCGCGGTATGCGTAGTTGTATGAATTCATTACTTGTTCTTTTGCTGTTTTAAATAGAGTGTGTTTAGAACCGTAGTAACCTTTTGCTAATTTAAGCACTTTTTTACGACGTTTACGAGTTACTGTTCCACCTTTAACACGTGCCATGTATAATTCCTCCTAATATGAAAATCGATAATTGTTTGTATACGTGAAGCTTGGGTTACGCAATTATTTCATGCGTGCTAGTTGTTGACGGATACGTTTGTAATCGCCAGCTGAAACCATTGAAGCTTTACGCAATTGACGACGTTGTTTTTTTTGTTTTGCCGTGGAAACGGTGACTGGTAAAGGCACGGAAGCGTTTCAATCCGCCGCCGCCAGTGCGTTTTACGCGTTTTGCTAATCCGCGGTGTGTTTTTTGTTTTGGCATAACTAATTTCCTCCTCAAAATCTTTCGTTATCTGACTTTAAACTGAAACTCAGTGAGTCATTATTTATCGTTTTTTGGTGCTAATACTAAGAACATACTGCGGCCATCCATTTTTGGCTTTTGCTCAACAGTTGCCAAATCAGCAGTTTCTTCCGCCAAACGATCTAACACTTTCTGACCAATTTCTTTATGGGTAATGGCACGGCCTTTGAAACGGATCGAAGCTTTCACTTTGTCCCCTTTTTCAAGGAATTTACGTGCATTACGCAATTTTGTGTTGAAATCATTGACGTCGATCGTTGGACTTAAACGAACCTCTTTAATGTTGATTACTTTTTGTTTCTTACGAGCTTCACGGTCTTTTTTCTGTTGCTCAAAGCGGAATTTCCCGTAATCCATAATTCTTGCTACTGGCGGCTTAGCATTTGGTGCCACCAATACCACATCAAGGTTTGCTCGTTCTGCAATTTGCAATGCTTCAGCTTTACTCTTTACACCAAGTTGTTCGCCGTTTTGATCAATCAAACGCAATTCACGTGCACGAATGCCGTCGTTTACCATCATATCCTTTGCTATGGTCATTCACCTCCGAGTTTTTTGAGAGAAAGAAAAGCTTGTCGATTCGAAATCAGACAATAAAAAAAAACGAGTTCTTCACGAACCCGCACGTACTCCACACAAATAAATGGTAGGAATCCTATTCTGCCCAGCGATATCTTCACTCAGGCGAGAAGCGGGTGCTTCTGCTTTTATTTCTCAACTTTTATAGTATACTGCTTTTTTCTCTTATTGTCAACAGTTTTCATGATTGTTTCAAAAAAAGCCGGAGCATACGCTCCGACTTTCGTGTTTCTTATTCTGCTTTCAATGCAGCCATCGTGATGTAGTTGTATGGTTGGTTGAAGTGAGGCAGGAAGAAGATATCTAATAGCTTCATCTTGTCGATCGTTACGCCTTCTTCGATCGCTAGTGAGAACATGTGGATGCCCATTGCGATTTCAGATGTACGTGACGCCATTTGCGCACCAACGATGCGGCGTGTCTCTTCTTCATAGACGATGCGGATCTTAACTGTCGCATTTTCTTTCATGAAGCCTGGTTTTTGGGTGTCTTCGTAATCAGAGTATTTCACTTTCATGCCATTACGTTCGGCAGCTTCGACTGACAAGCCAGTTGAAACCATGTTGTAGCCAAAGATCGAAATCCCGTTTGATCCTTGAACACCCGTTGATTCTAGAGACGTTCCGCCGATATTATGGGCAGCGACGATCCCTGAACGTACGGCATTCGTTGCTAATGCGATATACGTTGTTTGTTGCAAAGCATTTGAGTACACCGTTGCACAGTCACCGACTGCGTAAACATCTGCATCGCTTGTCCGTTGATGGCGGTCCACTAAGTACGCGCCGTTAGCAAACAATTCCAAATGATCTTTGCCTAGCTCGTTGTTTGGTAAGAAACCGATCGCGTTGATCACTAGATCAACTGGGTATTCGCCGTTGTCTGTTACAACTGCTTCTACTTTCTCTGTTCCTTTGTATTCACGTGCTAATTCACCGAAATGCAATTCAATCCCATTGTCAGCTAAGTTTTTGTCCATATCTTCTGTGAACCATTTGTCGTAGTAGTTTGGCAATGCCCGTGTCGCTGCATCAAAAAGCAACACATTTTTACCACGGCGTTTTGCTGCTTCAGCAATTTCAACACCGATGTAACCAGCACCGATAACGGCAACGTTTTTCACGTCTTCTGAGGCTAACTCTTTATCAACCGTTTGTCCGTCTTGGAATTTTTTCAAGAAATGGATGTTTTTCAAGTCACGTCCAGGTACTTTTGGTGAAATCGGAACAGAACCAGTTGCGATGACAACTTTGTCATAAGATTCAACGATCGTTTCACCTTCACTGGTCACAGCGTGTACTTCTTTTTTCTCAAAATCGATATGGTCAACCACTGTTTCCATATGGATTTTTGCACCTTTTGCTTCAAAATCTTCACGTTTTGTATAGAACAAGCCTTCGTATGAATCGATTTGACGTCCAACCCATAAAGCAGTCCCACAACCTAGGTAGCTTAAGTTTGTATTACGGTCGATCATTACGACCTCTTGGTCTTTGTAGTTATCTAATAGTGTATTGGCAGCAGCAATCCCCGCGTGGTTTGCACCGATAATAACTGTTTTTGTCATGGAAAATTTCCTCCTTTTGTTTACATTGTCATTATAGCTCGCTTGTGAATTTGAAAACTATCAACTTTTTCGCGATTTTAAAAATTTGTGACAGTTTTCCGTTGATATACGTCACTTTCAGCGGGTTAAGTTTCTATATCAAAATTATTTTCGTCTTGCAAGTAAAAATATTGTGAAAAAATATGTATTCAAAATCAAAGGTTTTCCTTGTTATAAAAGCATTCTGCAAACCGATTGAATAAATTTCACAATGCCCCACCGCTTTTTCGTAACTATCGCGGCATCGATTCGCCGTGTTATACTGAGAGAAAAACATACAGGATGGGATCTTGATGAAGAAAAAAATCGTATTGCCAGTACCGCCCTTATTGTCGGCATTAGAGCCACAGGATTTTTATTTAGAAGAAGAACTGCTTTTCGAAGGTGCTTTCTTCGAAGGCGGTGACTATAGCTATGATGCTTGCAAAAACCTCATCTTGAAGCAATGTCATTTCAAGAAAGTGACGATGCAAAAAACACGCTTGAGTCAATGGGAATGCCAAAATGTCCTCTTTGAGAACTGCGATTTTTCTAATCTGGAATGTTTTGGTGCCAGCTTTCATCGGGTTCACTTTAAACAGTGTAAATTGACTGGTACGAATTTTGCGGAAAGCTATTTCCGTGACTGTACCTTTGAAGATTGCGTGGCGAACTTTGCTTCTTTTAGCAATACCAATTTACGGACGATGCTGTTTCGTCAGTGCCAACTAAACGACAGTGAGTTTTATGAGATGGATTGGAAACACTTGTCGCTACAAGAAAACCAGTTGAACAATAGCAACTGGTTTCACACAAAATTAGCAACTCTAGATTTTCGGACCAATCAATTTCAAAAGATCGCGTTGTCCTTTGAACAATTGCGGGGACTAACAGTCGATCAAGAACAATCCTTGGTCATCGCCGCCGGTCTAGGTTTGGTGATCGACTAACGAATTCTGCGCCATAAAGCAATCAACATCCAGACGGATAACACTAAACTAATCAGCAAGGCAATGCCCCAACCGAAAATACTATTGGTAAAAGGCAGCGGAACATTCATGCCAAAGAAACTGGTCACGATGGAAGGCACAGTCAATAAGAGGGACCAAACAGTCAAAAACTTCATGGTATCATTCAAGTTATTGTTTAACAGATTATTGTAGGTTCCAGATAGTTGCTCTAAAATTTGAAAAGCCAGCAACGTCATTTCCACTGCCTGTTTGGCTTCGATCAGGGCATCATCCAGCTGTTCCCGCTCGTCATCATCCATCAAACGATAAATGGATAACGCTTTGATCTGCTCCAAGAGGACCGCATTTTGTTTCGTAGCAGAGACTAAAAAAACCAGTCCAACTTCCAAATCAGACATTTGCAGCAGGTTTTTATTGGTGGTTTTTTCCCGTAGTCGCTGATTCAAGCGAATCCGCTCACTATTGACTTCTTCGACTAGCGAAAAAAACGTGCCAGAAATCAAGAATAAGCTTTGAAACAAAAAATGAATGGGCGTTTGCAGCGGGTTTTGCAGGATCAAGCGCTCCATCATTGGAATCACATAACGGGTATTGTGGGAAGCAAAAGTAAAGAGTTGCTTCCTTTTTAAAATAAACGTCATCGGGCTGGTCTCAAAATGATTGTCACGCTTTTCTTGCTGAGGTACATTGAAAACCAGCAGCAATGCTTCCTCTTCGGCATCATATTCGACCCGTGCGCGTTCGTTTTTATCTAAAGAGTACGTAAGCATCTCGTCAGACAAATGATATTGTTTTTGCAGTGCCATCACGCTTTTTGCGTCTTGTTGGTCGACTTGAATCCATTCATAGTTTCCGTCATAAAAGACATGTTTGTTTTCCACAATCCATCCTCCACTCTTGCTTTCTTCTATTATAAAAGAAAACAGCCAGAAGCCCAATCAAAGGACTTTCCTGGCTGTATCGGCTATTACTTATTTACGGGCGTCTTTCAAGGCCTCTTCCACCATTGTTAAAACGGCCTGTGCCGCTTGTGGGTCTTCGACAAAATTGAATTGATCGCCATCGATCTGGATTTTTGGACTCTCATTGTATTCTTCGTACCACTGATCATAGCGTTTGTTCAACTCTTTGTAGTAGTCGTATAACGAAGGATCAAAGGTCAATTGTTCGTATTCCCGTCCGCGTTTTTCAATACGCTCCAGCATCGTTTCAAAAGAAACGCGAATATGCACCAAGAGATCTGGATGCTTTTTGTGGGCTGCATACGGCAGCTCTTCTAACATATTGGCTAACAATTCATCATAGACTTTGACTTCGGTATCGGTTGCTCGCCCAAGGTCCGCATTTAAATGGAACAACAGTGAATCCTCATAAATGGAACGGTCCAAGACGTTATTGTCGTCTTTCATGGCTTGCTTGATACTTTCAAATCGTTTATTTAAGAAATAGATTTGCAGTAAAAACGCATATTTATTTGGATCTGCATAAAATAATGGTAACACTTCATTGTCATCGATCGATTCATAAAAGGCTTGACTGCCAAAATGATTGGCGATCAATGCGGTCAAACTTGATTTACCGGCACCAATCGTTCCTGCTAATACGATCACGCTCATATCCCCCAACTCACTCATCACTAAATATTGTATGTTGCCTTTGCGATACCAACTATACAATACTATATCTTGTGCCGTCAACTGAAACTTTCGAAGCACAGATCAAGATTTTTTTCAATAAAAGTTTAAAGATTTTTGCTTTTTTTTGAAATCTCATACGGAATGCTTAACGAAAGAGCCTTCTTCTAGTAAAATAGGAAAGGATCTTTAATTAAATTGTGTTTTCGTCAGGAGATAGTTACAATTGACTGACAAACGATAAATGAATCATGTGGGGTAAGCTCCCTAGAGAAATGAGGAAAATAATGTCAATTGGTACTGGCATAGCTACAGGAAAAATCATCTTAATGGGTGAACATTCAGTTGTTTACGGTGAACCAGCAATTGCTTTCCCTTTTGCGGGAGCAAAAGTACAAGTCGAGATCACAGCAAATGAAACAAACACCTTGATTTCAAGTTACTATCACGGTCTGCTTGAAGAAGTCCCCAGCCACTTAAAAAATGTCAAAGACTTGCTGCATCGTCTGCAACAAGATTTTCACACGGGTCCTTTTGCAACCTCCATCGTCAGCACCATCCCTTCTGAACGGGGAATGGGTTCTAGCGCGGCGGTCGCTGTTGCACTGACTCGCGCTTTTTTTGATTGGATCAAAAAAGACTTTACAAAAGAAGAATTGATGACCTATGTCAACTTTTCTGAAAAAATCGCTCACGGCAATCCTAGCGGGATCGATGCTGCGGCAGCCAGTGGGACAGATGCCATTTACTTTATCAAAGGGCATCCCATCACTTCGTTTCCCCTCACGATCGACGGCTATTTGCTCGTCGCTGATACTGGCATCAAAGGGCAAACGAGAGAAGCAGTCAAAAGTGTCGCCCATCTTTTTGAAACCAGCAAGCAGCTGGCTAGTCAAGCAATCCAGCGTTTAGGGATCGAAACCAAAAAAGCTAAAGAGGCCATCATAGCCAATCAATTAGAAGTATTAGGCGAAAGCATGAACAACGCCCATCAGGCCCTGCAGCAGTTAGGGGTCAGCAATCAGCAACTGGATCAGTTGGTTTCCTTAGCATTGGCACACGGGGCTTACGGGGCAAAGCTGACCGGCGGAGGCCGGGGCGGCTGTATGATCGCACTAACCAAAACGAAGGAACAGGCTGAGAATATCAGCCGTATTTTATTGTCCGATGGCGCTCGTGCGGCATGGATACAAGGATTAGGAGTTTATGAACATGTATAAGGGAAAGGCTCGCGCCTACACGAATATCGCATTGATCAAGTATTGGGGAAAACAAGACGAAACCTTCATTTTACCGATGAACAATAGTTTGTCTCTGACCCTCGATGCCTTTTACACAGAAACAACGGTGGCTTTTTCACCCGATTTTACGCAGGATCGCTTTACGCTGGATGGCGTGGTGCAAACAGACGCTGCCACCAAAAAAGTTGCGGACTTTTTGGATCTGGTACGAAAAAAAGCGGACTGCCCGTGGTATGCCACGGTGGAAAGTCAAAACTTCGTCCCAACCGCTGCTGGACTTGCCTCTTCTGCCAGTGGATTAGCGGCATTGGCGGGTGCCTGTAGTGAAGCACTGGACTTAAACTTGTCGGAGCAAGCGTTATCCCGTTTGGCCCGTCGCGGTTCTGGTTCGGCTTGTCGGAGTATCTACGGCGGCTTTGCTGAATGGCATCAAGGCACCGATGAGACTTCTTTTGCCACCCAAGTGCCGTCGAATGGCTGGGAAGAAGAATTGAGTATGATCTTTATTTTGATCAATGCACAAGCCAAAGAAGTCTCCAGTCGTGAGGGGATGCGCCGAACCGTTGAAACCTCGAGCTTTTATCCAGGCTGGCTTTCTGCCACTGCCACCGATCTTGTGAAAATGAAACAAGCGATTGCCGAAAAAGACTTTACTGCTTTAGGTGAAACGACCGAGGCCAACGCCTTGAAAATGCATGGAACGACCTTAGCCGCCGAACCACCTTTTACTTATTGGTCTTCTGAATCTTTGCGAGCTATGGAATGTGTCCGAATGCTGCGAAAAAAAGGATTGGCTTGCTATTTCACGATGGATGCTGGTCCCAATGTCAAAGTTTTATGCCAAAAACAAGAAGAACAAACGATTTTACGTGAATTAAGTGCTCACTTTGCCTCAGAACAATTAGTAACTGCTCATGCGGGCAAAGGATTAGCCTTTTTACCGGTGGAAGAATCTTCCCCCATCAACTAAGAAGCCATTAAGAAGCCATCGATTAGGAGTGTCGAAATGATTGAACTATCCGTTCCTGGAAAACTATTTATTGCTGGTGAATACGCCGTTGTCGAACCTGGTCATCCTGCAATCATCGTTGCCGTTGACCAATTTATCACGGTCACTGTTGAAGAGGCCCGTAAAAACGGCAGCATCCAGTCTGCCCAATACAGCGACCTGCCAATTCGCTGGACGCGTCGCAAAGGCGAATTAGTCTTAGACCACCGGGATAACCCGTTCCACTATATTTTGGCAGCCATTCGTCTGACGGAAAAATATGCCCAAGAAAAAGGCATCCCCCTTTCCTTTTACGATTTAAAAGTGACCAGTGAACTGGATAACTCGAATGGTCGCAAATACGGACTCGGTTCCAGCGGTGCCGTGACTGTTGCCACGGTCAAAGCATTGAATCTGTACTATCAAATGGAAATGGATCGGTTGACCCAATTCAAAATTGCGGCTCTTGCCCATCTCGCTGTTCAAGGCAATGGGTCGTGCGGTGATATTGCGGCCTCTTGTTATGGCGGCTGGATCGCTTTTTCAACCTTCGATCACGACTGGGTCTTAGCCAAACAAAAAGACCATACCTTAACAGAATTGATCGCTTTCGATTGGCCAGGATTATCGATCCGTCCCTTGACGGTTCCGAAATCTCTTCGACTATTGATTGGCTGGACAGGCTCTCCAGCCTCTACTTCTGATTTAGTGGATCAAGTCTATCAATCCAAAGAAGAAAAAGAAAACGCCTATGCGGCCTTTTTAGCAGCCAGCAAAGACTGCGTCAATCGATTGATCGACGGCTTCTTAAATGAAGACAGTCGCACGATCAAAAAAATGATCACGGAAAATCGAAAGCTCCTGCGGGAGTTGTCCGCACTGACTGGTGTGCCGATTGAAACTCCAGCACTTAAAAAGCTTTGTGATCTAGCAGAAAATTATTGTGGTGCAGCCAAATCTTCCGGTGCCGGCGGCGGCGATTGCGGTATCGTGATCGTTGACCAAAAAACCGGTATTTTACCATTGATGAGTGCGTGGGAAAAAGCCGAGATCACCCCCTTGCCGCTGCATGTTTACCATTACCGGGAGGACCTATCATGAATCGAAAAGATGAACATGTTTCCTTAGCAAAAGCGTTCCATAAAGAACACAGCAACGATTTTGATGCAGTTCGCTTGGTTCACCAGTCGTTTCCACAAATTGACGTGGCTGATGTGTCAATTGCGACGACTGTCTTTGACCGCTCATTTTCCAGCCCTTTTTTCATCAATGCCATGACGGGCGGCAGTGAAAAAACCTTAAAAATCAACCAAGAGTTAGCAGAGATCGCACAAGCCTGTGAGTTGATGATGGCAACCGGCTCTGTTTCGGCTGCCTTAAAAGACCCAAGTGTCGCCGACTCTTTCCGCATCGTCCGTAAAGCCAATCCTGATGGCTTCTTATTAGCCAATATTGGTGCGGGCAGTCCCGTTGAAAATGCACAACGGGCAGTAGAACTGTTTGGCGCCGACGCCTTGCAGATCCATCTTAATGCACCACAAGAATTAGTGATGCCCGAAGGCGATCGTCAATTTAGCCAATGGCTGCCCTTATTGGAAAAAACGATTGCTTCCGTTGCCGTTCCGATTGTCGTCAAAGAGGTCGGCTTTGGGATGTCCCGTGAAACGATTCAGCAGTTACTGGCGATCGGCGTAAAAACCATTGATGTTGCTGGCAGCGGCGGCACAAGTTTTACTCAAATCGAAAATGCTCGCCGGAAAAAACGTGAATTGGCGTATCTAGATACCTTCGGCCAATCCACCGTGATTTCCTTGCTGGAAGCAAACGAGATCCAACAACCCTTTACCCGCATCGCTTCAGGCGGGGTTCGGGATGCTTACGATATCTTCAAAGCACTTTGCCTTGGTGCCGATAGCGTAGGACTATCCGCCACGATCCTCGTGCTGCTTTTGTCAAAAGGCAAAGAAGAAACGATCGCCACCTTGCAATCATGGAAGGAACAGCTACAGCTGCTCTACACTATGGCAGGACAGACAAGTACCAAAGACCTCACCAAGGTCCAGCTGATTTTTTCTGGCGCTGTCAAAGAATGGTGTGAAGCACGTCAAATTCCCTTAGCAAAGTATAGTTTGCGTTAAGCGATCCAATCGCTGACTACCTCATCGAACAAGCAAAAGCAGTACAATTCGTTTTTTATTGTACTGCTTTTTTTGTGTTCTTTTTTCTATAATAGTAAGTTTCCATTTATCATTTGGATAGTAATGTTATTTAATCGCTACTTGATAATCACTTTCATTATCAGGTACGTTGTTTTTTTACCATCTTGGTTTCGAATGTGCTATGCTCAAGTTGAGGGAGGACCAATCGATTGTTTCTTGAGAAAAGGATCGGTTTTTCATTCCTAGACTACATTCAAAAGGAGGCGTTTCTTATGAGTAAATCAGAATCGTCGGCTGTTTTTTCAACGATCACTTGTTTGCTATTGATGGCTACTGGCTTTCTTATGGCATCTTTTTCTATCCCTTATAGCTTTGTCCCCTACTTGTTAGCGATACTTGCCGGGGGTTGGAAACAAACCTGGGAAGGCACGCAAGAATTGGTGCACGACAAACGATTGAACGTCGATCTACTGATGGCATTAGCCGCCATTGGTGCCTGTATCATTGGTCATTGGTTTGAAGGGGCGATGCTGACCTTTATCTTTTGTTTGAGCGGTGCCCTTGAGGAATATACGACCAACAAAAGTACGCGAGAAATTAGTTCATTAATGGCACTGCAACCAACGACTGCCTTAAAAATGATTGAATCTGGGGAGCTCGTCGAAGTACCAGTCGAAGCCCTTCAGTTAAAAGATACGATTATGGTGGCAAAAGGCAGTGCGATCCCAATCGACGGTATCGTGATCCAAGGAACCAGCAGTGTTGATGAGGCGGCTATCAGTGGCGAATCCATTCCTGTCGAGAAACGTTTAGGCAGTGAAGTCTTTGGCGGAACCATCAACCTCGGACAGCCATTGTACATTGAAGTTACTCAAACGAGTGAAAACACCCGCTTTGCAAAAATCATTCAATTGGTGGAAGAAGCACAGCAAATGCCAAGTCAAACGGCGACCCTGATTGAAAAAATCGAACGGATCTATGTGCCGATCGTCTTGATCGCCGTCCCACTAATGATCGTTTTGTGTACGTTTTTCACGAATTGGGGGTTCCAAGAAAGTTTTTATCGTGGCATGGTCTTACTGGTGGTGGCATCTCCTTGTGCCTTAGTTGCCTCTGCTACTCCTGCGACATTAGCAGCCATTTCTCACGCTGCTCGTTTGGGCGTTTTATGCAAAGGCGGACAAGCCTTGGATGCCTTTGCCAATGTCAAAGCGATCGCTTTTGACAAAACCGGAACGCTGACTCGCGGCAAACCTGCTGTCACTGATGTTCATCTGTTGCTGGATGAACCGTTTATCCCCCAACTGATCGTCGGGATGGAAAAACAATCAAATCACCCATTGGCTGAAGCGATTCTAGCGTATTTTCATGATGAAAAACCATTGGAATTAGCAGTGGAAGAACAAGCGGGGGTCGGTCTAGCCACCACTTACCAAGCTGCCCATTGGACGATTGGAAAAGAAGTCGATCTAACCTCTGTAGCTGTCAGTGAGCAAACCCGCATCCAAGAATTAAAAGCAGCCGGAAAAACCTTGATTTACATCAATCGTGACCGTGTATTAGCAGGGTATTTAGCACTATTGGATCAGCCCCGTCCTGAAGCTCGTGAAAGTCTTGCCTACTTCAATAAGCAAGGAATTCACACGACGATGCTGACGGGTGATCATTTAGGTACTGCCAAAGTGATCGCCGCAGAGATCGGCTTGTCTGACTACGAAAGTGATTGCCTGCCTGATGAGAAAACCACTCGTATCAAAGAAATGAAAGAAACCTACCAAATCAATGCGATGGTCGGTGATGGGATCAATGATGCTCCAGCCTTAGCGACCGCAAGTGTGGGGATCGCGATGGGCGAAGGAACCGACGTCGCAATGGATGTGGCGGACATCGTCTTGATGAAAAATGATTTGCTGCGCTTGGTCGACAGTCACCGTTTGGCTAAGAAATTACAGCGGATCATCAAACAAAACATCGTCTTTTCTATCAGTGTCATCTTGTTGCTGATTGCTTCAAACTTCCTTGAATTTCTCACGCTGCCTCTAGGGGTCGTGGGTCATGAAGGAAGCACGATCTTAGTTATCTTAAACGGATTGCGTATGCTTTTGCCATTACACAAAGAAACACCCCAGCAAGCCAAACCAACCCGCAAAGATTGCGATGATTGTGTCTTGTATCAACAGTCTTTGCATACGTGACCACTATTTGCACTAGCAAAAACGCCCATTGTTGGCACTTCACTAGAAGTCCAACAATGGGCATTTTTACTGTATTTTTTCTACTTATACTTGATTGGCAAGTTGCTCCGTGTAGAGTTTGCCATCGTACATCTTAAAGAATGGATAATAGCAGAGAATGGAAACCCCTAAGTTGATCAAAGCGATCAGGATGGCTCGGAAATCACCGCCGGTTCCTAAAAACGCCCCAATTCCGACTGGTGAAATCCAGGGAATTCCCGTAATGACTTTATCGACAAAGCCAAACGAGCTAGCAAAGTAAGCAATCGTCACATTGATCATAGGGGTTACGATAAAGGGGATGATCAAATACGGATTGTAGACGATCGGTGCCCCGAAGATCACTGGTTCATTGATGTTAAAAAGCCCCGGTAAGATTGCTGCTTTTCCTAAGACTTTGAGTTGTTGCGATTTTGCCACAAACAGCATCAATAAAACCAATCCAAGCGTACTTCCTGCGCCGCCCATAAAAATATACATGTTCACGAAATCCCCAGCAAAAATATTATTGGCACCATCGATATTTTCAGTTAGAGCCACCAACAGGATGGGATTGATGAAACTATTTTTAATAACTGCCGTCCCATGAACCCCCACTGCCCATAAGAGGTGGATAAGGAGCATAATCACGATGATTCCTAACCAAGAACCCGTCAACTCTTTCACGAATTCAAAGGGTTTGGATAGCAATCCGTGAAGATCCGTGTGGAAAGCCGCCAGTACTCCATTGATCACGACCATCAAAAAGGCAATCAAAATCGCTGGGATCAATGACGCAAATGCTTTGCTGACTCCATCAGGAACCCCTTCAGGCATCTGGATGGTGATCTTTCTTTTTACACAAAAACGATAGACTGACGTAGCAATTACTGCGGTGATAATCCCGATGAAGATCCCTACTCCACTGAAGCGAGTGATCCAACCGCCTAAAGCGACCCCATTGTAAACAATGGCGGTTTCGCTTTCTGATTGTAGCAATTGTGCAGTACCATCTGTGATATCGACTTGAATGATCGTCATTAAAAAGGCAAACAAACTTAATAACGCTCCTACAAAACTGCTCATAGTCAAATGCTCTTCTTTATGATAAATCTCAGTTAAATAATACCCTGTTGCTAAACAATAAAAAACAGCAATCGAACCGACAGACATGGTAGTTACGACACTATAAAGCGGCGAAAATCGTAAAATCGTTTGTTCGAAAAAGCTAGCCAGTGGCGGAATGATTTGTGGTAAATTATTAATGATCAAAAAAATCGATCCGACGATCGTAAAAGGGACCGTAATGATCCCTGCTTGCATGATTGCGCGAATAAAGCGTAAATTCGCCAACTTATTCAAAGGCGGCATCAAACGCGTTTCTAAAAAGGTAAAAACACTTGTCATCGTTACTCCTCCAACGAAGGGATTGCCCCTTCTTCAATCAGCTTTTGATACCAATAAAAGCTGTCTTTTCTCACTCGTTTTTGTTCTTTTTCCTCTGCATCATTGCGATCTACGTAAATAAAACCATACCGTTTTCGAATCCCTTCATGCACACTAATCAAATCAATGGCAGACCACGGGCTATATCCGATCAGATCCACCCCAGCATTGATCGCGGCTAAGCATTGATTGATATGCTGCGACAAATAATCGATACGGTACGGATCATGAACCGTGCCATCTGCTTCTAGATGGTCTTCGGCCCCTAAGCCATTTTCGGTAATGATGATCGGTAAGTGGTAACGATCATAGAGTGTTTGCAACGTCGTTTTCAGCCCCAAGGGATCGATGGTCCAATTGAAGGCATTTTTCTTCAAGAACGTATTGGTGAACCCTTTGTAAAAACCACGCTCCATAATGTCTTCGCTTTGCTGATCACTGATGCCGTTTTTCATGTCCCCAGCTTCCGTCGGCTGCTCCACTGTCACCGTGGTGTAGAAGTTCATTGCGACAAAGTCAGGCAGAGCCCGTTTCATCAACGCCTCATCTTCCGGACCAAAGTCAATCGTGAGGCCGTTTTGGTTCAAATAATCTTGAAAGACCGTATTGTAACGACCGAAGCAGGCGAAATCAAGGTACGCCCAGTTCCGGACACTGTTGAAATACAGCGCTGCTTGGTTGTCTTCTGGTCGACTAGTCGCCGCATAGACCAACGAAATATTCGGCACCGGTCCGATTTTGCCATTCGGTACGATTTCATGACACGCTTCGAAAGCATATTTTTCAGCGATCATCAGGTGATGAAATTGCTGGTATTTTTCTGATAATGGAATCTTTTTCCCTAATATTTTTTGATCCACCAACAGCATGATATTTGGTTCATTGATCGTCAGCCAGTGCGTCACTCGATCCCCATAGGCTGTAAACAGCGTTTTGGCGTATGCGGCAAATGCCTCAACGGTGCTGCGTTTTGTCCAGCCGCCTTCGTCTTCCAATGCTTGCGGCAAGTCAAAATGGTTCAACGTTACAAAGGGCTGAATGCCGTGTTTCAGCAATTCATCAATGACATCGCTGTAATGATCCAATCCTTTTTGATTAATAGTACCGCGCCCTTCTGGAAAAATTCGCGACCAAGCGATCGAAAAACGGAAAATTTTGATCCCCATTTCTGCTAACAAGGCGATATCCTCTTTGTACTGGTGGTAATGGTCGACAGCCACAGTAAAATCCGCGATCATGTGGTTGTCTCTTGGACGAGTATCTTGGACACTCAGCCCCTTGCCGTCGGTTTGATACGCCCCTTCGGTTTGGTGAGCGGAAATCGATGCTCCCCATAAAAAATCAGTTGGAAATGTTTGTTTCATATCGTACTCCTTATCCTAAATAAGATGCGTTTAACATCTTAGAATTATTGCTTGCATGGCAAAGACAATATTCTGAATTATCTCTTATTTTTCGCACTAAAGCAAAAAATAACTCCTGTCAAGTAAGCCCCTTTTGAAGATGTGCTACTTAGACAAAAAAAAAGCAAAGTCTAGTTTCCTAGACTTTGCTTTTCAATGCGATAATTTAGAAATAGCAGCTTATTTTTGCTCTGCTTTATCTTCGTTCAATAGTGCTTTTCTTGAAAGGTTCACACGGCCTTGTTTGTCGATTTCTGTGACCTTCACTAAGATTTCGTCGCCTTCTTTGACAACGTCTTCTACTTTGTTGACCCGTTCGTTCGCAAGTTGTGAAATGTGAACTAAGCCGTCTTTGCCTTTGATCAAGTTGACAAACGCACCGAATTTTTCAACACGGACAACTTTCCCAAGGTACACTTCGCCAACTTTTACTTCTTTCGTCAATTCTTCAATGATCTTGATAGCTTTTTGGATCATTTCTGCATCAGCAGAAGCAATCGAAACTTTTCCGTCTTGATCAATATCGATTTTCACGCCAGTTTCATCAATGATGCCATTGATGGTGTCGCCGCCTTTACCGATTACATCTTTGATCTTCGCAGGATCGATTTGGATCATTTCGATCTTCGGTGCGTATTGGCTTAACTCTTCACGAGGAGCAGCCAATGTTGATGTCAATTCATTTAAGATTTCCATCCGTGCTTTTTTCGCTTGATCTAATGCTTCTGTCAAGATTTGTTCAGTGATTCCTTGAATCTTGATATCCATTTGTAACGCAGTGATCCCATCTTTGGTTCCAGCAACTTTAAAGTCCATATCGCCAAGGTGATCTTCTAAGCCTTGAATATCAGTTAAGATCGTGTAGTTTTCACCATCAGATACAAGTCCCATTGCGATACCTGCAACTGGTGCTTTGATTGGTACCCCTGCATCCATCAATGCTAAAGTTCCAGCACAAATACT
This sequence comes from Enterococcus sp. OL5, assembly GCF_006491895.1. NCBI lineage: Bacteria > Bacillati > Bacillota > Bacilli > Lactobacillales > Enterococcaceae > Enterococcus > Enterococcus sp. OL5. The sequence continues at coordinate 249,915 of NZ_VHIL01000003.1, forward strand.
TGCTTGAGAAGAAGAACCATTTGATTCTAATACTTCTGCAACGAGACGGATTGTGTAAGGGAAGTCTGTTTCATCAGGAATCACTTGTGCTAAGGCACGTTCGCCTAATGCACCATGACCGATTTCACGACGTCCTGGTGAGCCGGCACGACCAGTCGAACCAACAGAAAATTGAGGGAAGTTGTAATGATGGATGAACCGTTTTGATTCTTCAACCCCTAATCCATCAATGATTTGGTGTTCGCCTAAAGGTGCTAATGTACAAGCAGACAATGCTTGGGTTTGTCCCCGAGTAAATAGACCAGAACCATGAACACGTGGCAATAAGCCAACTTCTGATGCCAATGGACGGATTTCGTCTAATTGACGGCCATCCGGACGAATCTTGTCGATGGTGATCAATTCGCGAACCACATCTTTTTCAAGATCTTCCGCGATTTGTTTCACTTCTTTCAAGAATTGTGCTTCCTCTTCATGTCCAGCAAATTTTTCTGCATACACTTCTTTCACTGTGTCTTTGACTTTATCGATCTCGTCTTCACGAGCCAATTTTTCTTCAGTCATAACAGCAGTTTTCATTGTTTGGTAGTAGCCGTCGAAGATTTCTTTTTTCAAGTCAGCATCTACTTGTAACAATTTGACTTCCATTTTTGGTTTGCCCACAGCTGCGACAACTTCTTCTTGGAAGGCAACCAATTCTTTGATAGCATCAAAACCGAATAATAACGCACCTAACATGTCTTCTTCAGAAACTTCTTTCGCTCCTGATTCAACCATGTTGATAGCTTTTTTCGTTCCAGCTACTGTCAATTCGATATCAGTTTGTTCTGCTTGTTCTACTGTTGGATTCAAGACGTACTCACCATTGACCCGACCAACATCAACACCAGCGATCGGTCCGTCAAACGGGATATCTGAAATAGACAATGCTAAAGAAGAACCTAACATTGCCGCCATTGCTGGCGTACAATCTTGTTCAACACTCATTACGATGTTTGTTACTTGTACTTCGTTACGGAAACCTTCCGCAAACATTGGACGGATCGGACGGTCGATCAAGCGGGCAGTCAAGGTTGCTTCCGTACTTGGGCGTCCTTCACGTTTGATAAAGCCACCAGGTACTTTCCCTACGGCATACATTTTTTCTTCGTAATTGATTGTTAATGGGAAAAAGTCGGTATCTTTTGCTTCCTTAGATGCAACCGCTGCACTTAGGACAACCGTATCGCCATAACGAACCAATACAGCTCCGTTTGCTTGTTTGGCTAATTGGCCAACTTCTACTTCTAATGGGCGGCCGCCCCAAGTGGTTTTGAATACTTGTTTTTCTGTCATGTTCTGCTCCTTTTCATCGGATCCCAGCAAGTCACTACTAAACAAATGAAAAAATCGGAATGTCGTTCCGCTGCTTTCATTTGGTTAGTAGGATGCTGCTTACAAGGACCCAAAATTCTTTTTAGCTACGCTTTTTGATTCACCAGTCAAAAGGCCGCTCTTTCGGTGTTTCACTTTTTAGATGGCTCGAAATCACCTGTCAGACTGCATCAGCTGTTTTAGCCGACAATGCCGTCGCAGTGATTCCGCTGCTTGGTCACTACGCTCGCTGCTCTCGCCTAGTACTATTCATCATCTGCTCTGTGCGGCTTGCGCCGCCCAGTCGCAGTGATTCATAGCAAAAAAGTGAGATTCGGGTTGAACCTCACTTTTCTTTGTTTGATTAACGACGTAATCCTAAAGCTTGGATTAATTCGCGGTAACGTTGTACGTCTTTTTGACGTAGGTAAGCTAATAAGTTACGACGATGTCCAACTTTTTTCATCAACCCACGGTATGAATGGTGGTCTTTTTTGTGCATACGTGCATGTTCGTTCAAATGGTTGATTTCTTCTGTTAAAACAGCGATTTGAACTTCTGGAGAACCAGTATCTCCTTCATGACGTGCAAATTTGTTGATGATTTCGTTTTTGCGTTCTTTTGAAATTGCCATGTTTTTCACCTCTTTTTCTTTTTTCCCCTGCGACTGAGTAAAACGTTGGTGATTCGTTAAACCAAGTAACAGGTACTGTGCTTTTCACACGTAATTACTTTACTTGATTCTAAGTAAAAAAGCAAGTTTATCTACCTATTCTTTTCGTTTCTTTTGAAAGCTCCTTCAAAACTTATGTTATACTTAGGATACTACTCTATCTAAAGGAAGTGTAAGGATGAGCGTTCTTTCCCGAATCGAGAGCATGAAAAATGAATTATCGCTTTCTGAGAAGAAACTCTTCGCATTCATGGAGGCCAATCCTGAAAAAGTGCCGTCGATGACTGCGAGTCAATTAGCAGAAGCCACTGGGATCAGTGCGCCGACTGTCGTACGCTTTGCGAAAAAAACCGGCTTTGCTAGTTTGACAGATTTAAAAATACAATTATCTGCGGAATCCGGCTTGCGCCAAAATGCCAATGAAAACTTGGGCTATGCCGATGTTGAATTAAATGAGCCCTTTCATGCCATCACATCTAAATTAAGCCACAATGCACAGGTGACTATGAATGAGACGGCCCAATTGTTAGAAGAACAGCTGATGTTGGCTGCCGCTGAACTGATCGCGACTCGTGAACGCATTTTTGTCTGCGGAATCGGTGCTTCCTCATTGATCGCACAAGATATCCAACAAAAATGGACTCGTTTAGGCAAGATCGTCGTGTTTGAAAATGACTACAATCTCTTGTTGCCGCAACTCGTCAAAAACGAGAAAAAAAGTCTCCTCTGGGTCATTTCCAACAGTGGACACACGCCTGAGATGGTTCACTTAGCAGAAATCGTTAAAAACCTTGGCGTCCCGATTCTATCACTCACCCGCTTTGGCAGTAATCCGTTAACAAAATTGGCGGATGTTCCCCTGCAAGTGTCCCGTTCCAAAGAAGCCAACCAGCGTAGTGCTGCTACGAATTCGATTATCGCCCACCTATTGGCGGTCGATGTCCTTTTCTATGTCTTTTTAAGTAAGAATGAAAAGCTGGCACGCAATATCTATGCCTCACGCCAAGCCATTGCCGATTTTCGTGGGAAGTATTTATAAAATACTCATAGCCAAAGAAGTCCGCAGGAAAGTTTTCCTGCGGTATTTTTTCTTCTAAGGACACTTTGATCAATCAAGGGCATTCTTGGCAGCTACTTCTGCCAACCAAAAACTGGACGCTTTGGGATAACGCTTGAAGTCATTTTTCAAATCCACTCGATAAAACCCATAGCGGTTTTTATATGCGTTCAACCAGCTCCAGCAATCCATAAAGGTCCACATATGGTAGCCGAAACAAGGTGACCCATCTTCAATTGCATGATGCAGCTGACGTAAATGGTCTTCAACAAAGGCGATCCGATACGTATCATTGACCTGCCCCATGGCGTCCATGAACCGTTCTTCCTCAGATACCCCCATGCCATTTTCGGAAACAAACCATGGCATGTTTTGATAGTCGTTCTTTAGACGCATCGCAATATCGTAAATCCCTTCTGGATAGATTTCCCAGCCGCGATGAGGATTGATTTTTTTCTCTGGCCAATCGTACCCACGAAATAACTGACGCGGCTCAAAGGGACCGGATGCTGCATTTTGCGGAAGTGGTGCTTGGATCCGCAACGGTTGATAATAATTGCAACCAATAAAATCTACGGTATTTTCACGAAAAATTTCCGCATCTGTTGCTTCATATTCAGGGGACAAGTGATGCTCCTTGAATAAGCTCGTTAGTTTTTCAGGAAATTGTCCATAAACGACACAGTCCAAAAAACTGCGAATATACAAGAGATCTGCCCATTCAGCGGCTTCTCGATCAGCCGCTTCTTGGCTTCTTGGATAAACAGGTGACAAATTTAAGATGATACAGATTTCTCCATCAGGAAGTGCGAGTTTACGAAACTCAGCAACCGCCTTCGCATGAGCTAGCAAAGTATGATAACCCACTTGGATCGCCCGCTTGAAATCACGCACTTGCGGCCAATGAGCATCTCCATAATACCCACATTCAATATGCACCAACGGTTCATTAAAGGTCGCCCATTTTTTCACTAGATCGCCGAATTGTTCAAAAGCAGTTTTTGCATAAAATGCAAAATGGTCCACGGATTCCCGCGCCTCCCAGCCTCCTTTTTCCATCAGCCACCAAGGCATGTCAAAATGAAACAAATTAATGATCGGTTCGATGCCTTGGTCCAACATTTCCTGAAAATATGCCCGATAAAACCGGACTGCTGTTTGATTCAATGTTTTTCCATCTGGTAATAAGCGGGTCCATGCAATCGATGTCCGATAGGAATTCAAGTTCATGGCCTTCATGTTTGCTACGTCTTCCCGGTATTGATAGTAGGTATTTGAGGTGTCGCTTGGTCCGACACCATCGTAAAAGCGTGACGGCTCCAACTCAAACCATTTGTCCCATGTAGAGGGACTTTTGCCGTCAACCGCCGCGGCCCCCTCGGTTTGCGGTGCTGACGCGGCCGCTCCCCATAAAAAGTTTTTGGAAATTGAATCATTCTTTTGCTCCTTTCTGAATTACCTGCCACGTGCGGTCAGGGTTGGATCGTTGAAATGCAAACTGATACCGCTGCGCAGCTGCCTCGATTTCTAAACAAAATGATGTTGTTTCTTCCAGAGAAATTGCCAGCTGCTGCAATGATGCTTCACCGATCACGAGTTGAAAAGCTGCTTGTCCTTGTCTAGGCACCCATACTTTTTGAAAGCCGCATAGGACTTTTTTCCTCGGCACATATGCTTTTGTATACTCTTTTAGATAGCATTGGACCACTTCTTTACCAGACACAGTAGAATGATTTTTAAGTGTGCCACTGACGATAATGCCTTCTCCTGCATATTCAGCCGAAACCGAGCTGCAAATAAAAGAGGCATAACTAAGCCCATAACCAAAAGCATATACTGGTGCGCCTTTTTGATCGAGGTAGTCTTTTTGAAACGCTGTGTTGCGATAATTATAACAGACAGGCAACTGTCCAACCGTATCAGGAATAGAAACTGCTAATTTTCCACTAGGTACCGTTTCACCAAAAAGGATCCGAGCAATCGCTTTCCCTCCATATTGTCCGGGATAGCCAGCGTAAAGCAACCCATCGAACAAGTCTTGCAAAGGTGCTAAGCAATGCGGTCGACCGGAAATCACGATCCCAATCAGCGGCTTTTTACTCTTCTTCAACGCAAACAGTAAATCCAACTGGCATTGCGGCAAATCGAGGGTAGCCAAGTCGATGTTTTCTCCACTGGTCATTTCCTGAGATCCCCTTAAGGCGGCACCGTTTTTGTCAAAATCCGTTGTGAAATCACGGGCACTGGAGCCGCCGATCGTCACTAAGATGACATCCGCTTTTTCTGCAATCTGACAGGCTTGCCTTCGTTGAGCCAGTGTGCCACTAGAGATTTCGCAGCCTTTCTCGTAGAAGAAGTCAGCTTGATGCGTACTTAAACTGGTCAAGCCTTCCCAAAGGGTCGTACATGTTGTTTCTTCCTTGAATGGCGTATAATCCCCCAGCTGATGATAGAGCTGTTTAACGTGAGGACCGATGACGGCAATCTTTTGTCGCGTTTTCTTCAAAGGCAAAATACCATTGTTCTCTAGTAAAACAATCGATTCCTCCGCCAATTTCAAGGCAACTTGTTGCGCCTTTTCTTTACGGGGCAATGAAACATGGGGCGTTGCTTCTTTAAACAAGCCAAGTTTTTCTTTCAAAAGAAGCACACGGAGGACTGCATCATCGATCGCCGTTTCCGCAATTAGCCCCTCAAGGACAGCTTCTTCTAACACTGGGAAAACTTCATCCCATAAACTAACATCCACACCGCTGGTCAAGGATTTGGCGGCCGCTTGTGGGTGGCTCCCCAGCCAGTCAGCAATCCGATCCAGCCCACACCCATCGGCCATCACAATTCCCATAAAGCCACTTTCTTCTCGTAAAACCTCTTGCAGCAAATAAGCATTGGCATGGCATGGGATACCATCTAGATCATTGTATGCAGCCATACACCCCAAAGCCCCGGCAGCAATCCCTGCTTTCATTGGTGGCAGATGGATCTCGCGGAATTCCCGATCACCGATTGCCACTGGCCCTGCATTGTGTCCCCCCATTCCTGCACCTTGGGCAGCAAAGTGCTTCAACACCGCTAAAACGTTCTGTTTTTCAATCGTTGCTTTTGATCCTTGTAACCCTCTGACGGCTGCTTTGGTAAAGCTACTGGTCAAAAACGGATCTTCACTGAAACATTCTTCTGTTCGCCCCCAACGAGGATCTCTAGCAATGTCCAATGCGGAAACCAAGCCGACATGGGCCCCTTTTGCCCGAATCTCTTGAGCAGTGATGGTTTGGGCCGCTTGATACAGCTCTGGGTTCCAACTAGAACCAACACTAAAATTGACCGGAAACGTCGTCGCTTCCAAACCTTGGTGACCGTGAGGACACTCTTCACTGAGAAGGGCCGGAATCCCCAGCCGAGTGTGCTCCTGCAAATAAGTTTGAATCATAAGGGATAGCTCATAGGACTCCGTGGTCGTCAGGCCGGTTTGCTGATTTCTACCTGACCAAGGATCAGCCCGAAAGACGCCGTAGATCCAGCCAAGACTGCCAAAACGAGCTACTTCTTTTTTAAAGGTTTCAGTTAAAATAATTTTTCCATTGTTTTTTTCGTAAACTTCCCAACCATACAGACGCTGATTCAGCTGGCCGATTTTTTCTTTCAATGTCATTTGCCGTAAAAGTGTCTCAATCATATGCTTCTCCATTTCTATTTAGTCTTCTAAATAAAGCATGATGGTCTGGATCTCAAAAGGCTGGAAATGGATTGTGATGCTTTGGGCATCCAGCGGCTCGACCGGCAGTTCAGCGACGGTTTCTTCCAAAAGATTCGTTAAAACCGCTTTTTTGATTCTTTTCTGGCAGCGCATTTGACAGGCGGTGGTTTGATTGTGATATTCATACAACCGCACGATCAGTGCCTCTTCATCTTCGGCTTTTTTCACCGTATCCAGTAAGACATTCTTTTGGTCGACTGCTAGAAAAGCTTCTGCTGATAGTTGTGGCACACTTGGAACGGTTAGAACGGGAACATTCAATGCCAAAGCTTCTTCCATCGTTTGCGCGTCTTGCCAAGTTCCTTCGTGGGCGTACAAGGAATAGGTAAACTCATGAAGGCCTTGATCCGCTTCAGGATACGGATCAATCGGCGATTTAATCAAAGAAAGTCCGATTTTTTGATAATCCGTATTGAACCCATATTTCGAATCCGTCAAAATACTAACCCCATAATTCCCTTCTGAGAGATCTACCCATTTTTGTCCACAGCTCTCAAAACGCGCTTGGTCCCATGTCGTGTTTTGATGCACAGGCCGTTTTACCTGCCCGAATTGAATATCAAACGTTGCTTCCAATGTGTTAACATCAATCGGCATCAATGCCTTTAACAGCAGTTGATGCTGGTGCCAATCAACCGCTGTTTCAAAATCGATTCTTCCCGTGCCATGGTAAAAATGCAGCCATTGCGTAATAAAAGAATCTTCAAACTGACGTTTGATCTTCAAGGTATCGCGAATCTCCCCTTGCTCAACAACCTCAGCTGAGAGAACTTGCTTCACAGGATAAGGCTTCTTCTGGTAATAAATATCAATGTCCCACGCATCATAATCCATTGGCAGATCTTCGTAAGCCACTAACTGATTCAACCGCTCTCCTTTTGGCACGATTTCTCGCTGCTGCCGTTTGTCAAATAAAGAGATGATGTCAAAGTGTTCGTCAAAAATCACTTTAAAATCAACCGTTTCAAACGATTCCTCCAGCCGCATTGCCACTTGCTTTGATTGAGGCACAGCTGAGACAGGGGTCAGTGTTTTGCAGCTCAATCCAGCCATGGCGGGAATTTTGACTAAGAGCCGTTCATCATAGGTCCGCTGAGTCAGGTAAGCTTCTTTGATCCCTGTCTGATCGTCTAAATAGACCAGACCCGTCCGCTCTTGTCCCAGCGGATTAAAGACATGCCATGACGTAGCTTCGGCTGCTTGCACCGCTGGAATCAAAGCTTCGATCAGCTTGCAGCCTTTATCAAAGAGCTGTTGATACTCTTGATCCGTCTGATCATAAACTTCTTTGATCGAGCTTCCCGGCAGAATGTCATGGAATTGATTAAATAGCAGCTGTTTCCAAAGTTGTTCTAATTCAGCTTGCGGATAACGATTGATTGCACAAATACTATAAAGTTTTTCAATCGTCTGTAAGAAAAATTCTCCTTGGCGATTGGCCTTCTTGTTTTTGCCAATCGAAGTCAGTGTTCCACGATGGTATTCAAAGTACAATTCGCCGTACCAGACTGGGCCAGATTTTTCCTTAAAAGAATCTGCCAGTCGATCAAAAAAGCCCCCCACATGATTGCCAGTAATCGTCGGCATATCCGGCAATGTTTTTTGCAGCCGTTTCTGGACTTCTAGCATCTCTTTCGTCGGGCCTCCGCCACCGTCACCATACCCATAGGCAATCAAAATTTCGTCGTGCTGATCTTTTTGCTGATAACGTTCAAAACTGCCTTTGATCGTATACGGATCTAGCAATCCATTATACGTCGTATAATAATCTCTTGGACTGTATCCTTCACTGATGGTGGTAATAAAATGCGTCAAAACGCGGCTGCCATCAATTCCTTGCCAATAGAAGGAATCATAAGGAATTTGATTGAACTGGTTCCATGACAGCTTCGTCGTCATAAAGTAGGGCGTATTTGTTTTGCGTAAAATTTGCGGCAAGGCGGCTGAATAACCAAAGACATCCGGTAGCCATAAGATGCGGCTATCGACTTGAAATTCCTCTTTCATAAACCGTTTGCCATAAAGGATCTGACGAACCAGCGATTCCCCTGAAGTCAAATTGCAATCGGCTTCCACCCACATCGCCCCGTCAACTTCCCATCTTCCTTCTCGAACTTTTTCTTTGATTGCAGCGTAAAGTTCAGGATAATGTGTTTTCATGGAGAGATACAGTTGTGGTTGGCTTTGAAAAAACGTGTAATCTGGATACTCCTCCATCAATTTCAAGACCGTCTGGAAACTGCGCTCGCCTTTTTCAATTGCTTGCTGCGCCGTCCAAAGCCACGCCAGATCGATGTGGGTATGGCCGACAGCCGTCACTTTTTGTTTTGGTGTATGCGCTGGTAAGTAATATGACGCAAGCAGCTGCTTTGCTTTTGCGAGACTTTCATAAAATGCCGCTGAGTAGGGCGTACGAAAATCCAAGACATTGGCGACTTGACCAAGGACTTGTTGATAAAATGCTTCGTCACCGCCAAAAGCACGAATGGCACGCCAACTATCAAACAGCGTATAAAAATCAAACCAGAGTTCATTGACGACAGGATCCAATGCCAATAAGTTGATATGCAGTGGGAATGGTTTATCGGAACGGCCCGAGAACAGATCAATCTTCAGTTTGACTGCTTTTTGTTGATATCCTTCAGCCAAAGTGACCTCTCGATGATTGACATCGATAGCTTGGACATAGGTATCGTCCAAATAAATTTTGATTTGGGGATTGGTGGTGTTGTCCCACTCTGAGAGGCTTGAATAGACTTGTAAGACACAAGGATTCCCTACCCAGTCATTGGGAACTTGAAAGCTGCCTTTCAGCTGATAATAGGTGTTTTTTTCTCCGAAATAACTCCCTTGCTCATACGGTACCCAATCCTCTTGCTTTAAAAAAAGCGGGTCTATTGGCTGTTGGTAGCGTACACGGTACTGTTTTAATTTGTAGAAAATTTTTCGGATGCGTTCAAACTCGTAAGGCTGCATAACTCTCATTTTTCTTTTGACTCCTCTATCTATTTTTTGAAAAAAAACGGGTGGAGATTGATTGTCTCGACCCGTTTCCCTTATCGTATGATATTAGTTTGCTTTCCAGCGGTCATAGGCCGTTTGATAGACTTCGACATATTCGTCAATGCCCATTGCTTCGATCGTTTTCACATAATCGTCCCAATTGTCTAATGGCTCGACACCTGTGATAAACTTCGCTTCCATTTGTTCTACATAAGTTGTCAAATCAGTGGCAGTGGCTGCTACTTTGTCATTTTCTTCAATCGTTAAATACAGTAGCGGGAATGGTACTTCAGCGATGTCTTCCATCTTTTCTGCCGTTTCTTGTGCAACCCAATCACTAAAACGAGTATCTGGTTCTTCATCAGCCGTTTTGCGTATATGGTATTCACCTGTTGTATCAATGACAATGTTTGGTGTAGTCAATCCATACGCCGGCGTGATTTTACCGCGTTCGTCTTCCGTGTTATCTGTATCAATGCCATCCACATAAACCCGGACTTTTTCGCCATCCGCATTTTCTTGGTACTCCCAAAGAACACCTTCTGGCCCTTGTTCAATATATTTTGTGCCTTCTTCCGAATAGAAGTAATCCACCCAACGCATGGAAGCTTCTGGGGAAGGATTGACATTGGTCAATGCAAAAGTTCCGCGGGAGATTCGTGGACTGCCAGGAATCTTGGCTTCTGGTGCCCATTCAGAGGTCAACGGTTGGAACATCGGATCGTTCATTGCCTCTGCCTCACTACGACCAGTAGTAAAGAAGCTGAAATAGTCGGCAAAAAGCCCTAGTTGATTGTTTTCACCCTTCGCTTTTTTCTGCTCATCGGACTGTCCATAAACTTCTTTATCCAGTAATCCTTCATCGTACAGTGTATTCATGTATTCCAAGAATGCTTTGTAGTTTTCTGATGTCGGTGTGTAGGAGACCACATCATCGTCCACTTGAATCCCGCGAGTCCGTAAGCCAAAGGCGGCCATCAACCAAACACGTGTCGAGTTCATATCGACATCCGTCAATGGAATCTCGTCTGCTTGACCATTTCCGTTAGGATCTTCGTCTTTGAAACGCGTCAACAATTCTTGCAGTTCCTCTGTGGTTTTCGGCAGTTCTGATACGCCTAAATTATCTAGCCACGTGCCGTTGTACCACATCGGGCCTTGCCACCAGATTGAAGTCGCATTCCGCGAGATCATTGGTAAGGAGTAAATGTGCCCATCTGGCGTGGTGATCGATTTTAAAATAGAAGGATCTTCTTGCGTCAGTGCATAAAGATTTGGCATGATTTCTGGCGTGATATACTCCTCTAAAGGAAGTAAAATCCCTTGTGAACCGTAATCGATCTCCATCGAAGCCGTCAGTGCTTGCGAACCAGCACCGTAAACGATATCCGGCAAGTCGCCGGAAGCAAAGGCTAAGTTCAGTTTCGTACTAAAGTCAGCCGATGGCGGTGTCGTATAAGTCAATTTGATACCGGTTTTTTCTTGGTAATCCTGTAGCGTCGGCATGTCTTCCCACTCGGCCATTCCCACACCTGGTGCCATGATATTCAAGGTCAGCTCTTCGCCTTCTTTGATGATTGGAAATTGGCTGTCATGATTGATAGCAACCTCTTTCTTTTCTCCAGTTCCCTCATCTGAAGAATTGCCGCAGGCACCCAAGACGAGGGTACTGCATAAAGCGACACCCGCCATTCCTAAAAGTTTCTTTTTTAATCCCATTTTCTTCCTCCTTTGATTTTTTTATCCTTTAATTGAACCGACCATCATGCCCTTGACAAAATACTTTTGTAAGAACGGATAGACGATGATTACCGGTAACGAAGAAACGATCATGACACCGTACTTGATGACTTGAGCGAGTTGCTGTTTGCTGTATAGCATGTTCGCCATTTCTGAAGTCACATTGCTGACGGTATTTGAAGACATATCTTGAAGAATCAAAATTTCTCTTAAAATCATCTGCAGCGGGTACATCGATCGATCAGAAAGATAGATCAATGCGTTAAAGAAGCTGTTCCAATGTCCGACGCCATAGAACAAAGCCATTACCGCAATGATCGGCGTTGATAATGGTAAAACGATCTGCATGAATAGCCGAAAATCGGAACAACCATCCACAATCGCTGCTTCTTCCATCTCTCGCGGAATTGTGGATTGAAAAAACGTTCGTGTAACAACCACATTGTAAACTGAGACGGCCCCTGGAATCACCAATGCCCAAACGGTATTCAGCATGCCTAAGCTGCGAATCAGCAAATAGCTGGGAATCAAGCCACCAGACAGGAACATGGTAACCAGCATAAAATTGGTGAAGGCCCGTCGCCCATAAAAATCCTCTCGCGATAACGCATAGGCACAAGGCAAGGTTACCAAGAGATTGATCGATGTTCCTAACACTGTATAGTAAATCGTGTTCAAATAGCCACGCCAGATACTGCTGTTGCCCAATAATGTTCGATAACCTTCGAAGGTGATTCCTTTTGGTAAAAGCCACATTTCACCAGAGTTTACCAGATGCGGATTTGAGATCGAAGCGCTGACGATATAGATCAGCGGATATAAAACGATCAGCAATGAAATTGCTAAAAACACATAAACAAAGATCAAAAAGATTTTATCAGCACGGGTATCTTTTATTAAAGAAGTTGTTTTCACTTTTGGTCCTCCCTCCTACAATAGACTAGAGTTGCTTAAACGTTTGGCGATATGATTGACTACGATCAACAAGACTGAATTGATCAGTGAGTTAAATAGGCCGACTGCCGCAGCAAAACTGTACTGCGCATCTAACAGCCCTTGCTGGTATACAAAGGTCGCAATCACATTCGAGGATTGCATATTCAAAGGATTCTGCATCAAGATGATTTTTTCAAACCCAACTGACATCAAGCTGCCGAAGCTCATGATCAATAAGATCACCATCGTGGGCATGATCGTTGGAATATTGATATACCAAACGCGTTGCAGACGAGAAGCGCCATCGATCGTTGCCGCTTCGTGCAGTTGCGTATCGACTCCAGATAGAGCTGCCAGATAAATCACAGACCCCCATCCCGTTCCTTGCCAAACTCCGGACAGGACATAAATCGTTTTAAACCAACGGGGATTGGTCATAAAGCTGATCCGCTCGAAACCCAAAAATTCTAATAGGTGATTGATGATCCCTGTTGAGGGAGATAAGAAAGCAATGACCATACCAACCATGACCACCACAGCAATAAAGTTTGGGGCATAGGTGACTGTTTGGGTAATTTTTTTAAACGGGCCGTCTTTGATCTCATTCAAAGCCAATGCCAAGATGATCGGCAGCGGAAAACCGACAACCAATGAATAGATACTGATTCCTAAAGTATTTTTGATGAGTTCCCAAAAATAATAGGAATCGAAGAAACGTTGAAAATGTTTAAATCCAACCCAAGGACTGCCCAAAATCCCTAATGATGGCATATAATCCTTGAATGCAATAATGATTCCATACATCGGTCCATAAGAGAAAATCAAAATAATCAAAAATGCTGGTAACACAAACAAGTACAATTGCCGATTTTTCTTGATCTTCATTTTTATATCTTGTTTCTTTGTTTTAGGTACTGAAACGGTTTGTCTGATTGGCGCTGTTTCCATTCTTCCTCCTCCTTGCTTGGTGTTAGCCTTATCATGAATTGTATTCGCTTTCAAATCAATGTGTATTTTTTTTCCTATGTGTCGAAACGCGAATCCCAACTGCCCCAACGTTCGGGTGGCTGATATCCGACCATAAGAGATACGGTTCATCAGCATTTTTATAGATTGGTAACGGTTTTTTAGTAGCTAGATCAATTAGCTCGTCTTCTTCAGTTGCTCCGATCTCTGTTAAAGGAATCTGTTCGCAAACCACTGCAGCGATACTGCGAAATGCAAAATGAGCCTTGCCGTCTTTTTGATAGGTCAAATGCCATTCATTTGGCCAAGCTGTTGGTCTCGCCCGCGTTTCATAGATGCCTTCACCATATAGCGCCAACCAATGGCCGATTTCTTCTAAGCGTTGGGTCTCTTCGAATGTAAATTCGCCCTCAGGTGTTGGGCCAACACCTAAAATCAAATTTCCCCCTTTGCTGACTACATCAATCAAGGTTTCCAGCAGTTCTTGGCTGCTCTTGAAGGTATCATTCGGCACATAGCCCCAATCATTCCCAATCGGGATATTGCTTTCCCAAACTTTTTTAGGAATTTCCGCTAATGCAGGAATTTTGCGTTCCGGTGTCACATAATTTTCATGACGGCCACCCATCATCCGATCAACGATGATCAATTCCGGCTGTTTCTCACGCGCAATCTCAGCTAAACGATCCATTTGTAGGTCTTCTTTGCCTTGTCCGCACCAACCGGCATCTAACCAAAGAAAATCGACTGTTCCGTAATTGGAAGTAATCTCTGCAATCTGGCGATGCACAAACGACACATAGCGCGCCCAAATTTCTGGATGAAGGTGGGTGTCGTAGCTGGCATGACGGCCTTTGACGGTATCATCATCCAACCAGTAAAAAGGAGAATACCAGTCAGCTTTAGAATAGTAGGCTCCTGTTGCAATCCCTACTTCTCGAAATGCCGTAAACACTTCTTGCAATATATCGCGTTTAAAGGGACTTAATTTCCCACCGATTTTAAACTCTGATTCCATAGTATTGAACATCGAAAACCCGTCATGATGCTTTGTCGTGAACAAACAGTACTTAAATCCTGCATCCTTACAGATCTTGGCCCATTTGCGGGTATCCAGCTTCTTCGGCTCAAATTGATTGATCAACTGCCAATAATCCAAACGTAGTGCTTCGATAGTTTCTCGATAGGGCTGGTTTTCTCTAGCCCATTCATCTTTTTCAGATAATTGCCATGATTCAACGATCCCCGCTTCGGCATACAGCCCATAATGGAAGATCACTCCGAATTTCAAGTCTTGAAACCATTCCAGACGCTGCTTGAGCATTTCTGTTTCTGGGACCCACGCTGCTTGCTCTCTCTCCTTGGCTTCTTCAATATCGCCGCGAATTTTTGTCATGCATTTGCACTCCTTTCTTTGTTCTAAATGTAAGCGAAAAAAAGTCCATCTAACAATATGTAACTTTTTTCACTGTGTTAAACCAAGCAAGAGCGTTTGCAAAATTTGTAATGAAGAAAGCTTCCTTCCATAAAAACGTTAGGAGAAATAAAGCGGGTCAAACATATTTGCTGTGTTTTTCCTGTATGAGATGTGTGGTTTTTTTCATCCATGCCCACTATCCATGGATCAATGGTACGATAAGAACAACAATTAAAGCGGATACAATATGGTTATCCGTAAGAAAGTGAGGATCTTATGAAACAATCCAATGGTCTTTATCATGTTTCCTATCAAGTCGGTGAATGGCTCCTCCATTGCCTAAAATTGCAGTTTCTTTGGTTCTATTGGGTTTTGCGATACGGGATATTTTTAGGGATTTTTCCTGCCACCGCTACGATCATCCAAGCTTTTTTCGACAGTTTCCAAAAAAAGGGACGACCAGCGGCTTTTAAGCCTTGGTTCAGAACTGTCGTGAAAAAAAATTTCCGTCGCGCCAATCAATTAGGAGCCATGCAAGTGGGTTTGCTGCTTTTCTTATGGCTAGAATTGCGCATCTCTAGTACCTTTATCCAAAATAGCTTGATTCACTTTTTTTTGCTGCTGTTGTTTATCAGTGCCCTTTTGATCAGCTTGTATCTGCTGCCAGTGTATTTGCGTTATGACTTGCCCCTTCTTCACTATTTTAAGCAAGCAGTAATACTGATGGTTATCAGTGTTCCCCAAACGATTGCGATGATTTTGGGAATCTTAGTAACTACAATCATTTTGACTTTTTTACCGATTTTATTAGTCATCGGCTTTGTTCCTTTTTTCCTTTTTCCCAATAGTTGGTTCTCTTTTCAAGCGATCCAACGTTCAGAATCATTGCTGATAAAAGAAACTTAAGAAGGGACGTTCGTGATGAAAGACATTTTTATCCAAAGTAATGAAAACCTTGATGATTTTTTTAGTCACATACTACCGGAACTAGCGTTGCGAGAATCACCGCAAGGGCATCCATTACAGCTGATTCAACGGCCCGGTTCTCTGAAAATTTGCCACGGTCCGCTAGAAACAATCATTTACTATCAAGAAAAAGCCCATTTGTTTCGGGCGTTGACCTTGTGGTTGCATGAGGACCGCCCTGTCTATATCCTGGAGGAACACCCTCATTTTGAAGCAATTGGACCAATGATCGATTTGTCCCGCAATGCAGTAATGACCGTTGAAAAACTGCAACGCGTTATTCTATTGACAAGCAAGATGGGGCTTAATCGCCTCATGCTTTATATGGAAGACACTTATGAAATTCCAGAGTATCCTTATTTTGGTCATTTACGAGGCCGTTATACACAAGTTGAGTTAAAGAAGCTTGATAGCTATGCGCAATCTATAGGTGTAACTTTGATTCCGGCGATTCAAACATTGGCACACTTAACGAATCCCTTAAAATGGGGATTTGCTAAAAACATTCGGGACACGGAAGATATTTTACTGGTGGGAGAAGAAGAAACGTATACCTTTTTGGAAGCAGCGATCCGTTCGATCCGTTCGTGTTTTACGACGGATCAGCTACACATTGGCATGGATGAAGCTCACCAATTGGGGAAAGGAAAATATTTGGTATTGCACGGTTTAAAAGACCGTTTCTCAATTATGGCCGAACATCTGCAGCGGGTAGCTGTGCTTTGTCAAAACGTGGGTTTTAAGCCGATGATGTGGAGCGATATGTTTTTTAGGATCGGTGCACCTACGGGTGATTATTACGATCCAGACGTGTGTTTTCCAACAGAATTGTTTACTGACCTTCCTGCTGTCAAAATGGTTTACTGGGATTATTACCACCATGATCATGCCTCTTATCAGCGAATGTTTGCGAAACATCGGGAATTAAAACAGCCGATCGTCTTTGCTGGAGGTATCTGGACTTGGAACGGTTTGGCGCCGAACTATGGCAAAAGTTTCGCCACCATGCGTCATGCCTTGCAAGCCGCCAAAGAAAACGATGTTCAGGAAGTCTATGCCACACTTTGGGGCGACGACGGAGCTGAAACACCGTTGATTGCTGCGCTACTAGGTTTACAATATTTCAGTGAAGCGCAGTTTGGAAACGACCTTTCGTTAGAGAATTTAACTAAAAAATTTCAGCTCTTTCACCAATCAATAGCCAACGACTTTTTACTGCTTGATCGCTTTGATCAAACTGCAGGTGTACCAGAAAATAATCCTCACGGAGAAAACCCCAGCAAGCTGCTGTTCTACCAAGACTTGCTGTATGGTTTGTATCAGGAAAACTTAACCGATCTTTCTTTAGCATCCCACTATCAAGCATTGGCTCAAGAGTTGGCCGCTGTGAAAGCAACACGGGACACACAAACGATGTTTGCCTTTTATCAGCAGCTGGCTGATGTTTTGGCACAAAAAGCCTGTATTACCAACCAGATCACCAGCGCCTATAAAAGCAAGGATCGCAGCGGACTGCATCAAGCAGTCGATGAGCTCAGTGTCTATAAATCCGCCTTGCAATCCCTTTACGAAGCCCATCGTCAAGTCTGGTTTGATTGGAATCGTCCGTTTGGTTTTGAGAGTATCGATCTGCGTTATGGGGCCCTGCTGATGCGCTGTGACACGACGCGCTGGCGGCTGAATGCCTTCTTGGACGGGGAGCTCGATACTTTGGAAGAATTGACTCAACCGTCCTTACCAATGGTGACCCCTTTCAGCGGCAACACTTCTGTGGGTCGCAATTTATTTCATGGAATCTATAGTGCGGGGAAAATTTCTGATGTTTAAAAGAAGGAGTGAGAACTTATGAAAACATCCTTGCTGCGCCGAACCATCATCGTGAGTTTGCTGGCTGTTGTTAGCCTATTCTTTCTCTATTTTCTAACAACCGATTCTTCTGCTCCAGTTCATGCCCAACCTTCAGAAAAACTGGAGATGACAGGTAATATTACAAATCAAGCAGCGGCGGAGGCTTGTTTGTCAGTGCTGAAAGAAAATTTACAAGCAGCCTCTGACCAAGACGCTACAGCTTATGCCGCCACGCTCGTGGCAGCGGCGCGAGCAGAGACGACCCAAGAATTGGCTGCTTTTTTTGCAGAAGAACAGCTGCAGCACACGCTGCTTTCTTTTGAAGTCGTTAAACAAGAGACAGGATCCATGCTGGTCGCGGCGCAACAGAAAACGATCAGCCCAAAAGATTCTTCCTACCGTGATCACATCACAGAGGCTTACCATACTTTCGTTAAGGAAGCAGATGGCTGGAAAATTCAAGAAACAGTCATGACGAATACAGAATTTCTTTAAGTGAGTGAAAAAGGAGTGATTTTTAATGAGAACGTATAGGAATTGGCCTGCCATCTACCCTGACCCAAACTGGTTTCTCCATGATCGGTTTGGCTTATTCATCCATTTCGGCCTATTCAGTATTGGCGCTCGACACGAATGGTTTATGACGACAGAAAAAATTGAACCTACCACCTATCGCGAGAACTATTTTTCTCAGTTTGATCCTGATCTTTTCAACGCGGAGGAATGGGCTCAAACCGCAAAGAAGGCCGGTTTTAAATACATGGTCTTCACGACGAAACATCATGAAGGCTTTGCCCTTTGGGACACCGCGCTCAGCGACTACAAAGTAACCAACACCCCATTCAAGCGAGACCTCTTAGCAGAACTGCTGCCGGCATTTCGCAAGGTCGGCATTAAGGTCGGACTGTATCATTCGCTGATCGATTGGTATCATCCAGATTTCACGCTCGACGGACTGCATCCGCAACGAGAGACTATTCAAGCCCGTCAAACTAATGACCAGCGGGACATGCGCCGTTATCAAGATTTTTTGGCTGGTCAAGTCACCGAACTATTGACCAATTATGGGACCATTGATTATATGTGGTTTGATTTTCCTTATAGCCATCGAGATTGGGGCTGGTCAAAAGGCAAAGGTGCCGCCGACTGGGATAGCGAACGGATCGAAAAAATTTGTCGAAACCTGCAACCGAACATGCTGCTGAATGACCGTTTGGATTTGGACCGCGGGATTACCACCCCTGAGCAATTCCAACCAGACAAACCATTAGAAGCGGATGGATTGCCTTTAATATGGGAAGCGTGCCAAACGATGTACGAAACGTGGGGCTATGATCGTGATGCTCAGCACTGGAAATCCAGTGAAATGATGACCAAAATGCTGATTGACACAGTAGCAAAAGATGGGAACTTTCTCTTAAATATCGGCCCGACTGCTCGTGGAGAAATCAACTTACCAACTCGCAGCCATTTAGAAGCCATCGGTTCATGGATGCATTATCATCAGCAAGCGATTATCGGCTGTGGTGCCAGCTCTTTTCAATCGCCTATTGACAGTCGCTACACCCAAAACGGGAATAAACTTTACTTGCACCTCTTCTCCTATCCCTACAAATCCTTGCATCTTCCGGGACTTGCAGGATGCGTGAAGCATATCCGTTTCTTACATGATGGTTCCGAGTTGTTTTATCGAGGATTTGATCCCGAGGAAGTTCTCACTTCAACGGAAGCCATCATCAACAAAGAGGACCTTGTTCTCAGCTTACCCGCCTGCCCACCAGATGTGTTGGTACCAGTGGTCGAAATCACTTTAAAAGAAACATAAGCGCCTATTGCACTGTGCTAAATGAATATTTTTATTGATACAAAAACATTGTCCTTACTTTCTTTACCAAAAAATGACTAGAAACTGATCGTTTCTAGTCATTTTTTATGGCTATTTTTTCAAGAACTCCCCAAATTCAGTTATACGAAAGTAGCGAACTAGCTTGTTGAACAGGTGATGAGAACATCCAGACGAGTTGCTTGCTTAATCCATCCTTAACGGTACTTACCACAGAAGGTTTAAAGTTCCTTGGACAAATAAAGAACAAGATCGTCATTGTTACAACAAGGCGCATTCATCGCACAATTCTGATTATTGAACCAAACACCAGACCCATCTGGAATATAGCCTTGTTTTACATACAGTCTCTGGGCCGATCCATAACCAGTGTGTAAACCTACCCCCAAAGTCACCACGGCAGCTATTTCTCGTGCCTTTTCTTCGGCTGCTTTTAAAAGCTGACTGCCTACCCCTTGTTTTTGATAGGATTCAAAAACATTAAAATCCGCAATTTCTGGATACAAGCCTTTAAATGGCCCATGCTTTGCTAGAGGGACCAAAGTCAAATACCCGGCAGTTTTGTTGTTTATTTTGGCAAGCAAAACGTATCTCTCCCCCGTTTCTTGCTCATTTAAATACTCCATCAAGAGCTGCTGGCGAGAAGGCCACCCTTGCTTTAAAAACATTTGATCCATTTCAAGAATATCTTTCCTCTTCAACGGTTGAATATCTATGATCACTTATTTGCTCCATTTCTCCCCTCACTCGGAGTTACGTTCATTTTATCAAAAATACTATTGGCTGTTGTTTCACTTGTCGCTAAACTTATTCAGCATAAAGAAAGCAACAGGGATTGTTAGCGATGCACCCTTTCACCCAATTCCTCTAACAATCAGCTGAAGGTCGCTTTCCACCCATCATAAAGCTTTTGAAATGTCTCTTTTGGTCGGTTTGGCTCATTATAAACTTTTTGGCTAATGGCCGCTTGGAGCCAAAAAATCGCTTGGATCACTTCACGGCTAGTCTGAGCCTCAGGTACATCCGCCCAGACGGATAAGGCGATCGCCTGTGTTTGGGCAAGCTGTTCCTGTGCAACTTGTTGTCCATTGGCAAACGTCGTCAACTGGAATTCATTGCTGATTTTTTCGTAAGTTGGATAGGTATACCCTGCCGCTTCTCCTAAGACATAATAGAAAAAATTATCATTGTGATTGATCATGGTATAGCCCTTTTCAAAAAAGACATCCGTCGGCGCCATATTTTGGTTCCAACGGGTCCAATAGGAGATTTGGCAATTCTCCGTCAACGTTGTCTGCTCTTGGCGATTCAAGCGGTAAAAACCATCATTCCAGACCCGCACAACAAAGCCGAGACTTTCAACAAAGACCGCCAGCTCATTGACATAATCAATAAAGACTTCGATTCCGCTGGCTTTTTCCCCATAGCGCTCGCGGGCTGCTTCGATCATTTGTGGAAAGTTTTCTAACTGGTCAAAATCAATAAACTCATCGGCCCCGATGTGAAAATAAGTGCTGTCTTCAAACAGTTGCGCATATTCCCGATAAACTTCCTGAATAAAGGCTACCGCTTCTGAATCCAAAATGTTTAGTGCTCGATCATCACGCGTGCCAGCTGCTGTCGGCAATTGCCACTGAGGTTTTTGAGCCAACACTTGTCGCAAATGACCAGGAGAATCAAAATCAGGGATGATGGCAATTTCATGGTTTTGGGCATACGCAATCAATTCACGAATCTCCTGCTTGGTCAAATATTCTTCCGAAACAATTTCTGGAAATTGCTGGGATTCAATCCGAAAGCCTTCGTTTTCCGAAAAATGAAGTTGCAGATGCGTGAATTGGAAGCAAGCCATGCTGCGGACGATTGCTTTCAAATCAGCTAGCGAATAAAATTTGCGCCCGATATCGATCATCAGACAGCGTTCTTTAAGCGCTGCTAGATAGCTTTTCTGTGCTAATTGACCCGTCGCCTGATCTCGGCCATATTTGGTTAACGCGTAAAAGGCATGTTCTGGCGAGGACACACTGATTGTTTGGTTTTCAAATCGAAAATCAGCATCCAGCTGCGGATCGATCACTATTTTCGGTAACGGATCTTTCGCCGACTGCCAACCTATTTCCTCAAAAAAGACGGCTGCTCGTTGCTGAACTTTTGTCAAATCAACTTGTTTGTTCATCTCATTTTCCCCCATACTTTCAATAATTTCTCATTTTTTGGTTCATTTCACGGTATTGCCCTGGTGTCACACCCACTATTTTTCGGAACTTTCTCGTATAATTGGAAACATCATAATACCCATTGTTGCGAATAATTTCTTTGATTGGCAAATCTGTTTCAATCAGTTCCTTTTTGATTTTTTTCAGTCTTAGTTCTTGAATATATTTGGAGAAGGTTTTGCCGCTTTCTTTTTTTACAAAACGGCTGACATAAGAGACAGAAACACCAACCTCCTCTGCCACCGATTCCAAGGAGAGCTGTGAGGAATGGTAATTTTCTTGGATAAAACTGAAGATTTTCTCATTCATTTCCGACTCGTCATCCAGCGGCTGTTTCTGCACCTTCGTGCAAATCTGCTGGGCAATCGTTAACAAGGCAGACTGCAATTGATTCAAGCTGTTGAAATCAGCACTTTCAGAAGCGGTATGCAGTACTTCTGCCCCCACCAATTCACCGCCGACTTGCGCGATCGTATTCAACAAGTAGTAGCCATACATTTTTTGGACACGAGGCGAAGTCTGTTTACTCTCGCCTTCTTCGATCAACCGCTGGATCGTTTCACTGGCAATCTCAATATTTCCTTGATTCAAGGCTTGGATCAATTTTAATTTTTGATTGTCTGGGTAATTGATTGGCAAATGATTGGTCTCTTTGGAAAGCTCCGCATAGTAGCTGATTTGCTTGCCTTGACTCCCTTGATTTTCCAGTGCTGCCAACCCTTCGATATAGGATTCATTGATGGCGGTTAGTTGATCGACCGTCATACCGACACCCATTGTGGGTGTTAGGGAGATCGCATGGGTAATTTTTTCCGCAATGGCATCCACAATTTCTTGTTGTTCTTTGCCATCAACAAACCCTACGGTCAAGGCTAACATTTCTTTGGATAAAATTTCCGTCGCATATGCCGTATAATCCGCCTCTTTGATTTCCTCGATATAATCGATCAGAAATTTTTTATCTCCTTGCTTGGCTTTGGAATCCACAGTTTTCGTATCGATGGCGATCACAAAGTAATTTGACTTAGGAAAGCAGACATGAACCGCTTCTAAAAGCAAAGCCAGTTCTTGCTCGGACCGAAAACGTCCGCTCATTAATTTGCGCAGCACTTGCTCTCTGGCATGAGGTGTTTGCAGGCGGACTTCCTGATGTAGTTCTTGGTGCTCAACCAAAAATGCCGCCAAGGTATTATGGACATCATCCATCGAATGAAGGGTCATTTTGGGGTCCCGATGAAACTCCTGAACCAGATTTTCGATTTTGCGAATTGGGCGATAACTACGTAACCCAAGCATCACGACTGCAGTGATACCCGTAAATAATATGGCGATAAATACTAAGACGAACTGCTCTTGTACACGGTTGACCGATGCCAGCGCTTGATTCGGATTAGCAACGGCTACCACTGAAATATTCAATTCATTATTGGCAATCGCTTGAACAAAATACGTTGATTGTTCAAACCGCATTCGTCCTGTTTGAATGCCTTTTTTCATGCGTTCGGGATGATTTAAAAAGCGCGCTAACTCATCATTGGTGGTACTGGCTAATAACTGGTACTCATCATTGATAATATAGGTGTTACTGATCCCATCGTTATTGCTGAGATCAAGAATTCTCTTCAAATTGTTCTCTTTGATTTCATAGATCGCTGAGCCATAGACAGTCATCTCTTCACTTTGAATGGGAACGATATAAAAGAAACGGGAATATCGCTGCTCCTCACCGGCGCCTTCTAATGTCAACAATGTAGGCGCTGAGGAATCCAATTGTGCGGCTAACTGTTCCTGGCCCATTTCATTTTTCGGCAGTACTTTTTTCAAAAATGTGTCAAAAGAGAATGATCCTACGGTTGAATACAAGGTTGCTGGGGACTCTTTATAATATAAATAGACTTCTTCGACTAAGTCGTTGGTGATTTTGTATGTTTGCATGGCCTCTCTTGCTTCTTTGGTCAAGTAAGGATGCTGCAAATATGTCAATGAGACAACATGATCATTGGTCATTTTTTGCGTCAGATAATTCAATTGAATAAACGTATTTTCTAAAGAATATTTCAACTGAATTAATTGGTTTCTAGCGGTCAGCATCACTTGTTCATTGATACTTTTGACAGAGGTATCATACCAAATCCATGACACGGCTAAAAAAGGCACTAAAAACACGATTAAATAAGAGCTGATGGCACGAATGATTCCCCTAAATAGTTTTTGACGATTCAGTTCCGTGTACTTTCCCATTTGCATCACCTATTCTCTGTTATTTCGAAAGCTCAAAAACGCTTTCATTTATCGGTACTTATTTAGGAGAAAAGAATGTATGATACTCTAATAAAATACGCTTTATTTCAATAAAAAACAATGCTTTTTTACAAGTCAGCTATCAGGCTTGTATATTCTTAACCAGTTATAACAAGCCCCCAACAAATTAGATTCATTGCCGAAACGACAGGCACAAATTTTGGGCACGATAACCGTACTGGGAATCTGCTCAGCAATCATAGCTAATCGTGCGTTTACATGTGGGATCAAGAAACGGCTCGCACTGATTCCACCGCCAATCAAGATGATTTCCGGATCAATCATATATTGCAGGCTATAGCAAGCTGCCGCCAGCTTATCGACAAAATCAGCTACTACTGGCAGACATCGCGGATCTTGTTCTTGAACCAGTGTATCAATACGCTGACCATTGATTGTTGGGTCTCCGATGCGTTTTGCTGTTTTCTCTACTAAGGTTCTGGTTGACCCTGCGATGCTCCAAAGTTCCCAATCCTTCCTTTCGGTCGGAAAAAGCATATAACCAAACTCTCCTGCTAGTAAGTGTTTGCCGCGAACCAGTTGATGATCGATCATCAAGCCACCGCCAACGGATGTACCTAGAACAATTGTCGCAAAGGACGCACAATTTTGAGCGTGACCCAACCACTTTTCTGCCAATAACGCACAGTTGCCATCATTTTCGGCAGCCACTGGACATTGGTATGTACTGCGCAAATGCTTAACCAGTCTTTTACCAAATCCTTCATATAAAGGGGATGTCATGCCGATTTCTTGGCTTCGGGGATCAACCAGTCCCGTTGAGCTAATAGCAATGCCATCAAATGCTGCTGCATAACATGCATCGATCTGTCGACATATACGTTGCGTGACTGTGGAATATTCCTTGTTCATGGGAAATTGAGTCAATTGTTTACGTTCCCCCTGACTATTCACTAACCCACATTTAATAGCAGTACCGCCAATATCAATTGCTAAAATCCACATTTTGTTGACCTCACAAGGTTTTCTTTTGTCTTAGATTCAGTATACGCAACCGATGTTTTTCTCGACCATATGTATTTCTTGCAGCAATGTGTCAAATCCTTTAAAGCATTGAAAAAGCGCGAAATAGAAGATTTTTGGCATTTAAAAAGAGGACCATTAAAAAGCCAGCGATAGCTTCGTAACTTATTTTTCTAGCACTTGAAAGAGCTGATGTCCCCCTCAACTTCACAAGAATTTGCCTCATTCAAAGCAAAAAACGACCTCATTGGATGTAGTTAACTGAGAAACTAAAAAAGGAAGCCGTTGCATCTCTTTTTCTAATGGGATAAGCGATGTGGATAAAAACAAAAAAAGCGATCACACATAAGGAATCAGCCCATGCGTGATCGGTATTCGATTTAATCATTGATTTTTAGAAATAGATTGAAAACTTTCTAAGAACATATTGGCAAATTCTTGGTAGCAAACAGAACATAAATGCGTAGTAAGAACACTTCATTTTTTTCTCTGACTTATCATTGTTCCTTTGATTCATAAAACCTCAAAAAACTTGTTTGCTCTTTCAAAACAGTTCCTGTTCCAAATAATTCACCAACGGAACCAAGTACTTTTTATCCGTCCAATCGCAATCTTGTCCATTGGCTTCCATGAGCGCCTTCGTCTGTGGGTCATAGGTATGTGGCTCTTTTTTAGCGGCAGCTTTTCTTAACATCTTCACTAAGGTCCGATCAAAAAAGGTCATTTTGCTTTCCTGCCATTGCCCTCTTCCGTAAAAAAGGGGAATGTCCTTTAGCGGACCCGTGAGATTCTGTTCTCTGAGTTTTTTCACAACATCTTCTTCAGGAGCAGAAGCTCCCGCACAAAAGATAAATATCGCTTTGCCTTTTAGTTGATTGCTATTCTTTTTTAAAAAGGACAGTCCAGCAATGCCGGAAGCATAGATTCCCCCACAGAAGATAATTGTGTCATAATCCATTACTTCAGCTATTTTCGCTTTTGGAGTTTCTACGCTAGAAAAACCTGTTGCTTCTTGAAGCCAGTGAACATACTTTTTGACAGCGCCGTATTTCGATTGGTAAACAATAATGCCGTTTTTCATGGGGGAACTCCTCCCTGCAGTTAGGACTGCGACTTATTTTTCTGTGGAATCTATTGCCTGTTTCAAAAACATTTCGTACGCTTTTTCCTGTTGTGCATAGATTTCATCTAGTGGAATACCGGGTGTCGTTACTGAGAAAATCGTGCCGATTCCGATGGTGTAAATCAGCATATGCAAGTGTAGCTGTTTGGCGGTTTCTATGCTAATGTTCAAATCGGCGACAATCCTTTTTGCTACTTGAGGATTCGTTTCCAACTGATACAGCTCTTCTAATGAAGAAACATTCGCTCTTTTTTGTAATACAAAAATTCTCAAAACATGGGGTTCTTCTTTCGCCAGTTGCACATACGCATGTCCAGTACTACGAAACAAATCACGCTTGTCAATATGGGCTGCTAAATACTCTTGTAAAAATTGCCGTGCTCTCTGTTCTACCTCGGTCCGCAGCCCCTCCATATTGGTGCAGTAACTATAAATCGGCTGGACTGAACAGCCTAACTTCTCGGCAATGTTCTTGACGATCACTTGCTCCATACCGCCTTTTCGCGCAATCTCAAAGGCAGCATCAACCACCATTTCCTTTGTTATTCGTTGTTTTGGCATCCATCATACTCCTATACCTTAGTTATATAAACAATTTATATAACTCAATTATATTTATTTGATCCTTAGAAGTCAATCCGTTTCGAGACACCTTTCGATCCTCTTTCTGGAAATAAGTGGGCAGCGTTTCTGTCAGCCCCACCTCTCATAGTCTACTCAAATTTATACGCTATTCAGTTTATAACGATACTGGTTGTTTTATCCGCACAAAAAAGATACAGCCCACAGAAAAAGGCTGTACCGTTGATAATACGTATGGACTCTTTTACATTCGAAGTTGCTAGACTTCGGGTGTCTCCTCTGATGGTGCTTCGGGGATCGGTTCTTCGTCTTCATACAAGGAGGAAACCCGCGTATACCATTCAAATACATGGGTAATGATCACCTTGGCAGCTGCATAGACAGGAATCCCTAAAATGACCCCAACAAGGCCAAATAGTTTTCCTGAAGTCAAGAGGACTAAAAGAATCGTGACAGGATGGATCGACAATTCGTTTCCTAAAACTAACGGTGAGATCAAGCGTCCTTCAATGGTCTGCTCAATGACAAAGACGATCAGGACTTGGATCAGCAATACCGGCCCACCAACAATTCCTAAAAAGACCGCTGGAATCATGGCCAAAAAAGATCCTAAATAAGGGATCAAATTTAAAAAGCCAGCTGCAATGCCTAGTGTGATGGCATAATCTAAGCCAATAATACTAAAGCCGATCATAAACATCACTGCGACCGCAAACGCCACTGTCAGCTGTCCCCGAATATAGGAGGATACCTGGTCATTCATTTCTTTTAAAACGATCAGTGACGGCTGGCGCATTTTGGTTGGTAAAAATTTGACAAAATAAGGGGCTAGTTTGCGGCCATCTTTCAGTAGGTAGAACAAAATAAACGGCATGGTAATGACCGCTAAAACGATCGTCGCAACAGCCCCGAAGAAACTACCTAGATTTTGAATCGTGCTGCGGGAAAGGTTTTGGACGATATCCGTCAGAGAAGAAATCAACTTCTCATTGGAAGCTTCGATCTGCTCTTGGACTTGCGAGAAGATTGGATCAGACAAGATTTCATTCACCTTATTCTCAATAATCGTCAAGTAGCCTGGCAAATTATCCGCAAAACTCATGGATTGCTCTTGAATCTTAGGGATGATCACCACCACACCCCAGACGATCAGACCAACCACTAAAATAAAGAGACCGAAAATACTGTAGATTCGCTTGATCCCTTTTCGTTCTAAGTAGTCAACTGTTGGATTCATCAAGTAATATAAAATGCCCGCCAAAATGATTGGCAATCCGACGATAGCTAAAAATTGCCAGACAGGTTCAAACAAATACGACACTTTCGTAAAGAGCAGCAAAATCAAGAGAATCAATAAAATGACCAGCAAGCTAGTCACTGCTTGATTGTTTAAAAACCATTTCCAAAACCAGGAATGCGGCTTTTTCTGCGTTTCTTTCATGACATTCTTTGCCTCCTAGTTGTACGTCACTTGCATGCCGACTTCGAGGTTCGGCAAAACAGTTGGCGTTAAATAAATCGCACTTGAAAGCGGATCTTCAGCCGGCTCTTCGTCAAAGACAAAGGTCACATGCTGGATCGTTTGCAGGATTTGGTTAGCCACCGTTCCTACATATTGGACTTGATAGGTCTGATCACCAAAAGTGATCTGATTCCCTTTTTTGACGACTAACGCTTGCGAATCAGGAATCGTTTGAATGACTGAATATTCTCGCAGTGTGTCGGTCGCTTCTTCCCCAAAGAAGATGATCATTCTTTCTTGTGAATCGATCGCTTGTGGACCAATTTCTTTGATCGTCCCTTTTTTCATATGACAAACTCCCCTTTCTATCTTCTCGTTTATTATAACATAAAGAGTTTTTCTACCCGCCCAAAACCGCATTCTATGGTAGAATTAAAGAGGAATGAAACTATTAGGAGGTTTTTTTATGTTGCAAACGATTTATTTAGGTACGTACACTCGTCGCGAAAGTAAAGGGATCTATTCGATCGCTTTAGATACGGAAAAAGGAACACTGACCGATTTGACCTTATGTGCGGAAGAAAAAAGTCCGACTTATCTTGCCCGCAGTAAAAAAGAAGCAGTTTACAGCGTCACAGAAGTAGCTGGCAACGGCGGCGCCGCTGCTTATACTCCAGACTTTACCTTGCTGAATACCGCAACGGAAGAAGGCGCACCCCTTTGCTATGTAGCAGTTGATGAAAACCGTCAGCTTTTATATGGTGCCAACTACCACAAAGGTGAAGTGAATGTTTATAAAATTCTAGAAGATGGCAGCATCGAAGCAACAGACAGCATCTACCATGATGAACCCGTCGGCTCTCATGAAAACCAAGACAAACCTCATGTCCATTATACTGACTTAACACCAGACCAACGTTTAGCAGTTTGTGACCTTGGAACGGACCGGGTCTATACTTATGATATTTCAGAAGATGGCAAACTGACAGAAGTTGCTGTCTATGTGGCAGAAGACGGAACTGGTCCACGTCACTTGGTCTTCCATCCAAATAACCAATACGCTTACTTAGTGGGCGAATTAGACAGCTCATTGACTGTTTTACGCTACAATCAAGCAGATGGCAGTTTTGAGAAAATCCAAAAAGTGCCAACGATCCCTGCGGACTTTACGGATTTCAACAGTGGTGCTGCGGTACGTATCTCGAACGATGGACGTTTTGTTTACAGCTCAAATCGCGGCCATAATTCAATCGCTGTTTTTGAAGTAACCGATGAAGGCGCTGGTCTGGCTTTTGTTCAATCAATCTCAACAGAAGGCGACTTCCCTCGCGATTTCGATTTGGACCCGACAAACGATTATCTGGTTTGTGCCAACCAAAATTCTGATAACCTAACGTTATACAAACGCGATGAAGCCACTGGCAAATTGACTGTCTTAGAAAAAGACATCTACGCACCAGAATGTGTCTGCGTCTTATTCAAAAAATAAAGTTTTGGAGGATTCCCCCATGTTTGATAAAACACCAAAGGAACTTGTGCTCAAAGATTTTTCTAATATCTACAATAAATGTCAGTCAACCTTTGAACTAGTGACGAGCCGCAAGTACAATGAATCATTGGTCCTATTAACGACTGCGGAAACGTATGCGATCGCTGAAAAAGCCTATATTCGCTGCGATACTGCCAAAGAGCTGCAAACAGCGGAAGTCATTGCTTTCTTTGATGCTTTTGAGATCTATTATTTTGAATTAAAACAAGTCCTTTTTCATGATGACGATGACTTTGTTTCTTTAAAAAATCGTTTAGAAAAAATGAAAGACACTTACGAAGCATTGACAGCCTCATTTCATTTGTTATGATGAAATCAAATCAAAAGTGAAAAAGGTGACGTTATGAACCAAGAACAAGTGTTGGATCGTTTACGAGAAGAATTGGCGATGCCATTTTTCGAAGCAAAACTAGAAGACAAAGACTATTCCGAAGAAGACTATCAACAAGTCAAAGCGGATTTGGTAAAGTACTTTGATGATTATGTACGTAATGTAGAAAATTAAGAAACAGCCTGCGATGATTCCTTCATCGCAGGCTGTTTTGCTATTATAACGTCACTAGAAAGTTTTGATTCGTCGTAGCTTCGATCTGAGGATGCTGTTTTAAATAGTCAGCAATCAGTTCTGTCATATCGACTTGGATCTCACGAACGATTTTTTCGGCAGAAAACATCGCGTAGTTGCCACCGCCCACGGCACGATATTGGTTGATGACGATCTCTAATTCTTGGTCCATCGCAATGGCTTTTTCTTCAAAATCCAAGCGGGTGATTCGTTGACCGACGGGTTGGCTAAGATCGATCGTATACTCGATGCCTTCATACATATCGTAATTATAATATTGCGGTTTTGGCTCAATAAAAGCAGGATTGAACACGATCTGACCGTCAACAACGGCTAAATAATCCGCCGTTTGTTCTAAAGCGGCTTTTAATTCAGCACCTGTTACTTTGACTACAGCTAACGTATTTGGGTAAATATAATTGGTGATCACATCCCGCATCGTGATGGTTGAGCCAAAGCCCTTGCCTTCATTGTTGAAAAGAGCAGTGCCAGAAATTTTGGCGCCGCTGGCAGCCATCTGAACACGATTGATAAATTCAATATAAGGATGCTCTTTCAAGCGTGCCCCCATCGGATCGGTGATTCGCATATCCCCACTGACTTTGCCTAACGGCTGATCTAGCCATGTTTGTAATTCTTCTTCGATGGGTGCTAACAAAGCCAACGTCTCTTGATCTGGGAGAGCATCCGCAACAGGGATCAACGCAGCCGTACTGTTTGTGACATGAACCCCTGTGTGATTTTTTTCAACCGTCAATTCGATGGCGCCGATAAAGCTTCCACGATAACCGGGCTGTACAACGGGAACACCATTGATTTTTGTGGCGATCTCACGATGTTGGTGTCCTGTGAAGAAGGCATCGATTCCTGAGACTTCCTGCAATAATTGATAGCCCTCATTTTCGCCGGTCAATAATTCAGTCGGTTCCCCAGTGACTAAATCACGCTCGAAGCCACCATGATAACTGACAACAACGATATCGGCTTGTTCTCGTAAGTAAGGTACATAGTTTTTCGCTGTCTCAACGATGCTGACAAACTGCATCCCGCGAATCGTCGCAGGCTGTTCCCAGTGAGGAATATACGGCGTCACCATTCCTAAGATCGCGATCTTGACCCCTTCTTTTTCAATGATGGTGTAGGCTTGCCCAAAAAATGGTTCTCCCGCTTCATTTAAAATATTCGCTGCCAGTACTGGTGTTTGGTAGCTGGCGATCGCTTCTTGCAAATAAGGCAGACCGTAGTTGAACTCATGATTGCCTAAGACATGAACATCAACGTCTAGGTGGTTGACGACAGCGGTCAATGCGGCAACGGAATGCTGGCTCTTGGCGATGTAATAGCTTAAGGGCGAGCCTTGGATAAAGTCGCCATTTTCGATCGTTACGACCGGCCCGGAGGCTGCTTGACGTAGCTCTTTCATTTTGGTGGCAACTTTTGCCACGCCGAATCCTTGTTCCGTATCATCGGCAAAATTGGTTGGATAGACATAGCCATGCATATCGCTCGTTTCTAAAAACGTGATTTTCATTCAAAAGACTCCTTTTCCCCTCAATAGACCAAAAGGGCATGCGCATAAGTCGAAAACCCTCGAAAGCCAGCATTTTCTGCTTCCTTGTGTCTTCAAACCTTATGGCACAAACCCTTTGGTGTTTCATTCTCAGGTGTTTCCCTGATTATACCCTATTTTGACGAAGAAATTCAGAATTATTGGTTCCAAGCATCTTCTAATTGTGGTTTTGCATTTTCAATCAATTGATCGACATCTTGATCTGTATTAGACAAAATGTTTTCCATGATTGAACGCATTTCATTGTAAGCAGGATCAGCATTTTCAATCACTGGGATCGAGAACAATTCTTTGGTTGCGTCTTCTAATTTGGCAGCTACTTTTGTTTCAGGATTGTTTTTGTATTCATCGCTTTCCAAAACAGATTCAACAACTGGCATGTAGCCGGTATCGATTGCCCATGTTTTTTGCGCTTCTGGAGAAGTCAAGAATTTCATGTATTCAAAAGCAGCAGTACGTTGCTCTGGTGTTGCGCTGTTGAACATGTACAAGTCAGTTCCTTGTTGCAAGTTGATGGCTTCTGGACGAGCTGCTACGTCATATTCGAATTTGCCTTCAGTATCTTTCTTAACAAAGCCTTCCCCTGCGATGGAGCCGACATACATTGCGACTTGCTTGTTAGCAAATGGTCCAGACAAGTATTGATCAGAACCAGCGATTCGGAAGTAGCCGTCTTTGACACCATCTAGGTAGTAGTTGATGACTTCTTTTGATTCGTCACTGTCTAGTTGCAAGTCTTTGTCAAAATCAACGCCTTGGTTTTTCATTGCGATGGCGTAGTAGTTGTTTAATGAGTCAAAACCAGCACCGACTACTTCACCGTTTGATTTTTCATAGATTTCTTGAGAAGCTTCTTTTAATTCTTCCAGGTTTGTTGGTACGTCAATACCATACTCGTCTAACATGTCTGCATTGTAAAACAGCATTTCTGTTGATTTGTTGAATGGAATTCCGTATTGCACGCCGTCGATTTGTGCGCCTTCTAAAAGGGCACTGCGGATCTCTTCTTGGTCACCCCAACCGATAGTATCATCGTTGATGTATTCGCCAAGGTCAACCAACATGTCATCTTGGGCAGCATTCCATAACCAACCAGGATATGCTTGGGTGATAGTTGGTAGATCTTTTGGTGAAGGCAAGGTTGAATTCACCTTTGCTTGTAGATCAGAGTAGCTGGATTGGTTTTGCAATTCGATCTTGATGTTTGGATTTTCATCCATGAATTGCTCCGTCAATTTCGTCAATGATTCTTCTTGCGCACCATTCATTGCATGCCAAAAGGTGACAGTCGTATCTTCGCTTAGTTCTGTAACGATTTCATCACTTTCCGTAGAACCAGATGAATCGTTGTTGTTTCCACAAGCCCCTAATACCAATGTCGCGGCTGCAGCTGCTGCAAATGCAAGTTTCTTTGTTTTCATTTTTTCCTCTCCTCTATCACTCTAAAATAATTTTTTCACCGCGTTGCGGCAATATTCTTTCACCGTACGGATTCACCAGATTTTCTGGTTTCAGCGTATGGATTGGAACCAATCGTTGGGGCTCGATCCAGGCAATGATCTGATCTAAATCAGCTGGTTTTGCATGTCCCGAGTTTGGCAAACGGACAAATTCGATCTCCAGTGCTGCCAGTTGATCCAAAAAGACTTGGTAAGCTGGATCAAAATCGCCTAACGGCTGTGCATCACTGTGAATATACAATCCACCTGTTTGCAAGTTTTCAAAATGCGCGACTGCTTGCCAAAGGTACTGGCTCCTGTCGGCACATAATGCCTGATAAGAAATAGCGAAGGCTGGATCGAGGGTCGCTGGTACTTGATCATCGATCGTATAGAACGGTACATCTTTATCGAAAATTTCTTTCAGCAATGCGGCTTGGGTCGCCTCTAGAACAACCGTCCGTGGTGCGGCTTCGACAAGCGCCATAAAGCGCTCGACATTGGCTGGATAGCCATTGAAGGTAATTTGTCGTTGGGGATTTTCTTTGACCAAACGCACAAACTTCTCGATCAATTCTGTTTCACTTTCCACCGTGATCGCATTGGGATCCGGTTCTCTTTCTGGGAAGCTGATGCTGACCCCTTCCATCATCAATAGGTCCGTGTGTTTGGCTAATTGACAGAATTCTTTGGTACGCTCTGGATGATAGCCATGCAAACGTAAATCACCGGTATAAGCAATAAAATGATCCGGCGTGCGAATCAACAAAGCTGCCGCTCCATAAGCATCATGATCGACTGGAATGATCTCGACTTCAATTTCCCCGACTCGAATCACATCGTGCGGTTCTAAGCCGATCAATTCACGGACAAAGCTTTTTTCCTCATGAGGAACGGGCAGCAAGAAGTCCCCTTTTTGATTCAACACTTCAAGGATCGCTTTGGTTTCCTTCAAGGTGTACATAGGAATGCTCGGGTCTAAAAAGTTGATCATTTTTGAGTGATCCAGATGGGCATGGGAAAGGAAGACTGCTGTTTCTTGGTATTCTTTCGTTTCACTGCCTTGATACGTGTAGTCTAAGCGTGGATCGTAGACATTTTTCAGTTCTGGTATCCAACGGTGGGAGACTAGAGTTTGTAATTCTTCATCTGGTAAAGGTGTTTCTGGGTGGTATTCCGAACCGAAGTCAAAAAAGATATGGGCATCTTTGTACGCAACTTCGATGACGGTCCCTCCAATCGTTAAGATCCCGCTATGGAAGGTGATCGTTGTTTTATCCTTTGATGCCATCTTTAGCCACTCCTTTGATAATTTCTTTTCTAAAGATCAAGTAAATGATCAGAATTGGAATGACGGTCAAGGTCGCTGCCGCCATTTGTAAATGAACGTCACTGCCGCTTTCTGTGGTAAAGGCAGCCAACCCATTATTTAAGAGGCGGTATTTTTTCTCATTGGTCACTAACAACGGCCATAAGAAGGAATTCCAGCTAGAGATGAACGTCAGAATCCCGACTGTCACTAAGGCTGGTTTTGACATGGGGATCAAAATCCGGCGGATATAAGCTAGGTCGCTGGCACCGTCAATTTTGGCTGCCTTATAAAAGGTATTAGAAATACTTTGTAAATAACCGTTTAAATAATAGATGTAAAAAATACTGGTCAAAAAGGGAATGATCAAGGCACTATACGTATTCAATAAGCCCATTCGCGCAATCGTATTGTAATTGGTGAAAATGATCGATTCATAAGGAACCATCAATAACGAGATCATCAAGCCAATCACGAGACGTTTGTATTTGAATTCAAGACTTGTTAATGCAAAGGCAGCTAGAATCGCCGTGATCAGCGTCGCGATAGTCGTCACCGCAGAAACGAAGACCGTATTAAAGAAGTAGCGTAAAAACGGTGCTCGGGTAAAGACTTCCCCGTAGTTGCTCCACTGGAAAGACTCCGGCATGATCGTCGGTGGAATACTGGTTGCTTCACTGTAGGTCATTAGCCCAGCCAAGATCATATAGACAAAGGGAAACAGCGTGATCACTGCTAAAATTGCTAAAAACAACATCGAAACAATCGTCACAATTTTTTTCATTCGTTTACTCGCCCACTTTCTTCAAAAGTTTATTTTGGATAAAGGTGACGAGCAAAATAATGATGAACAAGATCACGGTTGCCGCCATTGCAATCCCCGGACGTCGGCAATATGGAATTTGTCATAAATATAAAAGACTGCTGTCGTGGCACTACGAGCGATCCCTGGCTGGCCGCCAAACAAAGCATATACTTGAGTATAAACTTTAAAGGCACTGATCAGATTGACCGTCAACAAGAAAGCAAAGGTCGGGATCAACTGCGGAAAGGTGATTTTCCGAAAAATTTCGCCATCGGTAGCGCCAAACATTTTTGCGATTTTATAGTGTTCTTTGTCGATGTTGCGCATTCCTGCCAACAAGATAATAATGTTGAAGGCGAGGCTCGTCCAAACGCCGAAGATGATCAAAGTCGTCATACTCATGTTGACGTTATCTAGCCAATTGACTGGCGCAATGCCGACAAGACCTAGCAGATAATTAATGATCCCGTAAGAGCCATTGAAAAAGTAACGAAACACGATCCCGATCGCAATCGTACTTGTGACATAGGGCATAAAGAAGATCGTTTCAAAAAAACTTTTGTATTTGACTTTTTCAAAAATGATCCAAGCAATCGCTAATGAGAGAATCAGCGAGATCGGCACGACCGCAAAAGCAAACAGCGCTGTGTTTTGCAGTGCTCGAAAGAATACGGGGTCCGTTAAAACCCTTTGATAGTTCTCAAGCCCAGCATACTGTTGGTTAATCAAGGTTCCTTTTTGGAAACTCATGATGAAGGAACGAAACAGCGGATACACACTGAATAAGAAAATAATGACCAATGAAGGCAGTAAAAACAGCCACGCCTTTGGTTGATTCTCAGGGTTATAATTTTTTTTGAACATTAGTAGACCCGCTCTCCTTTTTCATCAAAGATAAAGGCTTTTTTGTAATGAAAATCAAATGACACTTGCGCGCCTTCTTCAATGATCTCTTCAATACTAACGATCGATTTCATATGTTTTTCAGCCAGATCAAAGTTCAAGATTCGTTCTCGTCCGATCAGCTCTACACTCTTGATTTCTGTTTGGAACAACCCTGCTTGTAAAGTGGTCAGCACATCTTCTGGACGAATACCTAACGTATATTGGCCGTCTGTCAATGGTTTTTTGAAGCGAATGTCGGTAAAGCGGTCAACCGGGATCGTAAACGCTGGATGGATCATTTGTCCCTCTTTGACTTCTACTGGCAAGATGTTGATGATTGGATTACCAATAAATTTCGCTACGAAAAGATTGTTTGGTTCTAAGTAAAGGTTTTGCGGATCATCATTTTGCTGAATGATCCCTTCGTTCATCAAAATGATCTTATCACTGATAGAAAGAGCTTCTTCCTGGTCATGAGTCACGAAGATCGTGGTGATACCTACTTCTTTGACTAACCGACGGATCTCTTCACGGATCTTCAAGCGCAAACGGGCATCTAGGTTACTCAATGGTTCATCTAGCAGTAACACTTCTGGACTTTGTACCAAAGCACGAGTAATAGCGACCCGTTGCTGCTGTCCACCGGAAAGGGTTCCAGGTTTTTTCTGACTTAATTCTTCAATATTGGTCAGTTTCATGAACTTCTCAGCAATTTTTTGTGCTTCATTTTTCTTGATTTTTTTCTCTCCGACTGTCAAGGGAAACATGACATTTTCTAACACAGTCATATGGGGATAAAGGGCATAATTCTGAAAAACAAACCCGATATTGCGGTCTTTCGGCTCCGTCTTAACAACGGAAGTACCATTAAAGCGGATATCTCCATCGGTGGGACTTAACAACCCCGCGATCAAATTCAATATCGTCGATTTCCCACAACCACTCGGTCCCAACAAACAAACCAAATCGCCTTTTTCTATTGTAAAATCTACTGCTTTCAAGGCTTCAAACTTATTATCGAAAACCTTCTTCAACCCGACTACTTCTATCAAAACTGCCCCTCCATTTTCTCTTTTTCCTCCGAATAGTTGACTGGCATTTCAAGTCACAAAAAAAACGAACTCTTGATGTTTCGGTCAAACGCTCAAAGAAATTCGATTTTAATCATAACAAACTAATGTTTTTATTCGATACTATTATTGTAAATGTTTTGTAAAAATCATTGGGAATTATGAAAGAATTTTTAATTAATTTACCTAATAATGAGAAAACGATGAGTAGCCCAAAGGGGATTGCACCCACTAAACACGAACATTTCGTCATTTTTCGAAAATTTTCATGAAAAAATGAATGAATTTTATCAAATATACGCAGCTGTGTATAATAACACTATTTTTACACTTCTTTTTTATCAAAAGCACCCTTAGTATTTATTTACTAAACCTGCCAGTAAATTCCCGTTTAAAATAACAAAAAAGAACGATTTATTTAAGAAAACAATCGTCCTTTTTTCCCTTTATTCATTCTTTTTCATCGATCGTCAACGTCAGCAATTTCGTTGAGACTTGCTCAAGAAAATAACGGTCGTGTTCAATGATCAGCATAGAAGGCTCCACCAAATGGATCACTTCCTCTAATTGCTTCTGATTGAAGACGTCCAAATAATTCAGCGGTTCATCCCAGATAAACAATTCCGCTGGTGTTGCTAATGATTTGGCTAGCTCCACGCGTTTACGTTGCCCCATACTCATTTGCTGGATCGGGGTTTGAAAGACAGTTCTTTCCAAGCCAAGTTTTTTTAAATTATTTAGCAGATCTTGATAATTCAAGCCATGCTCTTGGGCAAATTCTGTCAGCATCCCACGGTTGTCCTCATAATTTTGCCGGACGTAACTAATAGTGATCCCGTGGGCTGTTTTGATCGTCCCTGTCTGCTGTCCATCGAAAGTACCTAAAATACTCGCAATCAAACTGGACTTGCCAGATCCGTTGGCCCCTTGAATCCCCAAGCGCTCTTTTTGACGGATCGCAAACGTCAGCGGTTTAAACAAAGGCTGCTCATAGCCGAGCTGAAAATGCTCTGCTTCCAGCAACACGTCATGATGGCTAACCAGTGGGGTCATTTTCAGCGGATCGATCCACTCAATGTCTTTTAACAACGCAGACTTGTCTTGAATTTGATCTTCCATCCGTTTAACGATCGCTTTCGAGCGCTTCATGGTCCGTGCCGCTCGGGCACCGATCGCCCCCGTATCATAGACTGCCCCGCTGCCTTTTTTGGTCGGCGACCCTAATTTGTCCCGTTCGCGTCCTCGGGACCACTCCGCTTTTTCGGCTGCTGTCTGCTTCAAACGCCCGATTTCTTTTTTCAACTTGCTGTTTTGTTCTTGCTCATAGGCATCTTTTTGCTGCTTTTGCAGCTCATAGACTGAATAATTCCCTTTGTACAACACCAAGCGGCTTTTTTCGATCGCCAATACATGATCGACGACTTCATCGACAAACTGTCGATCATGGCTCACAACGATAAACCCGGTTTTTTGCTGCAAATAGCGGGCAACATGTTGGCGAGCGGTCACATCCAAATGGTTGGTCGGTTCATCGATCAAAGGAAAATTCTCTTCATCAACGAACAACCGCGCCAATAGGACTTTCGTTTGCTCGCCGCCAGATAAAGTCGCAAAGGGACGCCAAAGCACTTCTGGATCAAGTTGCAGCAGGTTCAATTCCCGCTCCAAACGCCACTGCTCAAATTCGCCAGATTCCTGTAAAACAAAAAGCGTCAATTGCTGATCATCAGCGACGGTTAAGGGAAAATAAACAAATTGTTGCTCATGGGTGATCGAGCCGCTATAAGGCAATTCATTGAGCAGCAGACGCAGCAAGGTCGTTTTGCCGCGACCATTTCTGCCAATCAACCCTAATTTCCATTGTGTATCAAGGTTCAAGTTGGCATCCTCAAAAAGCAACCGTTCCTGGCTATCAAAGCCAAAAGTTAAATGATTAATACTGATATTCGACATAAATATACCTCGTCTCTATTCACGGAATAGAGTAGACTAAAGCTATTTTCAGAATCAGTTTTTAGAGGTACACAAAAAGATCCCCCATTGAAAAAGTCAACCAATCCTGAAAATCTGCAGACTATCCCCTTGGAGGAACAGTTTCATGCAGCTTTCAACAAATTGGTTAATTTTTCAATGGAGGATCCCTCATTTCGTTTAATAGTGCCCTAAGTATAGCATTGATCGACAAAAAAGCGCAAGTTCGGTACTCACTGCTGCTTTATCTTTCTATTTTATTCACAAACTAAACCCGTTATCGCTGGAAACGTTTCATTAAAAAACACTTGAAAAACAAAAAAACCATCAGGTTGGTTAGTCCTGATGGCAAAAGGAGTAAAATGAAAAATAAAAAGGTTGTTGGTTGTGAATTCATTATACCTCCGATAAAAAAACTTTACATGTGAAAAACATAACAGTTAAATTAAATAACTCTTGTTTAACTGGAATGTTTATCATTTTTTTAACAATAAAGCGGTCATCCGTTGGATAGCAAAAGAAATTTCATCCGTTGCTTCATCTTGCTTAGCTTCTGCCGCATCAAAGGCTTCTTGGTCGATTTTGTTATCCAGACTCAAAATCATCTCATCACAGCCGGCAACATATTTCATATACGCCCGCTCGAATTTTTTATGGATCCCCATCACATTTGCTGGTGGGCGCAATTTGCTGATTTTTTCCAGCATCAAGCGGTATTTGTCCGTGCCTTCTTTAAAAATTCTGGTAATCTCAGCTAGCCGCTCAGGTGTTACCTCGGCTTCTTTTTTCTCGTCGATCGCTTTGCGGATCTCTTCATAATTGGGATTCATTTTCTCCCCGATCGCTTCTGTTTCTTTGACAAGATCGTTGATTGTTTGTACATAAAAACCTAAGTTTGGTCGCACAGTGGGTTCCCTACTTTCTTTGTTATTATCTTCTATTTTACCGTTTCTTACTGCAAATGAAAAGGTCAAGAAACAGACACAAGGTGTATCGAAAATAAGTCAGCAAAAAATGGCCTGCTGCCCATGGAGAAGGACAGCAGACCATTGATTGTTTTTCCGTTTATTTTGGCTTATTTGCGTCCCATTGCTCGTTGGATCGCTTTGACGATCTCAACGACTGGAATGATCGCAAAGGAGGCGCCTAAAACGATGCCCCATTGATACAAGTCAAGGTGTGCAACACGGAAGATATCATTTAATCCTGGCACGATGAAGATCACTAGCATCAACGCAAAGGACAACAGGATCGCCCAGTTGAAGGCTTTGTTTCTAAATGCCCCTACTTTAAAGAGCGACTGATGGATCGATTTGACGTTGAAGGCATGGAACAACTGCATCAATCCTAACGTGGCAAAAGCCATCGTTAAGGCATCGGCATGGATCGCATCGTACGTATTGTGAACGGGCCATTGGATCGCTGACCAATAAACGAACAGCACGGTTGCCGCTTCTAAGATCCCTTGGTAGATGATACTACTCATCACACCACCAGAAAAGAAGTTGGAACTGCGTCCCCGCGGTGCATGTTTCATTAAATCTTTTTCAGCAGGCTCCATTCCTAAGGCAATTGCTGGGAAGGTATCCGTTACTAGGTTGATCCAAAGCAAGTGGATCGGCAATAGCGAGTCCCAACCCCACAAGGTTGCTAAGAACAAGGTCAAAACTTCCCCTAGGTTAGCGGCTAGCAAGTATTGAATCGCTTTTTGAATATTGGAGAAGACTTTTCGTCCTTCTTCCACTGCTACGACGATCGTAGCAAAGTTGTCATCGGCTAGGACCATATCGGAAGCACCTTTAGAAACTTCGGTACCTGTGATCCCCATGCCGACACCAATATCGGCTTGCTTCAGTGATGGTGCATCGTTGACCCCGTCACCGGTCATAGCAACGACTTTGCCTTCTTGTTGCCAAGCTTTAACGATGCGGACTTTATGTTCCGGTGATACCCGCGCATAGACTGAATAGTGGGCTACTTTTTGAGCGAACTCTTCATCGCTCATTTTATTGAGTTCAGCACCAGTCAAGACGGCATCATCATCGCCCGGTTTGATGATCCCTAAACGTCCGGCAATAGCTTCTGCCGTATCGCGGTGGTCTCCGGTGATCATGATTGGACGAATTCCAGCTTCTTTGGCTAAACGTACCGCATCGGCTGCTTCTGCCCGTTCTGGATCGATCATTCCGACTAAGCCAGCAAAGACGAGGTCATTTTCGACAATTTCTGATTCTAAGTTTTCTGGTACTTGGTCTACGTATTTGTAGGCCATCCCCAATACCCGTAACGCTTGTTTTGCCAGATCGGTATTGTTGAATAAGATTTTTTCTTTTTCCTCATCGGTCATTGGCAGCTCTTGGCCATCCAATAGCACTTTTGAGGTTCTGCCTAACAAGACATCCGGTGCACCTTTGACAGCAACTAAATAGCGACCGTCTTCTTGTTGGTGGATCGTACTCATTAGTTTTCGGTCAGAATCAAAGGGCAGATCCGCTATCCGTGGTTCTTGATTGACGAGATCCCGCACATGGAATCCTTGATCCATCCCAAATTGTACCAAGGCAGTTTCGGTCGGATCACCGATCAAGTTGCCTTCTTCACCAAATTTTGTATCATTGGCAAAGTTCATGACTTTTAATGCCATGTTGTCTAACGGAATATCTTCTGAAGCAGCATGTTGTTTGTTATTGACATACAATTTTTCCACGGTCATTTGATTCAACGTCAAAGTACCGGTTTTATCAGAAGCGATAATGTCCGTTGCCCCAAGGGTTTCAACCGCTGGTAATTTACGGATCACTGCATTTCGTTTCGCCATGACTTGCGTACCTAAGGCTAAGATGATCGTTACGATCGCTGGCAGCCCTTCTGGGATCGCCGCTACTGCTAATGAGATCGAAGTCAATAGCATGTCGACCCATGACGTATTGTTAAAGATCGTTCCAACGAAGAACATGATCACTGCAATGATAATGATGGCGATCGTCAGGAATTTTCCTAGTTCATTTAAGTTACGCTTCAACGGTGTTTCGGTTTCTTGGGCGCTAGCCAACATGCCAGCGATTTTCCCAACTTCAGTTCCCATCCCTGTATTGACCACGACCCCTTTTCCGCGGCCATAGGTCACATTACTGTTTGAATAAGCCATATTGACGCGATCGCCGATCCCGACATCCGTCCCGTCGATGACAGTCAATTCTTTTTCGACTGGTACGGATTCACCGGTCAAAGCGGCTTCTTCAATTTTTAACGAACTTGCTTCTAAGAGGCGTAAATCTGCCGGTACGACATCGCCAGCTTCTAACAGGACAATATCCCCCGGAACCAATTCATCGCTCTTGATGGTGACGGTATGACCATTACGCAAGACATTGGCATTTGGGGTGGACATTTCCCTTAGCGCTTCGATCGCCTGCTCTGCCTTTGCCTCTTGAACAACACCCATGATCGCGTTGATAATGACAACTGCTAAAATAATAATTGAGTCCACGACTTCATGGGAAACGACTGCTGAGATAATCGCCGCCGCTAGCAAAACGATGATCATCAAATCTTTGAATTGCTCAAAGAATTTTTGTGCCATCGATTTCTTTTTGCCTTCTTCTAATTCGTTGGGACCATACTCAGATAAGCGTTTTTGTGCTTCATCGTTCGTTAATCCATTGGCATCTGTTTGCATTTCTTCCAGAACATGCTGCGCTTCTTGCGCATAAAACGCCTGCGAAAGCTGTTCCTTTTTATTTTCTTCTGACATGTTTCTCCTCCTTTTATAGTTACTCTTCCTTTATTGTACATGATATGAAAAAAAATAGACTTATGTATGCACTGTCTAAGCATACATAAGTCTCACTGTTTAAGACAGCACCAGAAATTTCTTTCAGGATGGTGATACTGCCGCAGATAAAATCCGCCAATTACTCCCTCATGTTCATATCAATAACCTACATTATACAAAAACTTTTCGGGTCTGGCAATTTTATTTTCGCTGAAATTCAACAAAGGATTTCTCCTAAAAATCAAGCGATGATCGAGCCGTTTGGCATGCCTTTTGGTGCTTCCACGATTTGCAGACGACCATCATTGTCTTCTGCCGAAAGGATCATTCCTTGGCTGACTTGCCCC
Source organism: Enterococcus sp. OL5 (assembly GCF_006491895.1). Lineage (NCBI taxonomy): Bacteria > Bacillati > Bacillota > Bacilli > Lactobacillales > Enterococcaceae > Enterococcus > Enterococcus sp. OL5. The sequence continues at coordinate 293,427 of NZ_VHIL01000003.1, forward strand.
CGCATTTTCCGTGGTTTTAAGTTGGAAACGATCACGACTTTTTTGCCGATCAAATCTTGTGGTTCTGGATAAAATTCAGCGATCCCCGATAAAATTTGACGATCTTGATCATCCCCAGCAGCTAAGCGGAATTGCAGCAGCTTGTCGGCGCCTTTGACTTTTTGACAGTCAACGACTTCTGCCACTTTTAATTCGATCTTATCGAAGTCTTCGTATTTGATTTCGGCTTTCTCTGATTGCAGTGTGGTTTCTTCTGGGTCCCATTTCACCGTTTCTTCTGGACTTTGTGTCCCTTCAGCCATTTTCTTTTGGATGTAGGCTACTTCTGTTTCAAGTTCCAAACGAGGGAAAATCGGTGTGCCTTTAGCAACGACTTTCGTACCACTTGGAAATTCACCGAAGCGCAAATCTTTCAGATCCATGGCAACAGAAGCTAACCCTAGTTGTTGGAAAATATTGGCTGGTGTTTCTGTCATCACCGGTTGCAATAAGATTGCGACGATGCGTAAGCTTTCCGCCAAATGAACCATCACACTATTTAATTCTGCGCGCTTTTCTTCTTCTTTGGCTAGCACCCATGGTTGGGTTTCGTCAATGTATTTATTGGCGCGAGAAATCAATGTCCAAACTTCGGATAATGCCGTACTGAATTCCATTTTGTCCATGGCTTCATGGTAACGACCGACCACATTGGCAGCAGTCGTTGACAACTCGCTATCAAAAGGTGTCACTTTTGAGGCATAGTCCGGCACTAAACCATCACAATATTTATTGATCATGGCGATCGTCCGATTCAGCAAGTTTCCTAAGTCGTTGGCTAGATCGTAGTTCAAACGAGAGACGAAATCTTCTGGTGTAAATACACCATCGCTACCAAAAGGAACCGCCCGTAATAGATAGTAACGCAACGCATCTAAGCTATAGCGTTCCACTAACATTTCTGGATAAACGACATTGCCTTTTGATTTCGACATCTTGCCGTCTTTCATCATCAACCAGCCATGGCCAAAGATTTTTTTCGGTAATGGCAAGTCTAAGGCCATCAGCATGATTGGCCAATAGATCGTATGGAAACGCACGATTTCTTTCCCAACCATATGCACGTCAGCTGGCCAGTATTTTTGGAACAAGGAATCGTCGTCTGAGCCATAGCCTAATGCCGTAATATAGTTGGATAACGCATCGATCCACACATATACCACGTGTTCAGGACTAGCAGTGACTGGGATGCCCCATTTAAAGGTCGTTCTGGAAACAGCCAAGTCTTCTAAGCCGGGTTTGATGAAATTATTCAGCATTTCATTTTTACGTGATTCTGGTTGAATGAACTCTGGGTGTTCATCATAGTATTCAACCAAACGATCGGCATATTTGCTCATGCGGAAGAAATAAGAAGATTCCTTCACCAATTCTACCTCATGACCACTTGGCGCTTTACCGCCGATGACTTTGCCCTCTTCATCGCGGTAAACTTCTGCTAGTTGCGTTTCGGTAAAGTACTCTTCATCAGAAACGGAATACCAGCCTTCGTATTCTCCAAGATAGATATCGCCTTGATCAAGCAATTGCTGGAAGATTTTTTGAACGGCTGTTTTATGGTAGTCATCCGTTGTACGGATAAATTTGTCATAACTGATGTCTAGTGTGTTCCATAATTTCTTGACGTCAGCTGCCATTTTGTCGACATATTCTTGCGGATCTACGCCAAGTTCTTCTGCTTTTTTCTCGATTTTTTGACCGTGCTCATCGACACCCGTCAAATAAAAGACATCAAAGCCCATCAATCGTTTGTATCGTGCTACCGCATCACAAGCGATCGTCGTGTAAGAATTCCCGATATGCAGCTTGCCGCTTGGATAATAAATTGGCGTCGTAATATAGAATGTTTCTTTTTCAGCCATGGACGCAAGTCCTCCTTTTCACTAGTAAAGTGTATACTTAGGTAGTATACAGTTCGCAACCCAAAAATGCTATAAATTTAATCAAAAAAGCGGACAACCTAAGACCTTTCTTCATGCTCTAAAAGAAGCAAAGGAATCGTTTTGGTCCTTAAAACGCAGCAAATAAACCAGCAGATTTGAGTATTTCTTTTCTACTAGTTATCATAGCGCAGATAGCCGTTCACTTCAATGTTCTAGGGGAAGAATCTGATCCTGACAACAAATCTCATAGGAAATAAAGCTGTTTTATCTCTCTTTGATTAACAGGTACTTCTTTTGCTATAATGAGGAAGACTTCACTTATAGAAAGGAACGCTATGACCCGAAAAAACAAACAGCATTTTTTGCTTTTAACCGTGCTTTCTGTGGGGCACTTGCTTTTTTCAACCACAGGTTACCCCTTTTTGTTTGCTTACTTCAACAGCCATGATTACGCGGCGCTTTTTGCGACAGCGCTGGCAATCCTACGGGTAGCTTTTCTGCTCTGGATCGCTCTTTGGGGTTATTCAGCGCTCAAAGAACACCCTCGGTCTTCTTGGCTTTATCTCGCATTGTTTTTCATTAATTTGATCGTTCCTTATTTTTTCCGTTAAGGAAAACCATCGCGCTCAGTTACTTACTTTATCTAAGGCAGGAGAAACCAATGAAAGAATTTACCTCAAAATCAGCTGAAAAGCACTACTATGAAAAAGAAGCTTCTGAAGCAGACTTTCTTACGTGGTATCAGGCACAAGATCAGCCAAAATACGAGAAACCCTCCGTAACCGTCGATATGGTGTTGATGTGTTACAACAAAGAAGAAGAACAACTCAAAATTGCGCTAATCCAAAGAAAAGGGCATCCTTTCCGTAATTCTTGGGCATTGCCAGGGGGCTTCGTCAATCCCAATGAATCGACGGGGCAAAGTGTGATCCGTGAGACCCAAGAAGAGATTGGGGTCACCATCTCCAAGCAAAACATCGAACAGTTGCATACCTTCAGCACCCCTGGTCGTGATCCGCGTGGGTGGGTAATCACCGTCAGCTATTTGGCATTTATTGGTGAAGAGCCTTTGAGTGCTGGGGACGATGCGAATCAAGTGCGCTGGTTCTCTCTGGAAAGAAAAGCCAATCAAATCTATTTGACCAGCGGTGAGATCGAGATCATTCTTGACTTGGTGACTGGCGCCTCTGTTGGAAAAGATACGTTGGCTTTTGACCACAGCGCGATCATTCTCAAAGCCTTCAAACGGGTTGCCAACAAGATGGAACACGAGCCGCAAGTGCTTCTTGTGTTAGGCAAAGACTTTACGATCACGGAAGCCCGTAAAGTATTCGCCAAGTTTTTAGGGATCGATTTTAAAATGATCGATCATTCCAACTTCAAAAAATCCATGCTCCAATATTTTACGGAAGTTGGCGAAAAGCCCGTCGGCATCGGGCGTCCCTCAAAGATCTATCGCTTAAATGACGCATTTTTAGGTGATAAAATGTAAAAAAATACAACCCCCTGTCAGACCTTAGTTTGGCAGGGGGGTGCTGGTTAATCATAATTAGTGAACGTGGTTCCTAGAAACAAAAATCTTAAAGATTTTTTCTATACCCTAGGCGATCTCTGGCGTTCCTTCCAGTTCAAGTGGCTCAGCTACTCATTTCGCCTGAGAGCCGTTCTAGCTTCTGTTGGTCCTGCGTATCCAACGTGACAAAACGCAGTTCTTTACCGTACCACTGCGCTTTGTACTGGATTTTACGAACGAATTGATGCCAATCACTGATGCTGTAATGACCAGCTTTTAAAACCGTATCTTCTGCGATTTGTTCCAAATAGATCGTATCATACTGTTTTACGAGATGGTAGCTGACTTGATCGATGAATTCCCGCTTTTGACAGCAGTGAAAACGATAAAGGCGAGCGACCTTTCCTTTTAGCTTCTGATAATTTCGTGCCTGAGTCAAAAGGATTTTTTTCCGTTTGACCGCCGTAGCTTTCACCTGAAGTTTGCGTTCTGCTCGTGTCAGCTTTTTCTTCGTTTGGATGGCATGTTCACAGGTGATGGGTACCGGCTGGTTGGCTTTGACCAACTGCTGTGGATCATAAACAACCGCGATAGACGCTTGCTGTTTCGGGAGTGGCGTGATCTCTTCCAAACAAAGGATCGAGATGTAAAACTCTTCGTTGTTTTTTGCTGAGATCGTTGCCGATTTGATTTTCCCTTTGATCTCCCGATGCTTTTTTACGGGAACCAGTGTTTTAAGCTTTGGCAGCTTGATTTGATCCTCTTCAAAATAAATGGTGTGCTGCTGATTATTGGTGGTATACGATTGCCAGATACTTTTTTTGGTTTTCATTTTTGGAAAGCCAGCCCGCTTTTGAAAGTAATTTCGAAACGCTCGGTCCAGATTCCGTTGTGCATTCGCCAATGCCAAACTATCGGTCTCCTTCAAAAAAGGATACTCCTTTTTTAGTTTGGCTGGCGTCAACCCTTGCTTTGCTTCATTGTTGGCCAGCTCTTCCATCTTCGCCTCCAGCAGTTGATTGTACGTAAACCGTACACAGCCGAAGGTTTCGATGAAAAACTGTTTTTGCTGTCCATTAGGATAGATCCGAAATTTGTATGCTTTTAAAACACCCAGTTTCATCTCCTCCTAACACTCCCTATACCTTTGACGCTAGTTCCCCTTTTTTTGTGCTAACTTTTCTTGATAGATCTTTGCTTCTTTTTTCGTGGCATAAACGAAATGTCCTGGTGCGATTTCTTCCATTGCTCGTTCTTGGTTATCGTTTGGTTCGCTGACGTATTTGATCCGTTTGCGTTGACGCTCATGGTCAGGATCTGGCAGCGGAATCGCTGATAAAAGACTTTCAGTATACGGATGGACCCCGTAATGATAGATTTCATCGCTGGTGCCTACTTCTAGCAGTTTGCCGTTGTGCATCACGCCGATCCGATCGCTGATGTGTTTGACCATCGATAAATCATGGGCGATAAACAAGTACGTCAATTTATGTTCTTCTTGCAGATCTTGCAACAAGTTAACGACTTGGGCTTGGATCGAAACATCCAATGCCGAGATCGGTTCATCACAGATAATGAATTTTGGATCGACGGCTAACGCGCGGGCGATCCCGATCCGTTGACGTTGTCCCCCTGAAAATTCATGGGGATAACGGGTCCCGTGACTTGGGTTGAGTCCGACCGTTCGCAAAAGTTCATCCACCCGATCATTGCGTTCTTTTTCATTTTTGGCTAATCCGTTGATATCGATCCCTTCAGCAATAATGTCCCGAACTTTCATCCGGGGATTCAAGGAGGCATAAGGATCTTGGAAGACCATTTGGACTTCCCGGCGAAAATCAGCCAGCGGTTTCTTGCCTTTGATTTTCATAACATCTTGTCCATCAAAAAGAACTTCGCCTCCGGTAGGGTTATTCAAACGAATCACCGTCCGTCCAGTGGTCGATTTTCCACTTCCGGATTCGCCTACTAGACCAAAGGTTTCTCCTTCATAGATTTGGAAGGAGATATCATCGACGGCTTTGACTTCGTCTTTGCGGCCAACGTTAAAATATTGTTTAAGATTCTTTACTTCAAGTAAAACTTTTTCCAACCGTTTCTCCTCCTTTAGACAGATGCCTGAGTATTTTTTTCTTGGAATTTTTTCCAGCGAATCAAGATCTCATCCGGCGGAGTTACCTTCGGTGCTTGCGGCGCTAACAGCCACGTTGCTGCTTTGTGAGTCGGTGAAACATCAAAGAACGGTGGTTGCTGTTCTGCATCGATCTGCAAAGCAAATTCGTTTCGTGGATAAAAAGCGTCCCCTGTTGGCGGGTCCAACAGATCCGGTGGTGAACCAGGAATCGCGTACAACCGATCGCCTGTCCCTTCTAACGTCGGCATCGAGCCTAACAAGCCCCAAGTATACGGATGTTGCGGGTTGTAGAAGATTTCTTCTGCGGTCCCCACTTCGACGATTTTCCCACCATACATCACGGCTACTCGGTCAGCCACATTGGCAACGACCCCTAAGTCATGGGTAATAAAGACGATGGACGAATTGATTTTCTTCTGAATATCTTTTAATAACTCTAAGATCTGTGCTTGTATCGTTACATCCAATGCAGTAGTCGGTTCATCTGCAATCAAGATCTGTGGGTAGCAGATCAACGCGATCGCAATAACGATCCGCTGCCGCTGACCACCGGAAAATTGATGCGGATAATTTTTCAAGCGTTTCTCAGCATTCGGGATACCGACAAGGTTCAGTAATTCCAACGCTTGTCGCAAGCCTTCTTTTTTACTGATTTTGTTGTGCTTCATCAATGACTCTGCCACTTGCTTACCAATCGGCATCGTTGGGTCTAGTGAAGTCATTGGATCTTGGAAAATCATGGCGATTTCCTTGCCACGGATTTTTTGCAGTTCTTTTTCGGATTTTTTCAAAATGTCCGTCCCATTGAAGAGGATCTGGCCATTATCGACATTGGCATTGCTGGCTAACAACCCCATGATACTACGGGTTGTCACGGACTTGCCGCTCCCGGATTCGCCCACGATCGCCAAGGTTTCTCCTTTGTATAGATCGAAACTGACATCACGGATCGCTTGGACTTTCCCAGCAAAGGTGTCAAAAGAAATTTCTAAGTTTTTCACTTCTAAGACTTTTTTCATCGCAATCACTCTTTCATTTTCGGATCAAAGGCATCACGCAAACCGTCTGCCAGCAAGTTGAACCCAATCATAATCACAGACAAGGTCACAGCCGGCACCCACATTTGGTAAGGCAGGAACAAGAAGGTTTTGTAGCCATCGCTTAGTAACATCCCTAAAGATGCTGAAGGTGGTTTTAGTCCTAGCCCGATAAAGCTTAGGAAGGCCTCGAAGAAAATCGCCGAGGGAATACTGAACATCATTTGTACGATGATCACGCTGGAAATATTTGGTAATACGTGTTTCATCGCAATCTTGAGACGACTTTCCCCCAGTGTCGTTGCGGCTAAAACGAATTCCTGATCTTTTAGTTTCATTGTTTGGGCCCGTACAATCCGCGCCATTGGAATCCAGTTAGTGATCGCCATTGCTGCCACGATCGAGAAGATCCCTGGTTCGAAAACTACCAGCATCAAGATCATTACCACTAAGTTGGGAATACCAGATAAGATCTCTAAGAAACGTTGCATCACATTATCGATCCGTCCACCTAAAAGACCAGAGATCAAGCCATAGGTTACACCAAAGATGATATCTAGCATCGCTGCGATAAACGCAATCAATAAGGAGATACGTGTTCCTACAAATAAACGACTCAATAAGTCACGACCTAATCCATCCGTTCCTAAAAGGAAATACGTCCCGTCAGGAACATTGGCAGCTGCATACTTATCTACTAGCTCGCCTCCCACCATCGCATAGCCGTTTAAGCCATTGATGTTGATACCGGGAATTTTCGGCGGCAGATTCGTAAAGGTCACATTTTGTGCAGTTGGATCATGTGGCGAGACAAAAATCGTAATGATTGAGATCGCAATAATGATCAGCAACAAAATGATTGAGAAAACCGCGGCTTTGTTCTTTTTCAAACGACGCCATGAATCTTGGAAAAAGGTTAATGAAGGGGTTGCGATCGCTTCACGCTCTTCATTGGTATTTTTTTGTAACGGTTGAAATTTGGCTGCATCGATGGCAGCAACATCATTTGCTGTGTAAGGTTTCTCTGCCATTAGCCACGACTCCCTTCTGAAACTCGGATCCGCGGATCAACGATTCCATATAAAATATCAACAACAAGAATCACAAAGACCAACATTGCGGAATAAAGGATCGTTACCGCCATGATCGTTGGATAGTCATTGGTCATGATTGATTTTACGAACTGTTCACCGATACCCGGGATCGCAAAAATATTTTCTACGACAAGGGAACCAGTCATCAAACCGACAGCTAGCGGTCCTAACAACGTCAATAACGGAATCAAACTATTCCGCAAACCGTGCTTGAAGGCAATTTCCCAGCGGCTCAATCCTTTTGCTCGTGCCAACTCGACATAATCACTATGCAGCACTTCCACCATCTCGGTTCGAATAAACCTGGCGGAATCCGCTAACGGCGACATCGCTAAGGCGACGGTCGGTAGGATCGTGCTAGCAAAGGTCTCCCACTTAGCAATCGGCAAGATCCCTAGTTTGATGGCAAAAATGTATTGCAGCAAAACGGCAAAGACAAAGTTAGGGATCGAACGCCCTAAGATCGCCACTAAGGTAGACGTTGTATCGATCCAAGTATTTTGCTTCATCGCAGAGATCGTTCCTAAAATGATCCCAAAGAAGGTACCAAAGATGATCGCTTGTAGCCCTAGTTGCAGTGAAGGTCCGATTCTTCCTGATAGTAAATTCGCTACTGGCTGGTTTTTAAATTGGAAAGAGATCCCAAAGTCACCTTTTAGTAGATTGGTCAAATAAAGCCAATATTGGGTAATGATCGGTTTGTCCAATCCTGCTTGCTCATTTAGCAAGGCAATTTGTTCTGGACTTAATTTTTCAGCATTCGTATATGGTGTTCCTGGCAAAAATTGCATCAAGAAAAAGGTGATCGTGGCAATCAGCCATAATGTTAAGACCATATAGAACACTCGTTTCAATAAATATTTCAAAAAGCTGTTCACGCAGTTTCCCCCTTAAGTATTTTGACTTCTATTCAATAATTATGTAAATTAACATAGTACGAATCATTAAAAAGGAGTCAGATCATGAAAATAAAAAAAAGTAGTGGGCTCATACCCCTCCTATGCCTCGCAATTTCTGGCGGATGGTTAGCCATAAAAAATGAATTTTCCATAGCAGCTCTTTCAGATGCCCTTTTCTTGTGGGCGCTGTTCTTTTTGATCATTGGCGGTTTTTTATGGGTATTTGCTTCTGGTTTCTTTGACCATTTTCAATATTCCATGAAGAAAGCTTTTTCCAAAAATAAAACAGATTATCTGAAATTATCCCAAGTTGGCAAACAGAGTTACGCCTTTTGGTTATGGCCTGGTGTCTTCTTGTTATTCCTTTCATTGCTCTTTTTAATGATTGCTACTAGTTAATTTCATTCTTATATTTTTACTCGTTGAAATGAGAAGCAAAAGGCTGAGACAAGAAATTGTCCCAGCCTTTTCTTCGGCATTTCAAGTCAACTACTCGTGATTATTCGATTGATGTCCACTTGTAGTCGTATTGTGCGCCTGCTGCGTGAGCAACAACACCTTTGACTTTTGTTGCACGTAAGTGTGCTTCCGCTTTTTGATAAACTGGAATGACACCTTGTTCATTCATAATGATTTTTTCTGCATTGACTAAATCTTCCCAACGTTTGTCAGGGTCATTGGCATTGGTCGTACCTGCTGCTTTTACAGCTGCATCGTATTCTTCACTGCTCCATTGACCACGGTTGTATGAGTTGCCTGTCGTAAACAAGTCAGTAAAGCTACTTGCATCGGCATAGTCAGCACCCCAACCGCCCATTACTGTATCAAAATCACCCGCATTTGAACGATCCAAACGAACAGAGAATGGAACTGGACTTAACGTGACTTTCACACCGTCCAATGTTTTTTCGATCGTGTCTTGCAAGTACTCAATGATTTTCTTGGTTGAGTCTGTATCAGAAGCTAAGATATCAAATTCTAATGAATCGATTCCTAATTCTTCTTTGGCTTTTTCCCAATATTCTTTTGCTTTCTCTTGATCGTAGCTAATGACGCTGCCAGCTGCTTCTGTGAAGTCTGTATGATCGCCAGGGCTGAAAGTCATGCCTTCCGGCACCAAACCAGTTGAAGCAATTGAACCATCACCTAAGATCGATGTTACTAAGGCATCACGGTCGATCGCATAAGAGATTGCTTTACGCAAGTTTTCGTTACGGAAAGGTGAATCTTCATCACGTTGATTCAATTCTAAGTAAGAAGTCGTTGCTTCTGGTTGAGAAACGAATGCTTCGTCGTTAGCCATCTGTTGCGCCAGTTCACCTGTTAGGATGACATCATCTGCTTGACCATCTTGGAAAAGATTCAAGGCAGTTGAGGATTCTTTCACGACGCTTACGTTGATCGTTTGTAATTTAACAGTGTCTTTGTCCCAATACTGATCGTTCTTTTCATAAGCCCATTCTGTATCCGTTCCTGGTCCATCAAACCCAGTCAAGACAAATGGTCCATTATAAACGGCATTGTCGCTGGTTGATGCATATTGATCGCCATTTTCTTCCACTACTTTTTGATTTTGTGGGAAGAAGGATGGAAATGCTAATAAGTAATCAAAGTAAGGTGTTGCTTTTTCTAGGGTGATTTCTAATTCGTAATCCCCCACTGCTTTGATGCCTAGCTCTGATGGATCCGTATCGCCAGCTGTGATGGCATCCGCATTTTTGACTGGTGAAAATAGATACGCATATTCTGATGCAGTTTCAGGTTTGACCGTCCGTTGCCAGCCATAGACATAATCCGCTGCTGTAACAGGGTCACCATTTGACCATTTCGCATCTTCACGCAATTTGATCTTGTAAGTTAGTCCATCCTCGCTGACTTCAGCTGCTTCAGCTGCACCAGCAGGTTGTGGTGTGCTGTCAGCATCCAAACGATACAGACCTTCATACACATTGTTCAATGCACTGAAACTGATCGTATCAGTTGCTAATGAGAGATCCGCACTTGGCATTTCTTGTGAAACCACTACGTTAAATACTTGTTCTGCGTTGCTATCGCCGCTAGTTGCTGTGTCATTGCTTGAACTATTTGTTCCGCCTGTTGTACAGCCGGCTAACACCACGCCACACACAGCTACTAAACCATAGGCCCATTTATTTTTCATCCTGTCCTACCCCTTAATTGAATTAATTTTCAGAATAATCATTCGATTTCTGAAGTTAGATAAGATTTTAATTAATAATTATTAAAAAAGCAATCCTTTTTTCGATAAAAAACACCTTTGGAAGAAAGTTTTCTTGGTATTTACTTACCTTACTCTCATCAAACACTCGTTAAATGCTATTTTTCCTTTCTTTATTTATAAGAAATAAAGCAAAAATAATAATAAAAAAACATGGTTAAATGTAACTTACATTCGTTTTCTGTCTTTCTTTTTCATTTGATCTGTCAAAATGAGAAACCCCTGATAGAAGTGTAAATATACAGCAATCACCAATGATTTTTATCAAAACAGTCCAAAAAAAAGACCTGATCGCATAGGATCAGGTCTTCTCGCTTTAAGGACACTTGTTGCCTCCGCGAAAGGATGCCCTTCGATGATTAATGGATCGCGCCGCCAATCGCTTTTAAATCTTCTTTGTCGGCATAATCAACGATGGCTTCCACTGCTGCAGTTAATCCTTTGGCGATGTCTTCGATGCTCATTGCAGGCTGTCCTGCTTTATCGACGACTTGCTGAGGAATAAACGGCACGTGGATAAAACCGCCTTTCATTTCAGGGTATTTTGTATCGATCATGTATTGTACTTGATACATGATGTGGTTGCAGACAAAGGTTCCAGCAGTATTAGAAACGGCTGCAGGTATTCCGGCTTTTTTCATGTTTTCTACCATTGCTTTGATCGGCAGTTGTGTGAAGTAGGCAGGCTTTCCTTCTGTTTGGATCACTTCATCGACGGGTTGATTGCCTTCATTATCAGGAATCCGGGCATCATCCACATTGATTGCCACTCGTTCTGGTGAGATGGCAAACCGTCCGCCCGCTTGACCGATGTTTAAGACGACATCTGGGTGGATCTCTTCAATTTTCTCTTCGACGATCGCCGCTGATTTCCCAAATACAGTGGGGATCTCTGCTTTCACGATCTGTGCACCATGAATTGTATCTGGCAGTAATTTCACTGCTTCTAAGGCAGGATTGATTGCTTCTCCGCCAAATGGATCAAATCCGGTAATTAATAATTTCATTTCCATCATCCTTCCATCTCTGTTTTACCACTAAAATGCCCAAAAGTACATTAAAGCGATGTGAATCACTAACAATATTAAAGCAATTGGGGCTTGTGCTTTAATGACACCATTTGGGTCCTTCATCTCTAACAAGGCCACTGGCAGTGCATTGAAATTGGCTGCCATCGGGGTCAACAACGTGCCGCAAAAACCAGCGGTCATTGCCAACGCACCAGCAACGACGGGGTCGCCACCTTGCGCCATTACGAAAGGTACACCAATGCCGGCGGTAATAACAGTAAATGCCGCAAAGCCATTTCCCATGATCATAGTAAAGATCATCATTCCTAAACAGTAAGCCACGACACCGATAAAACGATTGCCTTCTGGCACGACGCCAGAGATTCCTTGAGAAATCACGTCACCAACACCAGCAGCGTTAAAAATGACACCTAGTGCTGCTAATAACTGTGGCAAGATACCGGCAGTTCCGACTTGACGAAGCATCCGGTCGGAATCGTCTAACACTGTTTTTGGTTTAGCGGAAGTTAGCACGACTGCCAACAAGAGTGCTAAGATCGACGCGATCCCGATCCCCACTTGGCCCCCTAATGGTGTATAAGAAATCACTACAGCGATCAATGCTAAACTGATACATGGCACGAAGATCGTACTACCGATCCGTTTAGCCGATGCTTCTGCTTTTTCATCATCCACGTCCACGATTTTACCAATCTGCACTTGTTTGAAGAAGGTCAAACAGCCCATCAAAACGATCAAAATCCCGTCCACAAGATACGGCAAGAAATTTCCGAAAGCAAAGACGATCCCTAGCAGTAACCAAAAGGCAGAGGTGCCTAATCGGGTGGGATGATCCGCTTCACGAAAAACCCGGACAGCCGTCATGATCGACAGCAATCCGATCAAGATATAAAAGAATTCCAATAATCCGTTAACGATTCCTTCCATCTATTTCTCCTCCTTCTTGCCATATTTTTTTGCTAATTTGCGATCAAAGAGCAAGTTCGACAATGTAGCAATGACTAAGACGATCAACGCGATCGGCAATGAGGCTTGCGCGATTGAACTAGCTGCCACATCATACCCAAGAGATTGCAACGTTCCTACGATCAACAGCACACCAGAAGCAGCCACGAAGGTATTTTGCGCAAAGAAATTCCCAAAGTTTTCGTTGGCGGCAGCTCGGGCTTTGATTTTTTCCTGATCTTTTTCATCTAGTTCCCCAAATTTATTTTCCCCAGCAGCTTGCGCCATCGGGTTGACGATTGGGCGAATAAATTGCGTATGTCCTTGGATCCGAATAGAGAAAAAGCCAGCAAGTTCTCGAATAAATAAGTACAAACTCAAAAACTTCCCTGGTGTCAAGCCTTTGATTTTTTCAATCAATATGACGGCCTGCTGTTTCAAGCCAAAACGTTCCGACAAGCCGACCATTGGTAGCGTCAGCAAGAACAGTGTCACGAGTCGATTATTGACAAACGCTTCTCCTAACATTGTTAAAAAATCAACAACAGAAATCCCCGACACAAGCGCGGTGACAAAACCAGCAACGATTACGACAGCAATAGTATCTAGCTTCAGCAAAAAGCCGACTAAAATAACTAGAATACCAATTAATTTAATCCATTCCATCAAATCATCCTTTCACGATAAGTTATTTTTAATGAATACCAGCCTTTAGTATAATCTATTTTTTTCTTGTAAAACAATATTTTTTGAATTTTCTTTGCGGGAATACGCTTTCTTTAAGGCGTTTTTTTAATGTTTAGATAATAAAAAACAAAAAGAAGAACTGCGCTTGTGCAGTCCTTCTTTTATTTTACGTATTTAAGAAGCAGAGGCTTCTTTTTTCATTTGTTTGCTTCGCAGCTGTCCGCAAGCTGCGTCAATATCTGTCCCATGTTCTTTACGAATCACACAGTTGATGCCGTTTTTCTTTAAAATGTCATAAAAAGCTAACACATCGGCTTTTTTACTTCGAGCATATTGGTCATGTTCACTCACTGGGTTATAAGGAATCAAGTTGACGTAAGACAATTTCTTTTTATCCTTCAATAATGCTGCCAACTGACGGGCATGTTCCGGTCGGTCGTTGACATGATCCAGCATGATATACTCAAACGTGATGCGGCGATTGGTTTTTTCTAAATAATAATCGACCGCTGCCATCAGTTTTTCAATTGGGAAGCTCCGATTGATCCGCATCATAGAGGTTCTGACTTCGTTATTTGGGGCATGCAGCGAAATGGCCAAGTTCACTTGCAAGCCGTTTTCCGCAAACTCTCTGATTTTATGCGCTAAGCCGCTGGTTGACACGGTAATATGCCGCGCGCCGATCGCTAAGCCTTTCGGGTCGTTGATAATCTGTAAGAAATGCATCACATTGTCATAGTTATTAAAAGGTTCGCCGATCCCCATGACGACTACGTGAGAGACTCGTTCTCCCTCGTTGCGTTCATCAAAATAGTGTTGCACTAACATGATTTGAGCCACGATCTCGCCTGCCGTTAAGTCTCGTTGTTTCTTTAATAACCCACTAGCACAAAAGGTACAGCCGATGTTGCAGCCGACTTGGGTCGTCACACAAACGGACATGCCATATTCTTGACGCATCAAGACCGTTTCAATCATGTGATTGTCTGGCAATTGGAATAAATATTTGACGGTCCCGTCACTGGCTTCTTGTACCACCATCTGTTTCAGGGGATTGATCACAAAGGCTGCCGACAGTTTCTCAATCAAAGGCTTCGGTAGATTGGTCATTTCTTCAAAGGTAGTTACTCGTTTTTCATAGAGCCACTCCCACACTTGGTTAGCCCGGAATTTCTTTTCATTTTGTTCAGTTATCCACAAAGATAAATCTGATTTGGTAAGTCCATAAATCGATGGGTTCACTTTTTTCCCTCTTTTCAAACTAGTCGCTACATACTATAACTGAATTCTTTGTGAAAAGCAACCGTGCCTTGTCCCTTCCTCTCAGTCTTTCAGCAGCAATTTTTTGTTGCATTGCTCTTTTTTAAAGGTCTCCTTTATTCCGTTTAACGGTTCATTTATCCATAGAAACACTCTCACAAAGACATGCACAAAAAAAGCAGGAGCCGAACCTACTCCTATGAACAAAATAGAGCGGTTCTTTCCTGCTTATTTCGGCTCTTTCCCCATGAGCGTTGCTTTATTGACAAGATCACCCTTCAAAAGAAAGGACTCGGCCTTCTTTTGCGGTCAACATCCCCCGTTGCGGTGGCTGTAGCTGTAAATAAAGCTGGAGTGACATTTCTAATATTAGTTCTTTGTCTCCTTGTTGAAAAACGCCATAATAATAGGTCTGTTCCCGTTTCTCTTCATATGTATGACTCACAAGGTAATACCCTTGTTCCATGGTTTCATTGCGCTTTTTGGTTTCTGAAAGAAAACGGCGAATATGTTTATAAGTAAAGAGAATCAATAAAATGACAACTGCTATTAAAAATAAATACCCCATTGCTGTTTTACACCTCGATCGTTGATGTGGCAAAGGTCGGCTCCACACCAATACTGATCATCAAAGCAGCATCGACTTCACACATCACTTTATCGTCTAAATGACAAACCTTTTCTTTCAACCGACTTTTGTCGATCGTGCGGATCTGTTCCATCAAAATGACGGAGTCTTTGCCAATCCCTGTGCAAGAAGCGGAAATCCCAATGTGGGTTGGTAATTTCGGCTTCGCCATTTTTGCCGTGATCGCCGCAATGATCACGGTGGGACTGAAGTGATTGCCCAAGTCATTTTGAATGATCAAGACCGGCCGTATTCCGCCTTGCTCCGATCCAACGACTGGTGAAAGATCGGCAAAATAAATATCTCCCCTTTTTACCATAGGACCACCCTAACTTTTATATTCTCGCGGAACCCTTGCTGAGAGGGTGCACGCTACTTCATAGTGAATCGTTTCTAACTGGTCTGCAACATCCTGCATCGTAATTCGTTTCCCATGATTCTCACCAATCAACGTGACCGTTGTACCGACAGCAAAAGCTCGTGGCAAACGAATCATCAGTTGATCCATACACACCCGACCGACGATTTCACAAGGTTCGCCTTCTACTAAGATCGAGAACCCTTGCATTTTTCGTAACCAGCCATCCGCATAACCGATAGGCACGGTGCCGATCCATTCCTGACGGGGCGTGATATATGTCTCACCATAGCCAATCCCCGCTCCTTTTTCAAGTAATTTCACTTGGATCAGTTCAGAAACAAGTGAAAGGGCTGGTTTTAAGGAGAATGGTTCCTTCAATGTATGACCTGACGGATTCAATCCATACATCGCGATCCCAAAACGGACCATATTCCCAACAGCCTCTTTGTGCCACAAGGAGGTCGCACTATTGCCTGTATGTATATATGTCGGCAAATAAGGCAAAACAGTTAAGACTTCTTTAAATCGCTGGTGCTGAGTTTCCCAATAAGTCGTATCAGCTTGATCGGCTGTAGAGAAATGGGTAAAGATTCCTTCCCAATCAAAAGAGGGATGATCTTCCAACCAAAGAACGGCTTGACGCACTTCTTCTGAGGTTAAAAAGCCGATTCTCCCCATGCCGGTATCCACTTTGACATGTACTTTAAGGGATGTCTTTATAGGATTTTCCTTTAAATAAGTATCAGCTTCTACCAACCAGTCCATCGAAGCGACTGGAAAAGAAAAATCGTATTCCGCAAGTAAGGGAATGTCATGCACGTTCACAACTCCTAAAATCAGTAGCGGCTCATTGATCCCTGCTTCTCGCAATTCGATCGCCTCATCAATCGTCGCAACGCAAAAACCTACTGCGCCGCCTTCTTTGGCTGCTTGAGCCGTTTGTACCGCTCCGTGTCCGTACCCGTTGGCTTTGACTACCGCAAAAAGAAACGTCTCACTTGGTAAGTGAGCAATCTCGTTTTTGATGTTTTCGGTAATCGCTGTTGTATCAATAATCGCTTTCGTTGGTCTATGGTAAGCAACCACCATTTCCAGTTCCTTCTTTCTACTAGTGCTTGATCAGACAAACAAATTAAGTTGGTTTTATGTAGTCGTCTGTTCGTCCATAAAGTATCGTACTTTTCTTCACCAAGTGACGACTTCCACTCAGGTTACTCGCTATCCGATACTTCTAAGATAATTTGTGCAAAGGCAGTATCGTTTGTATGAGTGATACTGACAAAAATTTTTTCTAAAGGGTGCGGTGCTTTAGTGACGATCGGTGCACCGAATTCATTGGTCAAGACTTCAATATCGTGAAAAGAAACTTTGCCGATCCCTGTCCCCCAAGCTTTCGAGAACGCTTCTTTGCAGGCATAGCGCCCCCCGAGGAACTCAACTTGACGTTTCAGGGGCAAACGGGCAAATAATTTTGCTTCCTTCTCTGTTAAAATACGCGTTATAAACTGCGGTTTTTTTCAATTAATTCTTTCATTCGAGGCAGCTCGACTGCATCGATCCCGATTCCTTTGATCATTCTTCTCGCTACCTTTACTTAAGATAGGGGTTTCCAAATTGTAATTGGCCCTTGTTTAGCTAGTTACCATTCTACCAAAAAAATGCGAATTACCATTCAAATCTGAGGAGTTTATACGGAGATTAAGATTTAAAAAAGAAAGATTCAGTTAAATCATATTTTTCGACGATTCGAAAATTTTTTGCAATAAATGAACATTAAAAAAAAATTATCCGCATTATTATCCCTTCTACTACTATTTAATTAAGTTGCTTTAGCTAAAAGAACTCAAAAAAGCCAATTCAATCAAATGTTCCATTTGATTGAATTGGCTTTTTTGAGTTCTCTATTTTCTAAATAAAATCATAGAAAAGAAAGACGGGGATAATGCTAAGCATTCATATTATAAATATTACTCTATCTATTCAATTGAATTTCATATCTATATCTATCAGCCCGATAATAAATTTCCGCATATTCGATATTTCTATTTTTATCATCGATTGTATTTCTAGTTATATACAACAATGGTTCTCCCGTTTTGATCTTTAAATGATCAGCCAGTACATCATCTGCTACGATAGACTCAATAATTTCGGTAGCACTTTCGATCAGAATAGATTTATCTTCAAAAATTTTATAGAGTGAAGCTTCTAGAGAATTAAAGTCCTCTTCATTCAACTCTATATAATTTTTCGGCACATATACACGCTGAAAACCGATATTCTCATCATCAATGATTCGTATCCGTTCATTCACATAAACTTCTTCCATTGGAGATAATTTTAACTGTAACCTTACTTTTTCAGGTGCAGGTTCTCTTCTAAAATCAACTAGCTTAGATGAAGTAATATGCTCACTATGCTCATCATTAAAACTTATCAAGCGATTCAATTGTAATGTTCGCTTATTGCTGTTGACGATTGTTCCCAATCCAGGAACCTTTTTGATGTATCCATCCGATTCTAACAGTTGCAGTGCGGAACGAATCGTTATTCTGCTGACACCATATTTTTTTTGCAAATCAACTTCAGTTGGAAAAAAATCATTTTCCACATATTTCTTTGCAATGATGCTTTTTTTCAATTCTTCATAGATTTGATAATATTTAGAATTACTATTATTACTCAAATTATCCCTGACCTACTCTCATTTCACTATTTCTGCAATATTAGAGGCTAACCCTCTTATGTCCATTTCATTCGCTTTTTCTATCACTGATAATTTACTCTTGACCGTCTCATCTACAGATACGAGCGCACCTGTCATAGAACCAACGATTGTAGCAATCGTATCGGTGTCATAGCCGATATTTACAGCATCGATCGTTGCTTGATAGGGCGTTTCCTTATTTAGGGCTACGATTCCATACGCACAGGGAACCGCTTCTGAAACATGAAGTCCACTCCCAACAACTTCATAAAGTTTCAACAACTTATCAACTTTTTCACCACTGCCATTCGCTATATCTAAAGCAAGCTGTATTCTTCGATAAACACTTGGTCCTGGAACATGCTTAGAATATTTTTTTCCTTGTTCTTCTCCGAGTTTTGCACCTAATAAGCCAGCTTCAATCACACTATCCATTGTAGCACTTTCCTTCAATGATTCCGACACACTTAGGGCAACCGCACAAGCACCTGAGATTGACAATGAATTATCATGGGTGACTTTTGTAATTATAATAGCATCTTCTAAAGCCTTTTCATAGTCACCTGGATGAAATAGTCCCGCCGGAGAAATCTTCATTGCGGAACCATTTGTAGCTTTAGAAGCATAATCTACTGTTACTGCCCCAGGAAGTGCTTTTATTTCCGATAAATCATTTTTGTACATTTCAATCGCACTTCTTGTTGTAGGTCCAGCAAAACGATTAAAATAATGCGGAATATCAGACCATTCAATAATACTTTTCTTTATAATATCTCGGTCAATCATTCCTTGGTTCTTAAGAATATTTTGACAGATTAAATATATTTGTGAAAAATCATCAGTGACTTCACCTGCCTTATTTCCATATGCGAATGCTGTTTTGCCGGGTTCAACTAGCTTTTCCAATGGTCCAGCAAATTTTAACCGAATTTCATCAAAAGGCAGATTTTCTGTCGCAGCCCCCATTGCGTCTCCAATCGCTGCCATTGTTAAAGATCCTAAAATCCTCTCAATCATGTAATCAATTCTCCCATCCATTTTACTTATTCAAGTCCTTTGACCCCAAACACAAAAGTTAAGACAAGTCCACCAATAAACGATAGCAGTAAACCAACTAAGTATGCCCATAAGGTAGGTCCAGCAAATGCAGGGATCGTTGTCAGTCCCCCAAATACAAACGCATTCCCAATAACATCAAAAGCACCCATAAAAGCACCACCAATCGCTGCACCGATACATCCTGCCGCTAATGGCGTCTTATACTTCACTCCAATACCATAGATCGCTGGTTCGACTATTCCAGATAGAAAAACAGAAGTAATAGCCGACACAGAAAAATTTTTTAAATCTTTATTCTTAGTCATAATAAAAATAGCTAACGCAGCACCGGCCATCCCAAAATTTGCGTTGGCGCCATAAGCAATAAGAGCAGAAGTACCTGTCGCAGCAATTTCAGGAATAATGATCATCGTATTAGGAGACCAATGGAATCCAAACATAATCAAAATATTCCAAATGCCTCCAATAATTGCTCCAGTAACAATGCTGTTTATCGCTGTTAGTCTCCCAACAACATCGGCAATAAATAGACTAGCATAATTTCCAATTGGTCCAATAATACCGGCTGCAATCGGTACTAATAAAAACAAAAGTATGGTCGGTATAACAACCATATGCAAACTTTGCGGAATTACTTTCTTTAGAAAGAACTCCATTTTTGATTGAAGCCAAACAAGAATAATTGATGGAATCACTTGTCCTGTATAGCTAAATAATCGAATCGGCATACCCATGAATTGAATGATTGTTCCTGGTTGATCATTCATCATCGCTACAAAATCCGGCATAATCAGTACCCCTAAAACAGCAATAGCGATATATGCACTGGTTTTGAATTTCTTAGCAGAAGTGATAGCTACTAGCAATGGGAAAAAATAAAATACCGATGTTGCAGCTAGAGTTAGCAAAGTATTCGTGTCACTCTCTACACTCAATATTCCTAGTTCATTTGCTAAGATAGTAAATCCTCTTAAAAGACCCGCACCAGCGAGAAGCGGCAATAATGGAGAAAAGATACTGACTACTAACGAAACAAATCGGTTGATCAAACTTTCATTCCCTGTTTCTCCACTTTCCAATTCTGAATGATTACTCATATGTGCTCGTACTGCTTCATAAACTTCCCCTACATTTGTTCCTATAATGATTTGAAAACTTTTATCGTTGTCTACGATCCCTATGACTTCAGCTAAATTCTCGATTCCCTCAGCATCAACTTTACTTCTATCTTTGAATGTTGGTCTTAATCTTGTGGCACAATGAGTCAGACTAGAATATTACCAGAACCACCCATCAACTCTAAAAGCATAATCCCCAATTCATCCATCTGTTTTCCTCCAAGAATTTTTAAATGTTATGACGTCATATCATTAAAAATAATATATAACGCTTTCATAATTATGTCAACAACAACTTTAGCAACGAAGCTAACATAAAAATATAAATAAAAACTATCTAATTTATCTATATTTCTATTAATAGAAATCTTGTAATTTTTAACATAAAAAAAGAACATGAAGTGAGCGAAGCTCGCCATTCATGTTCTTTTAATAAAAAGCTCATTCTTATTGTAATTCAAAAAAACAATTAGTCTTGGTTATTTCTGATAACGAAACCGCGTTTTTTGTCGTTGCTGCGGCGATTGTTTTTACGGGCACCATCTTTTGAATAGTTGCCGCGGGCTTTATTACCGTTGCCGCCGCCTCGGTTCCCACCGTTTTCTTTGCGGTTACGATTGCCGCCATTGCTGTTATTGCTGCGACGACCATTTTTGTTGAATGATTTTTTCCCTTGAGGCAATGGACGCTCTGGTGTGATCTTGACTGGTGCTAAATCAGCAGGATCTTTCGCCATGGTTTTTAGAAGCAATGCTGCTAAATCTTGTGCAGAATAACGTTCTAATAGATCGTCGGCTGCTTGCAAGTATTTATCCAAACCATTTTCATCCAATTTGGTTTCAACAGATTCGATTGCGGCACCTAGTTGACCTTTGAATGCTTCTTTTTCGGTCGGTGGGCGCATTGGTGTCATCCGTTTTTTCGTTAAGTTTTCAATGACGTGCAGATAGCTCATTTCGTTTGGTGTAACGAAAGTCACAGACATTCCGCCTTTTCCAGCACGGCCAGTACGTCCAATCCGGTGAACATAGCTTTCAGGATCTTGAGGAATATCGTAGTTATATACGTGTGTCACGCCAGAGATATCCAATCCACGAGCTGCAACGTCTGTGGCAACTAAGATATCTAGTTGACCACTCTTGAATGAACGCAAAACGCTCATTCGTTTTTGTTGAGAAAGGTCTCCATGAATGCCTTCTGCTTTATAGCCGCGGGCTTCTAAGCCGCGCGCCAATTCATCGACACGACGTTTCGTACGACCGAAAACGATGGTCAATTCTGGCGTTTGCACATCCAATAAGCGAGTCATGATATCAAATTTTTCGTAGTCTTTTGAACGAACATAGTATTGATCGATCAAATCAGCGGTCATTTCTTTGGCTTTGATCTGTACATGTTCAGGCTCTTTCATGAATTTCACACCGATATTTTTGATTGCTGGCGGCATTGTTGCTGAAAATAGCAACGTTTGACGAACATCTGGAACTTGGCTGATGATTTTTTCAATATCTTCCAAGAAGCCCATGTTCAACATTTCATCCGCTTCATCTAATACAAGCGTTTCAACGGTGCCTAATTTCAAGGTGTGGCGGTTGATATGGTCTAACATACGACCTGGTGTACCAACTACGATGTGGGGACGATCTTTTAGTTGACGGATTTGACGGCCGATATCGGCTCCACCGTAAACTGCTTGTACACGAATTTTTTTGTCTTTACCAAGACGGTACAATTCTTCTTGGGTTTGGATCGCTAATTCACGGGTTGGGGCAATCACTAATCCTTGTAGTTGATGGTTCGTTGGGTCAATTTTTTCTAACATTGGCAAACCAAATGCGGCGGTTTTACCAGTACCGGTCTGTGCTTGACCGATCACGTCTTTGCCTGCTAAGGCTAATGGAATCGTTGCTTCTTGGATGGGTGTTGCTTCTTCAAAGCCGGCACGCTCAACAGAAGTCAATAATTCGTTGGATAATTCTAGATCTTTAAATTTCAAATGGATCCTCCTAGGCTGGTCATCTTTTCGATGCCTGTTTTTCTATCATCGAAGCGTAGGTTAGTTCTTCAGAAACACAAGAGTAGTCCCATTTACTCTTATCTTTCTCTCGGTACCGAAAAACCGCTTCACGAAGGCATTATAAAAGGCTAAAACAAGTGTTGTTTGTCTCAGCCATCATTTTATCTCAAAACGTCAATGTTTTTTACAGTAATCATTCTGTGCTTCATCTTTCGGCGTTAGATAAGTATAACACGTTTTGAAAGTTTCAGCAAGATTTCAACTCCCCTTTACATTCCTTTTAGTGCATCAACGACTTCGCTCAAGCCCATGCCATTGCTCCCTTTGATTATCAAGCTGTCGGAAGGTTCTAAAGTTTCCTTTAAGGAGGCGATCAGTTGCGGTTTTTCATCTGTCGCAAAATAGCGCACCTTATCAGCAAGTGGTGACTGAGCTAGTCGTTTTTGCAATGCTTGCATTTCTTTGCCATAAAGAAAAACTAGTTGGAACGAGTCGTCTAAGTGTTCGGCCATCTGCTCGTGCATTTGTGCAGAATCTGGTCCTAATTCAAGCATATCTGCTAATACGGCGATCCGTCGTCCTGCTAATGGCAATTTGCGGAAACTATCCAATACGAGACCCATGGCAGTCGGATTGGCATTGTAAATATCACTCAAAATCGCTGCCCCATTATCGGCAGTCACCCATTGGGTCCGATTTTTCGTTAATTGAAAATGCGCCAAGCCTTCCTTGATAGCTTCATCTGCTACACCAAAATGACGTCCTAACCCAATCGCGATCAAGGCATTTTTGACATTATAGCCGCCTAATACCGGCAGGGTAAAGGTGGTACCTGCAACCGTAAAAATCGTATGGTCTTGCGATTCCTCTACGATGTCTCCTTGCAGGTCTCCCTCAGTTAAGCCAAAAGTTTCAATGGTTTGCGTCAAATTAGGAACAAAGGGCTCTAACAATGGTTCATCTGCCGGCATCATAAAGAAGCCGTCTTTTTTCAATCCTGCGGTGATCTCCATTTTGGCTTTGGCGATCCCTTCTCTGGATCCTAAATTTTCAATGTGGGCTTCCCCAATCAAAGTGATCGCCGCTGCATCAGGTTCTGCTAAGCGCGAAAGGACCTCGATTTCTCCTGCATGATCCATTCCCATTTCTAAAATCAACACTTGGGTATCTTCTGGTGCATGCAAGATAGTCAAAGGCACGCCTAATTCATTGTTGTGGTTGCCTTGGGTTTTATAGGTCTGGTACTTTTGGGCCATGACCGCTTCCACCATATCTTTGGTGGTCGTTTTCCCGTTACTTCCAGTAATACCGATGATTTTCGGTGCAAGCTTTTCTTTATACGCTCGTGCCAATTGTTGAAACGCTTTGACGGTATCCGTGACAGGAATCACAAGGATGTCTTGCGGCGGTTCGATCGTAGGGTGGCTCCACAGTGTGGCGATCGCACCATTGTCTTTGGCTTGCTGGGCAAATTCATGTCCATCACGGGTCCCCGCTAAGGGAACAAAAAGACTGTTTTCTTTGATCAGACGGCTGTCGAATTCCACAGAGGCAAGTGGCGTTTCATTTTCAATTTGCTGACCAAATACGGCAGCGGCTTCTTTTACAGTAAAATTCATCAGGTTTGCTCCTTTTTTACAAAAAAAGAAAGCACAAGATCGCTTCAAGTATTTTCCTTGAGTTGAGCTGGCTTTCTTCCTGCTATTTATTCTGCTTCGTTTTCGTTTTCTGCTTCCGTTTCGGTTGCTTCTACGTTGGTCAAGAACGAACGTCTTTGGTTGAAACGATTCATCCCTAATTGGATCAATTCTTCAATCAAATCCCCATAAGGCAAGCCGGTCTTCTCCCATAACAGTGGGTACATGCTAAATTCAGT
This sequence comes from Enterococcus sp. OL5, assembly GCF_006491895.1. NCBI lineage: Bacteria > Bacillati > Bacillota > Bacilli > Lactobacillales > Enterococcaceae > Enterococcus > Enterococcus sp. OL5. The sequence continues at coordinate 317,954 of NZ_VHIL01000003.1, forward strand.
GAACCCTGGCATCGTGTTCAGCTCATTTAAAAAGAGCTCATTTTTATTGGTCAAAAAGAAATCACAACGGCTCAATCCGCTGCCGCCTAGCATTGTATAGGCTTTTTTCGCAAACTCTTGGGCTTTGGCTTGTGTTTCTTCGGGAATTTGTGCAGGAATCTGCATCTCGATTCGGTTGTCAATGTATTTGGAATTGTAATCATAAAAGGCAACATCTTTCACGATTTCTCCCGGCATGGTGGTCCGCACGTCTTCGTTTCCAAGAACAGCGACTTCGATCTCACGAGCTTCGATTCCTTGTTCAACGATCGCTCGGGTATCGTAGCGATACGCTTCTTGCAACGCATTTTGCAGTTCTTCGCGGTTCTCTGCTTTCGAGATACCGACACTTGAGCCCATGTTGGCTGGTTTGACAAACATCGGATAAAGGAGACTGCCTTCGCATTGATCAAAAATCTTTTTCGGATTTTCTTTCCACGCATTTTTCAAGACTGGTACATACGGAACTTGCGGAATTCCCGCAGCTTGCAAGATGTACTTGGTCATGATTTTGTCCATCCCGCAGGCACTAGTCAAGACACCGGCTCCGACATAAGGCATTCCGATGGTTTCTAAAAACCCTTGGATCGTGCCGTCTTCGCCGTTTGGTCCATGGAGCAATGGAAAGACGATCGCGTCTTCTTCATAGATTTCCCCAGGTGAAATTTCTTCCCCTTTGGTCTCTTCGTTGGTCAATGCCAAAGTATCTGGTGACGTTGGCGCCTCAGACAATAATGGGCCTTTTAACCAGCGTCCTTCTTTGGTGATCATTACTAATTGAACTTGGTAGTAATTATAATATACAGCATTAACAACTGAAAAAGCGGATAACAGTGATACCTCATGCTCTGCACTGCGTCCCCCGTATAATAAAATGATTTTCAAAAGAATTTCCTCCTGTATTCATTGATTCTACCAAACTAAGTCTTCCACATTTTAGCACAAAATCGACCAACCGGCATTAAATCTTGCAGAAATTTCTTTAAGCTTACACAGTCGTTAGTTGAATGTTTTTCATTTTGTCAGTACTATGAATATATCACGGCACGTTTAAAGAGGTGGGACTTATGACAGAACAAACCGCTCCTTCTAGAAAAGGACGATTAAAACAAATCGTTCAAGTCTTTTTGAAATACAAAGTCGTTCAAAATATCAGCAAACAGCAGCACCCCGAAATGGTGCGGCAAGCGTTTGAAGAATTAGGACCAACATTTATCAAGATCGGGCAGATGCTTTCGGTCCGCAATGATCTGCTTTCCAGCACCTTCGTTGATGCCTTCAAGCAGCTACAGGACAATGTCAAAAGTGATCCATTTCCCAAGGTCAAAGCACTGCTGGAAGCAGAACTGCAGCAACCGCTAACGGAAGTTTTTTCCGCTTTTGATGAAATTCCAGTCGCCTCAGCTTCCATCGGACAAGCCCATCGAGCAAACTTGCTCAGCGGCAAAGAAGTGATCGTCAAAGTACAGCATCCGGGGATCATTGCGGCGATCCAAGTGGATCTCGATCTTTTTGAAAAAGCCCTGCCGTTGGTTCGCGCAATTCCAGAAGCCAATGTAGTGGATTTAAAAAGCGTGCTAAGCGAAGTCCGACGATCCCTTGCCAATGAAACGAATTTTTTGCAAGAGATGAAAAATGCACAGGAATTCTACCGCAACAATCACCAAGACCCGCAGTTGGCATTGCCTAAAGTTTATCCCGAATGGTGTACTCAAAAAGTATTAGTCATGGATTACATGGCCGGTGAAAGCTTGAATTGCTTGCTGACCCGCAACAATCAAGACATCGTTTATGACAATCAGTCCGTGAAAGCCGTGAAAAAACAAGTGGGCACGCTATTAGTCGAAAACTTTATGAAGCAAGTCTTTGAAGATGGCTTCTTTCACGCTGATCCGCATCCTGGCAATCTTTTTTTACATGTCTTCACAGATCAAGCCAATCGACCAAAACCATTTCAGGTCAAGCAGCGCGTCGGTGTCCTTGGTGGTGTCGATTATTCGTTGAAATGGCAAGAAGAAGCGGTCATGCCGCCTTACCAAGTGATTTTCTTGGACTTTGGGATGATGGGGCATTTGGATCAGTCTTTACGCAGCCGTTTAGCCGATGCGTTGATTGCTCTTTATACCCAAGACACCCAAGAAGTCGGTAAAGCTGTCTTGCGGTTGTGCAACAGCAGCGGCAGTTCCTTTGACGAAGTCGCCTTCTACCAAGACCTACAAAAATTTGTTGAGAATTACTATAATGTGCCGCTAAAGGATATCGACTTGCAAAAAGTGATGGCGGAAGTCATCACGATCTGCCATGATAACCAACTGCAGATGCATCGAGACATCACCTTGCTGATCAAGGCTTTTGGCACCTTGGAAGGTGTAATCAAAGCTTTAGACCCCGAATTGTCAATGATGGAAGTCACTCAGCCCTTTGCACAAAAATATTTCCTACAGCAGCTGAGTATTGAAGATGAGGTGAAAAAAAGCGCCTTGGCAACCGCAAAAAGCTTGCGGGCACTTAGCCATCTTCCTGATCGGACCTTGGCTGTCTTAGACACGTTTGCGACTGGTAAACACCGGTTGAATCTAGAAATCCGCGAACAAAAACAGCTATTGGACCGCTTTGATCAGATGGTCAATCGACTGGTGATCGGTATTATTCTAGCTGCGGTCATCCTTGGTTCTTCTTTATTGGTGGTGGCTAGTCCGCAACAAGGAGCTTTCGTCCATCAGATGGGGATCTTCGGATATACCTTGGCATTTTTCGCGATCGTGGCTTTAGTTGGTAAATACTTCTATGATCGTTTTCGTAAGAAATAAATAAGCACCTTCAATTCCCGTGTTTCATGCAGAAGCTGGGTCTTGAGGGTGCTTATTTTGCAAGGGTCTGTCGCAATTCGTTTTCAAAGATTCGTTTGAAGGCTTCCCGATCCTCTTTCGTAAAAGGTTTCGGTCCTTTTGTGCGCTTGCCTGCTTTACGCATCTGCGCACCTAAGTAGCGTTGTCCGAGTAAAAAATCGATCGTTTCTGGCAAATACTCTGTGCCGTTATGGTGAAAAACCCGCGCTTTTTTGGGCAAGACCAACGAGGCTAAGCCATAATCTTGGGTGACGAGAAAATCGCCGGGTTCTATTTCCTTCACGATTTCATAATCCGCGCGATCCGAGCCTTTGTCGACATAGACAAAGTGAACGTGGGCAGGATAATCTTTGGTCGTATAATGATCGACACTGGTCACGATCACTACCGGCAGCTGATACTGCTGAGCCAGTTCAATCACTTCATTTTTCACTGGCGAACCGTCGCCGTCAATAAAAAGCCGCATCTGCTTGCTCCTCTCACAAATTTCTTCGTTTACAATTACTTCTATTGTAAGAGGAGCACCTAGAAGATGCAAGCAGACTTTGCGGTATTTTCATTTCAGTCTTGCTCAATGAGGGAACTAGAATGACGATCTTTCTTTCACTAACGAGCAGTTAAGCTCACCTATCAACTTTAGAAAAGGCTCGTTCCTTCAGCTCATAAACGACATCGCAAGCCTTGGCTACTTCTTGTTCATGGGTCACTAAGATAATACATTTTTTTTGCTCATGGGCAATTTCTTGAAACAGTTTAACGATTTCTTTGGAGGTCGTTTCATCCAAGTTTCCAGTCGGTTCATCGGCTACGATCAGCTCATGCTCACAGCACAACGCGCGAACGATAGCGACCCGCTGCTGTTGCCCACCCGATAATTGGGTCACTTTTTTCAGTGCCAGCTCTTCTGTGATGCCAACTTTGGCTAAGTTGGCTAAAGCATAGGCCTTTTTATCGGCTTGCTGTGACTTGGCGATCGCCATGGCTGTGATCACATTGTCCAGTGCCGACATATAAGGCAGTAGATTATAGGCTTGGAACACGATGGAAACATCTTTGCGACGATATTCCCGCAATCCGATTTTCGCTAACGTTTCTTCGTTGTAAAGGATCTTTCCTTCTTTCGGGGTATCTAGGCCCGTGATCAGCGACAAGAAGGTTGTTTTCCCCGATCCGCTGGAACCTAAGATCGCATACATCTTGCCAGGTTCAAAGGTCAAATCAACGCCACGAAACAGCGCTTCTGCTTCGCTTTGATACCAATAGCCTAATTGTTCTGTTCGTAATGTCATGTCGTTCCTCCTAAGAAACCAAGATTTTTTTCGGATTCAACCGCAAAATGCCCGCGGAAGAGAGTAAGATCGAGCCAAAACTGATCCCTAGACCGAGTAATGCCAATAGACCAATTTGTTGAGGGGAAACGGTGATTTCTAAGGACTCCACTTCTGCTGATTGGGTGAAGGATGGGAAAGAACCACCACGATTGCCGCCCATTTGCGGCATCTCCCCGCCTCCAGGACCAGCGTTTTCAGTGGCTGCTTGGTCAGTCGTCGTCTCCGTTTGTTGCGCCAATAATTGCTCTCCGACAGCATTACCGACAAGATTGCCGCTAGCGGCCGCAATCCCTAAAGCAAACACCATACAGACAAAAATCTCTGTGAAAAATTGTAGAATCACTTTGGCCCGTGACTCACCTAAAGAGAGCAATACGCCAATCTCATAGCGACGTTCCCGAATCGACATCATCACGATCAACGTCAAAATAATGATACCGGCAGCAGCAACTAAGACAATAATATTTTTTGCAAAGCTAGCGACATTATTCAACGGTGTCAGCATCGATTGATACATTTGATCGTTGGTTTGGATGCTGTAGGTTTCTGTATCGATCAACCCTTCTGCTTCTTCCACGAATGCTGTCATTTCAGACGGATCACTCAAGGTATAAGTTGCCGAATCAATGGTGTCCTCATTGCCGCTCAACGTATTGGCAAGGGTATAAGAAGCAAAGATCGTGTTGGCTGGGTTGAGAAAGTTAAACATTTGGCTCATGCTGTTGCCAACTTCACTCGTTTCATAGATCCCTTTGATAGTCACTTCTACTTCATTGTCCTCTGCATCAGTGATCGAAAACGTATCTCCGACCGCCAAATCATTCGCTTCAGCTAGTGAGGATTCGATCAGGACTTGGTTCGTACCTTCATCCTCAGAAGTAATGCCTTCCCCATCCGTGATCGTCGCTGTTCCTTCCGAAAAAGTCGTATACGCCGCACTGGTTGATACGCCAGTGATTTGGAAATCACCTGTACTCATACTCCCACCAGGCATACCTCCTGGCATACCGCCCATTTGCCCCGACTCGCTGCTATCGGTTGCTTCTGACTCTGTCGAGGAGTCACTGCTAGAGATCGGTTCGATCCCGCTGACGGCATCAGCGGAGGTGCTGACTTCAAAACTATATGAGGCAACCCCGTCTAAATCGGCGATCGCTTGGGCATCAGTAATCGCTACTGGTGTCGATTGAAAACTCCCTGGATCTGGTCGGGTGCTTTGGTCATCGCTGTCAGAAGAAGAACTTCTTTGCTGAAAAGCCTGCTCGCGGTTTGCTTGCAACGTCACAGTTGCCCCAACACTTTTCTGGGCATTTTCAGTCGCTACCAATGCCGCACTGCGAATCGTCAAACCCGCTAATACAAAAATCAAGATTGCAGAAAATACAGTGATCAGCAACAGGCTCCGGCCTTTTTTCGCCCATAAACTTTGAAGACCTCGTTTCAAAAAATTCATCTTTGTTCCTCCTGAATAGCTATTTATTGTCTTTCGACTATAAGGATCCTAGCTTAAATTGAACTTAAACCATCTCCTGATTTTTTGAATCGTAGAAACAGACCGCAGCTGCTTCCTGCGATCTGTTGATTTTTTGGATAAACATTTGGTGATGATTGGCGAAACTTCAACTAACGACCAAAACCACCGCCCATCTGATTGGTTGTCGCCGTTGCACCTGATTGGGTCAAGTTAGCGATCGTATCCGTGACGGACAATGTTCCTAATTCTGTCCCATCACTAAGGGTTCCGCCAGCATAATAACCGGAGACTGCTTGTGCATCATTTGTTCCCCCACTGACCAATGTATAGCTGCTATCGGTCAAATCTGGGCTAGAAAGAACCACGTGTTGGTAGCTTTTGCTTGGTGCATAAGACAAGATCGTCTGTCCTTGACTATCCTTTAAGGTCACTAGGGTCTCTGCTGATTGAGTTTGATCGAAACTGATTCCGATCGACTGTTGACTACCACCGCTAACATTCATGGCCATATCGGTCGTGCCTGCTGCTAACAAGACGCCGCCGGTGAGTTCAAATGTGCCGTTATAGTCCAAAGCACCATTACCTCCGGTCGTTGGACCATTTACGATGACGACGCCATCACTCATGGTGACATTGCCATTACTATCCAGGCCATCCCCTTCGGCATCAATGACCAACGTTCCACCAGTGATCGTGATCTGTTTACTGTCATCCGCGGTATCGCCACCGCCAGGGCCGCCGCCAAAACTGTCTTGACCAAATTGTCCCGTTGTATCATCCGTATCACTGCCACCACTGGCATTGATCCCGTCATCGCTAGCCACGACGTGTGTCGTGCCACCAGCAATCGTGATTACACTTGCTTCTAAGCCCTCATAGGATTCTTCGATAGAAATCGTTCCGTCGGAGATCGTCAATTCATTGTCGGCGTGGATCCCATCATCGCCACTGCTGGCAGTGATCGTGCCACCTGCAATGTTGATCGTATCATTGGCATGCAGGCTATCATCCGCACTATCGATCGCAAAGGTACCACTGGTGATGGTCATCACACCGCCAGCTTTCAATCCTTTGTAACTTTCATCCGTCACTAGCGACTGACTTTGTGCCCCATCAGCCGTTTTGATCGTAATATCAGCTGATTGTACGCTTAAATTTGTTTCTGCTTGGATCCCGTCACGACCACTTTGGATCGTAAAGGTACCACCATCGATCGCAACGTAGCCTTTTTCCGCATCTTCCGTATTATTCGCTTGGATACCATCTCCTTCAGTGGTGTTCAGTGTGTAGTTCCCCGCCAAGATCGATACGGAATCTTTTCCTTTGATGGCGTTGTTTTTCGCTGTGATTTCAATCGTACCACCTGCTAAAACCAAATCATCTTTGCTGCGCAGTCCGTTGCTGTAATTTCCTGTGATCACCAGCGTCCCATCGCCGTTGATGGACAAATCTTCTTTACTATAAAAGGCAGCATCTGGTTCTGTCTCGCCTTCAGCCAAGGTGTAGCTGCTGCCATCCGTCAGAGTATTCGTCGTATCACTGGCTAAGGTCGTAATGACTTTTTCTGCTTGTTCGATGACGACGGCCGCCCCGTCTTCATTGGTGATCGTGACACCGGCAAAGATCAGATGGACTTTTTCTTCTTTGTTGACGTTGACAACCAGTTGCCCATTACTTAACGACCCGCTGACGACATAGGTGCCGGCTTGGGTGATCGTCACGGTTTGGTCTTCCACTGAAACGCCATCAACAGCCGTCGTGTCGCTGCCATTCAATTCAAGTTGCGTAGCAGTTGCCTCATCGTAGGAAGCATCAACATCTTCTTCTTCGTAACTACCGTAATAGTCCACAGAATCATCAAGGGTCGTTGAAACGTTGGTCACTGCGGCCGAACCGGAAACAGCTGCTGCGGAACTGGAACTGCTGCTCGTGCTAGTACTATCGGTTTGCCCGCAAGCGCCTAAGAGCAGTGATGAGAGCAAGAGTGGATAAATGAGTTTTTTCATAAAAGGTTCCTCCTTCTACAGCTCATCGCGGTTAGCGGTGAGCTTGCCTAAAACAACAGGTAAATTGCCATTACGAACCCGAACTTCATCAATGATTTGCTTTTCTTGCGCTTGGTCTTTTAACAGCAACTGATAGCGCAATTCATACAAGCTTCCCATCGTCGTCGTTCGAACCGATGTCAGTTTGGCAGAATGCGTATATTTTTCAAAGAGATCATCGAATAATTGCGGATAATCCAAATCTTCCGGAATCGTGACCTTCAGTTCCCGTTCACTCGTAGCTTGTCGATCGCCAAAGGGCACCGTATATAAAAGGGTCAAGAAAAGCGCCACGATAATGGAAAAAATGACGACATAGCCGACATACCCCATCCCAGTTGCCAGACCGATCCCCATCGACCAAAAGACGCTGGTGATCTCTCTAGAACCCCCGGGAACCGAGCGGAAACGAATCAAACTGAAAGCGCCTAAGATCGCCACCCCTGTGCCAAGATTGCCGTTGACTAGCATGATCACCGATTGAACGAGAATCGGTAAGACTGCCAAGGTAATGACGAAGTTTTTCGTATAGACATTGCGGATCATATGGATCGCTGCCACTAATAACCCTAAAAGCAATGAGGCGGCGATACAGATCAATAAGCTACGCCATTCAAGGGTGCTCGTATCGCCAGAAAATAGACTAGATAACATGTAACCGTTCCTCCTTCTTGAATAAATGCCGTTGATAGGTTTGGGCATACTTTGAAAAGCTGCCTTTGCGCACACTGTATTTGTTCAGTAGTTCCACAAACCATATTGGATAAGAGCCGAGGGCTTTGACTTCCATCAACACTCCGACTTCCGGTGCGACTAGCGCACCGTCACTGCCAGAACCTAACATGAGATCACAGGTGCGAAAGCGAATGTTTTGATCGAACGTCACGCGAAATTCACTATCATCATCAACAAACAGCGACAGGCGATCATAGGCAATCAATACTTTCGGCAGCAGGTCCGGGTTTTTCTTAAATAACCAGTGGATCTCCGCAGCGATTTGCGGGGCTTCCTCCATTGACGGCAAGACCCCCGTTTGCATCCAGCGGCAATAGTCAGCATAGGGCATCGGAACGCGGCGTTTGTAGACCACGCCACTGACTTTCTTCTTGATCTCTAAAAAAATCAACTGTTGTTCTGTTGGTACCCCATAGCTACGGACCCGAAATTTTTCTTTGTATTTCGGTTTGTCCATGGAATGACGAATAAAGCGGTAATCCTGGGTATCGTAATACAAGGACATAATCGTGTGTTGCCCATATTCATCGATCGCCATTTTTTGCTGCAACTCGCCAATAAATGCTGGAAATTGCTCCTTAGTTAATAGATATTTCGTCTCTTTTCTTTGAAAGACTTTTTTTAATTTCATAAAATGTTCCTCCCTTGAAATCCATGCACTGAATTTACGGCAGCTATCTTAAATGCAGCTTAAGACAAAACAGTTTTTTTAAGCATTTTTTATGCTATTCGTGCTATTCTTATCCTTAAAGAGGTGGGAACATGATTAAATTATTAGTAATCGAAGATGACAAAACATTATCTGAAAATATGAAAGAAATCATCAGCGAAATCGGTGAAGTCACGCAAGCATATGATGGCAGCGAAGGCTTGTACGAGGCAGAAACGGGGATCTATGACTTGATTATTCTTGACTTGATGATGCCTGAGATGAACGGCTATGAGGTGCTTTCAGCATTGCGAAAAAAAGGACTCCAAACACCCGTCCTGATTTTGACCGCTAAAGACGGCTTAGAAGACAAAGTAACCGGCTTTCAAAAAGGAGCTGATGATTATTTGACTAAGCCTTTTTATCGGGAAGAGTTATTGATGCGGATCAAAGCGTTACTAAAACGCTCCTTAGGTTTGTTCAATGAAAATACACTGGAATATAATGGATTGCTCTGTAACCTTGGCACCAACGAGGTCAGCTACCAAGGAGAGCTTTTACCGATTCAAGGGAAAGAATTTGAGCTACTGCTTTATTTTCTACAAAATAGAAACATTATTTTGACCAAGGAACAGATTTTTGATCGCATCTGGGGATTTGATTCAGAAACGACCCTAACTGTCGTCGAAGTCTACATGAGCAATCTGCGAAAACACTTGCGCCAGACAGGAATCGACAAAGAGATCCGCACGTTGCGAAATGTCGGCTATATCATGCAAGGAGCCTAGTCTATGAACAAAGAACGCACTAAGAGACAAAGACTGCACTCTTTTCTCCTAAATGTCAGTGCCTTTGCCTTGGTTTTCTTACTTTTAGGAACCATCGTCCTCCAATTATTCAACCAATCGGCTTATAGACAAACCGACATTTCTTTGGAACAAGCAGTCAAAGATACCCGCTTGATCCAAGCAGAGATCAGCGCTTCGCAATCCAATCTAGAGGTATTGCCGCCGGATAGTGCCATGCCAAAGATCCCTGGGACCAATCGCTTCAATACCCAGTTGATCCTCTGGTCTGAGGACGGCGAGATTTTAAACAAACAGACCTTAGGCGGACGTTTTTCACAATTGGCAAGTCTATCTTTAGATACGAGCCACTTAGACAGTATCACGTCTTTTTCAGTGGTGGATCAGTCCTTGTCAGAGGAAGAAGAAACCCTTTTGTTTCGCTCAATCACCACTAAAGCCCCAACCAATGACGCCGGGGTCGGCTATATCCAAGTCTTAGCGAACACCAATCAAATCAAAAATGCCATGAACAATTTCCAAACCATCTTGATTTTATCGATGATTTTTTTCTGGATTCTCTCGATCGGGATCAGCTACTTGCTTTCCAGCTTGAACATGCGCCCGATTTTAGCCTCGTGGAAGAAACAACAAGAATTTGTCGAAAATGCTTCTCACGAGCTGCGCACACCATTGACGATCATTCAAAACAGTCTGGAGCGCCTGTTTACCAAGCCCAATCATACGATCATTGAAGAATCTGAAAGCATTGCCCAAGCGTTAGCGGAAACCCGGCGGCTGACTGGTTTAACGGCGGACCTGCTGACGATCGCCCGCAGTGATTCCAATCAACTGCTGTTAACGAAAGAAACCGTCGAATTAGCTCCGTTTATCGATGACTTAGTCAAACCTTTCAAAGAAATTGCCGAATTGGATCAAAAACATTTTATTGTCGAAAATTTTGCCAAAACGACCGCTTGCTTTGACCAAAAGAAAATTCATCAAGTCCTCGTGATTCTCCTAGATAATGCCTTAAAATATACCAGCAGCGGTGATAAAATTACGCTCTTATCGGAGATTTCTAACAAGCAATGGCTGCTCGAGGTCAAAAATACTGGCCCAACTATTTCCGATGAAGAGAAAGCTCGCATCTTTGACCGCTTCTACCGCGAGGATCGTTCCCGCTCCAAGGAGACCGGCGGCTATGGTTTAGGCTTAGCGATCGCCAAGCAAATCGTCGAAGAGCACAAAGGACAAATCCAGGTCAAAGATTTGCAGCCACGAGGGGTTATTTTTCAGATTCGCTTACCTAAAGAAGGATAAAGGAGAAAAACAAATGCAGGTCATCACCCTTAAAGAACACCCTGAATACTTGGCAGAAGCCATTCGTTACTTCCAAAATCAGTGGGCTAGCCCCGACTCCCTCATGGTTTATGAGGATAGCCTGACCCATAGTTTTTCAACAAGCAGTTTGCCGCAATGGCTGCTGCTGGTCAACGAAGAAATCGCAGCAGACGGACGTTATCAAATCATCGGCTGTGGCGGCTTGATCCCCAACGACTTCATCAGTCGGATGGATTTGACCCCTTGGCTTTGCGCCTTGTATGTGGACCCTTTGTGGCGTGGCCAAGGTGGTGCCCGCCTTTTGATCGAAACAGCCAAACAACGCGCTGCTGTAGCTGGTTTTGATTCTCTGTATCTATGTACGGATCTTTCTACTTTTTATGAGCAGTTTGCTTTTGAACCGATTGGCACTGGTTACCATCCTTGGGGAGAAGCGTCCACCATTTATCGCTGTTCCCTCACTTAAATAAACAAAAAAAGCTGTGAACAAAAATGTTCACAGCTTTCTTCACTCACAGTACTATTGCTAGTAGAATACCCTATCTCCACAAAAGGAATATTCCGACACCCTACAAATCCGGTAGGTTGCTTACGCGGTGTGCCTCTGCTATCAATCTGGTCAGCTAATGCTAGACCTTCTCGACTCGTCGCATGAGGATTACTTTACCATAAAATTAGTCGGAATACTACTGTTTTTTTATAAAATCAAAAACTGCTGATACGCATTTCTCGAGAAAGAGTGCCTATCAGCAGTTTTCCATGAATCAATGGTTACTTTTCAATAGAAACATTCCCATCGATGGATAAAAAAATCTTAGGATAAGAAGGTCGCTACTTTGGTCGTAATCAAATCGATGGCTACGTGGTTTTCGCCGCCTTCTGGTACGATGACATCGGCATACCGTTTTGTCGGTTCGATGAATTGATGATACATTGGTTTTACGACCGTCAAGTATTGTTCGATCACAGAATCCAACGTCCGGCCACGTTCTTCCATATCACGTTTGATTCGGCGAATAATCCGAATATCATCGTCTGTATCAACATAAAGTTTAATATCCATTAAATTACGTAATCGCTCATCTTCTAAAATCAAGATCCCTTCCAAGATAATGACTTCTTTGGGTTCTTGAATGATCGTTGCTTCGCTGCGAGTATGAGCGACATAATCATAGACAGGTTTTTCGATCGTTTGATATGCAAGCAGCTGCTGCAAGTGATCGATCAACAAATCAGTATCAAATGCAAAAGGATGGTCATAGTTGGTGTTCAACCGTTCTTCAAAGCTCAGATCACTTTGGTCTTTATAGTAGGAGTCTTGTTCAAGCATCATAATAGAATGGTTGGGGAAATGATTAAAGATCGCCCGACTCACGCTTGTTTTTCCACTACCTGATCCACCTGTCACACCAATAATAATGGGCTTGCCATTCGTCATTCAATTAACCTCTTTCATCTTAAAAAATTCACACTGGTTCTATTATAGCGAAAATTCGGCAAATTACTACTGTTTCTGAAGAATCAGTGCTGTAATAAAGGAAGTAATTGCTGCAAACGTTCGATCTCATAAGTAGGCTGAATCTCACCACTGTTTTTTTTCTTTGGATTGAACCAAATCGTATCGATCCCTGCCAATTGTCCGCCTAAGATATCTGAAGTCAGTGAATCGCCAATGATGACTGTTTCTTGTTTTTTTACGTTTGGTATGCGAGCAAACACATAGTCAAAATATTCTTTCATTGGTTTTTGATAACCCGTATCTTCTGAAACAAAGATATCACGGAAATAGGGCTTCAATTTGGCATCTTCCAAGCGGCGGTATTGGGTTTCAGAAACCCCGTTCGTCACCACATATAGGTCAAAATGCTGCGCCAACTCCGCTAAGACCTCATCACTGTTGTCTAACAGTTTATGTCCTTCATTTAGAAATTCCCGATAGGCCAATTCAACTGCTGGGCTATCGACCTGAATGCCTTGCGTTTCAAAAAACAAACCGAAACGCTCATTGATGACTTGGTCTCTCGTGATTTTTCCTTGCTCAAACTGCTGCCACAAATCATGATTGATGGTTTGATAGCTTTGTTTGCGCTCTGGGGTCATTTCCAAGCCATGAGCTTCAAATAGTGCTTTTAAGGCTTGATCTTCGGTATCTTGAAAGTCGAGGATCGTGTCATCGACATCAAATAATAATGTTTTATACTTCATTTTCTCCCTCTTTCTCAGCGGAAATGCGCCGCCAATCCTTTTAATTCTTCTTGCGTCAACGAGCGATAACTGCCCACTGCTAAATCATCTGGTAGAACCAGCGAACCCATCGCTGTTCGTTTCAGCTGAATCACTTTTTTTCCCCGAGCTAGAAACATCTTCTTCACTTGATGGAATTTGCCTTCAGCAATTTCTAACGAAGCAAAGGAACGATCCACTCGTGCATCGATGATCGTTAAGTCAGCTGGTTTGCAGGTGACACCGCCATGAAAGGTGATCCCTGTGGCAAATGCCACCACATCCTCAGGGGTCACCAAGTCATTGACCACCACTTCATACCGCTTGGTCACTTTTTTGGATGGATGCAGCAAGTCATAGCCTAACTGACCATTCGTTGTTACCAATACCAACCCTTCCGTGTCCCGATCCAATCGACCGACAGCATAAAGATCTGGATGCTGATCCCTTGGTGCAATCAAATCGATCACTGTCTGGTGCTGTTGATCCAGATTGGCTGTAACGACACCATTGGGCTTATTGACGATATAATAGCGTTCCTGTGTTTCCAGCTGTCGCCCCGCAACCATGATTTGATGCAAGGCGCTATCGACATTGCGCTCGGGTCTTCGCTCAATCCTTTGATCCACAAGGACCTTTCCTTGCTGGAACAACCGTTTCATCTCTTTCCGAGAAGTATTCAATTGTTGCTCGATCACTTTATCTAAACGCATAAGTTCTTCTCCATAGTGGCTATTATAGCTCAGGATCTAGCGAAAGGAAACTGCTGGGATTTCATATGATTTGACTTTCTTTGTCTTTTTGCGTAAGGTTAAAGAGTAAAGTAAATATAGTTTCTCATACACAGCGTTATGACCTGGTGGAGAAAAGTTGAACCAAAACTTTCTGGGGCAGTTGTGTACACAACTGCCCTTTTGCGTGTTTTCACTCACGTACCACTTAATGTGCAGAGTTAACAAAATTTGCTTAAAAAATCTCGTTATTAACGAGAAAATTTTAGGAGGAATTGAGTTATGTCAGTATCATTAGAAGTTACGAAAAGAGAAGTTCGCCCACGTTCTTTACGGAACAAGTTGCGTCACGAAGGAAAAGTACCTGCAATTGTCAATGGGTACAAAGTAGAAAGCACACCGATTGCTGTCAATGCAGCAGAATTAGAAAAGATCTTGCGTGAAAATGGATTGAATACCGTTATTACGATCAGTTTAGAAGGTAAAAAAGTCAATACACTGATCAAAGAGTATCAATCAGATACCTTCACACGCAATTTAACCCACGTTGAATTCATATCTGTCGATATGAATGAAGAAACCGAAGTAGAAGCAGAAGTAACCTTGATTGGCGAATCTGCTGGTGTCAAAGCTGGTGGTGTTCTAGCACAAAACTTGTATACAGTCGTTGTATCAGCAACACCAGACAAATTGCCGGAACGTGTTGAGATCGATGTAACGTCATTAGAGATCGGTGATTCATTAACAGTGGCTGATCTGCCTAAGAACGACGAGTACACGATCGTGACCGATCCAGAAGAACAAATCGTTGCGGTTACTGAACCACAAGAAATCTCTGAAGATGAAGAAGCCGGCGAAGCTGCTGAGCCAGCAGTTATCGGTGAAGACGAAGAATAATCATAGACCGACATTCTTATAATCGCGTCTTCAATCAACAGACAGTTCTAAGAAATGTAAGACTCTTGAAGGGCTTTCCCTTTAAGAGTCTTTTTCATTCTTACGAAGGGCTAGTGCGCTGCAACTGGCTATTTCTGCTGAAAGGCGTCATTGGAAAACTTTGTCCAACCATCCCAACAAATTTTTAAGAGAATATTTAAAATGCGTCGCTGACCAAAAAGAAAAGCAGAAGTAGTTGCATTTTTGACGGTTCTTCATTATGATAAATAGACAAATTTGATGTTAATGGCAAGCCTACTTGAAGGAGGGGTTTATTATGTTTGAAACATTTGATGATCACCGCAGTCGTTACGCTTCTGGCGGTATTGTTCAAACACTACCTAGCGAACTGATCGATAGTATATGGTTAATCATTGATCTTGATTTAAAAGGGTTTATTCCGTTGACAAATCTGCTCACCTTTGAAGTCCAAAACAATCATGGTCGTGTCACCCTGCTTTTTTCTCAAGCCCAAAGTCAAATCGAACTTGGTGTTGATCTACCGTACCGGTATTCCGACCTGTATCCCCAAAAAGTCTATGTATATGACGATGGGCAACAGCAAACGATTTTATTGCCTAGTGAGACCCGTTAACGTCCATTCATATTGATTTTTTATAACGATACCTATATAAAAAACCACCCTTTTTGTTTTAGAAGGTGGTTTTTTTTTGCATCCCTCCTCTCATTTAATTTTATCTAGCAGCAATTTCAAATAAATGCTCGACAAAACCTCGTTTTTT
>NZ_VHIL01000039.1:0-1792 GCF_006491895.1 Enterococcus sp. OL5
CTCTGATATGATATAAAAGTTGCTAACACAGCACGGTAGACCTTTGAAAACTGAACAAAGCAAGCAAACGAACCAATGTGTAGGACGTTTCAATTTATTGAAACAAATACATGCAAGCAATAGCTAGCAAAGTTAATTTTTATGAGCTTAATGACCGTCTGGTCATTCAAACAAATCATTATGAGAGTTTGATCCTGGCTCAGGACGAACGCTGGCGGCGTGCCTAATACATGCAAGTCGAACGCTTTTTCTTTCACCGGAGCTTGCTCCACCGAAAGAAAAAGAGTGGCGAACGGGTGAGTAACACGTGGGTAACCTGCCCATCAGAAGGGGATAACACTTGGAAACAGGTGCTAATACCGTATAACACTATTTTCCGCATGGAAGAAAGTTGAAAGGCGCTTTTGCGTCACTGATGGATGGACCCGCGGTGCATTAGCTAGTTGGTGAGGTAACGGCTCACCAAGGCAACGATGCATAGCCGACCTGAGAGGGTGATCGGCCACACTGGGACTGAGACACGGCCCAGACTCCTACGGGAGGCAGCAGTAGGGAATCTTCGGCAATGGACGAAAGTCTGACCGAGCAACGCCGCGTGAGTGAAGAAGGTTTTCGGATCGTAAAACTCTGTTGTTAGAGAAGAACAAGGATGAGAGTAAAATGTTCATCCCTTGACGGTATCTAACCAGAAAGCCACGGCTAACTACGTGCCAGCAGCCGCGGTAATACGTAGGTGGCAAGCGTTGTCCGGATTTATTGGGCGTAAAGCGAGCGCAGGCGGTTTCTTAAGTCTGATGTGAAAGCCCCCGGCTCAACCGGGGAGGGTCATTGGAAACTGGGAGACTTGAGTGCAGAAGAGGAGAGTGGAATTCCATGTGTAGCGGTGAAATGCGTAGATATATGGAGGAACACCAGTGGCGAAGGCGGCTCTCTGGTCTGTAACTGACGCTGAGGCTCGAAAGCGTGGGGAGCGAACAGGATTAGATACCCTGGTAGTCCACGCCGTAAACGATGAGTGCTAAGTGTTGGAGGGTTTCCGCCCTTCAGTGCTGCAGCAAACGCATTAAGCACTCCGCCTGGGGAGTACGACCGCAAGGTTGAAACTCAAAGGAATTGACGGGGGCCCGCACAAGCGGTGGAGCATGTGGTTTAATTCGAAGCAACGCGAAGAACCTTACCAGGTCTTGACATCCTTTGACCACTCTAGAGATAGAGCTTCCCCTTCGGGGGCAAAGTGACAGGTGGTGCATGGTTGTCGTCAGCTCGTGTCGTGAGATGTTGGGTTAAGTCCCGCAACGAGCGCAACCCTTATTGTTAGTTGCCATCATTTAGTTGGGCACTCTAGCGAGACTGCCGGTGACAAACCGGAGGAAGGTGGGGATGACGTCAAATCATCATGCCCCTTATGACCTGGGCTACACACGTGCTACAATGGGAAGTACAACGAGTTGCGAAGTCGCGAGGCTAAGCTAATCTCTTAAAGCTTCTCTCAGTTCGGATTGTAGGCTGCAACTCGCCTACATGAAGCCGGAATCGCTAGTAATCGCGGATCAGCACGCCGCGGTGAATACGTTCCCGGGCCTTGTACACACCGCCCGTCACACCACGAGAGTTTGTAACACCCGAAGTCGGTGAGGTAACCTTTTTGGAGCCAGCCGCCTAAGGTGGGATAGATGATTGGGGTGAAGTCGTAACAAGGTAGCCGTATCGGAAGGTGCGGCTGGATCACCTCCTTTCTAAGGAATATTTCGGAAGACTACACATCGTTTGCCTTTGTTCAGTTTTGAGAGGT
>NZ_VHIL01000040.1:0-1356 GCF_006491895.1 Enterococcus sp. OL5
CGCAAGATTCACTTCAGAACCTGTGGCGATCAAAATACCCGCTGGTGTTTCACCGGCTTGTTTTGAAATCACATAGCCACCTTTTGCGACATTTTCATCTGCACCGGTTTGCGTGCCTTCGATCACTGGTAGGTTTTGTCGACTTAAGACTAAGACCGTTGGCTTATCGGTTGTTGTCATGGCCAGTTTCCAAGCAGCACGGGTTTCATTGCCGTCTGCTGGACGAATCACTTGGACATTTGGCATGCAACGGACGCTAGCTAATTGTTCGATCGGCTCATGCGTCGGTCCATCTTCTCCAACCGCCACGGAGTCATGCGTCAAGACATAGATCACAGGCGCATGCTGGATCGCAGACAAGCGTACCGCTGGACGCAAGTAATCAACGAAGACGAAGAAGGTTCCGCCATAGATTCGCGTACCGCCATGCAATTGGATGCCGTTCATCGCTGCCGCCATCGCAAATTCTCGGACGCCAAACCAAATGTTGCGGCCTTCGTATTGGCCAGGTTCAAAGTCTTTTTCTGCTGCAACCATCGTATTGTTGGATCCAGAAAGGTCAGCCGATCCACCCCAGAGACTAGGGACGGCTTGGGATAAGGCTTGGATCATCTCTTTGCTGGATACTCGACTAGCTTGTGAGCTGCCAACTTCGTAGCTTGGTAATGCTGCATCCCAATCTGCTGGCAATTCACCCGCAAAGGCTTGTTTGAATTGCGCAGCAAGTTCTGGGTAGGCTGCTTCATAGGCACGGAAGGTTTCGTTCCAAGCTGCTTCAGCTTTTTGCCCTTCATCGATCATGGTTTCTTTGAAGCGCGCGGCAACTTCTTCAGGTACAGTAAATTCTGGGTACTCCCAGCCATAAATCGCTTTTGCTGCAGAAATGCCTTCGGCACCGATCGGCGCACCATGAACGGCAGAGGTGCCTTGATTTGGCGCACCGTATCCGATCACAGTCTTGATTTCGATCAAGGTTGGTTTGTCACTTTCAGCTTTTGCTTCGTCGATTGCTTTTGAGATCGCTTCTAAATCATTGCCGTCTTCAACGAGAATATGTTGCCAGCCATACGCCTCAAAACGCGCACCGACATTTTCTGTAAAGGCTTTTGTGGTCGGACCATCTAGGGAGATGTCATTTGAATCGTACAAGACGATCAGTTTATCTAATTTCATGTGACCCGCCATGGATGCAGCTTCTTGCGAAACACCTTCCATCAAGTCCCCATCGCCACATAAAGCGTAAGTATAGTGATCAATGACTTGATACTTGTCGCGATTGTAGGTTGCAGCCAAGTGGGCTTCGGCCATCGCCATACCGACTGCCATAGCGATCCCTTGTCCTAAAGGTCCAGTGGT
>NZ_VHIL01000041.1:0-1196 GCF_006491895.1 Enterococcus sp. OL5
AGATCCCTGTTGGTAATTGATCTTTCAAGAGCGTTGCTTCTTCTGGTAAGAATACTCGTGCTTCAGACACTTCTTGATCAGAAAAGAAGGTCACTTGAAGAGGTTCTTCTGCCGTTCCTTGCATCCGAGAACGAGTAAAGAAGAAGCGCGGATCACTAATCTGTTCTTCCTCCAGATAGTTTTTCATTGGCGGAAGTTCCATTAGTTCTTGTTCCTCAGAGTCCATCGTTGTCTCTGCGTAAACCATGCCGACAGGCATGAATACGGTTTGTATGACCAAGATGGTCGTCCCTAACACAAGCATCGGTCGTCTAAATCTCGTGGTCATTTCATTCACTCCTTCTTACTGTTCTTGTTCGTTTGCTCTTGCTTTCTTCTTTTGAATCAGTAGATACAAAATGACGCCAAGTAAAAGAATAACCAAGACGATTGAGCCAATCATCCACCAGTTCAGGCTTGTATCAATGGTTACATCCGCTCGATTCAATGCTCTTGCTTCCTCTGCTTCAATGGTAAAGGTCCGTTCCCATGTCCACTCTTCTTCTCCAGAGGTTGCTTTTAAGTTCAATACATACTCACCACTTTGAAAACGATCGCCTTTTAGCGAGATAGGAAAATCAAAATGAGAATTAGGCGCCATCTGCATCATTTCTTCACTGGCTTCATAGAGAACCTCATCTTCTCCTACTCGTTGAACTGTTGCTTCTACCGCCATTCGGTTAACGAAAGTGGGCGTAAAGTTCTGGATCGTTGCACTGATCACATTTCGATAGTTTAATTGATCCGCGAATACATCTAACAAATCAAGATCCGGTTGAACCGAATCCCGAGAATTACTAACAACAACACCGACGACATAGGCAAATTCATTTTTGATTGCCACGCCTTCTTCATTGCTTGTCGTTTCTTCTTGTTCCTCTTTGACTTCCGTAATTCGTAAACCGCCAGCTAGAAATCCCTCAAATAATTCTTCAGGCATATGTAATGGAACGGTGATTGTTTTCGTTTCATTTCCCGCTAGTTCAATGACACCCGAAAGGTCGATCAATTCATCCAGTGAAAACAGTAGACTGTTATCTGGTTCTTGGGCATCTTTGCCATACTCAACGACCCCATGCACATTGGTATACGCAGTATGTGGGGTTACTTGTACTTGAATTGGTTCACTACTAGCATTTTGTAGTTTTAATGCTAAA
>NZ_VHIL01000042.1:0-994 GCF_006491895.1 Enterococcus sp. OL5
CCACTTCAACAAATCCATTTGACTATAGATAGGAGAATTATTTATGTACGAAAATTTATTGCCTCGCTTTTTGAACTATGTAAAAACAGAAACCCGTTCGGATGCGACAAGCACGACAACACCTTCCACCGAAACACAGGTCGCTTTTGCTAAAGAACTGCAAAAAGAACTAGAAGAATTAGGATTAAGCGATGTTCACTACAACGAATCCAATGGTTTCGTGATTGGGACATTGCCAAGTAACGTGGATCATGACGTACGCTCCATTGGATTTATCGCCCATATGGATACGGCCGATTTTAATGCAGAAAATGTTGATCCGCAGATCATCGAAAATTACGATGGCGAATCGACCATTAAATTAGATAAAGAAGGAAAATACACATTAAACACCAAAGATTTTCCGAATTTAAAAAATTATGCTGGCGAAACCTTGATCACTACTGATGGTACCACTTTATTAGGTTCTGACGATAAATCAGGTATTGCAGAAATCATGACAGCTATGGAAATCTTACTTAAAAACCCAACGATCAAACATGGGGAAATCAAAGTCGCTTTTGGCCCTGATGAAGAAATTGGTGTTGGTGCAGATAAGTTCGATGTTGAAGATTTCAATGTTGATTTTGCCTATACAATGGATGGCGGTCCAGTAGGAGAATTGCAATATGAAACCTTTAATGCGGCGCAAGCTGAAATCACGATCCAAGGAAAAAATGTCCACCCAGGAACTGCGAAAGACACCATGATCAACGCTTTGCAACTAGCAGTCGATTTTCAAAATGCCTTACCTGCTGATGAAGTCCCTGAGAAAACCGAAGGAACAGAAGGGTTCTTCCATTTGATGAGCCTCAGTGGCTCAGTAGAAGAAGCGAAAATGGCATACATTATTCGAGACCATGACCGGACCCGTTTTGAAGAAAGAAAAGAACAATTATTAGCGGTTCAAGAAAGCTTGAATGCCCGCTTTGATGAACCGCGAGTGCACGTTCAT
>NZ_VHIL01000043.1:0-810 GCF_006491895.1 Enterococcus sp. OL5
AGATTATGCCAAGACGTTCATTTGATAAAGCATTTAAAATCGCCGCTGTAAAACTGGTAACTGAAGAAGGATTTTCTGTTAAAGAAGTTAGCCTACAGCTAGAAGTTCACGCTAATAGCTTGTATCGATGGGTTCAAGAAGTTGAAAAATATGGAGAAAGTGCGTTCCCTGGAAAAGGGAGCGCACTTTTTGATGCCCATTATGAAATAAAGAAACTCGAACAAGAAAATCGTTATCTAAGAGAGGAATTAGACTTATTAAAAAAGTTCCAGGTCTTCTTGAAGCCAAACAAGAAGTAAGATTTCAGTACTTAAAAGAACACAAAAATGAGTTGAATATCCGGAGAGCTTGCCAGACATTGAACGTTTCAAAAGCTGGTTTTTATGAGTTCCTTAAAAGAAAACCATCCAAAAGAAAAAAAGAGAATGAACTCTTGAAAGAAGAAATCGCTACTATTTTTCAGGAACATCATGGAAGATATGGAGCGATTCGCATAACAAAAGTATTAAATAAAAAAGGAATTCTTGTTAATCGAAAACGTGTAGGAAAGCTTCTTCATCAACTTGGTCTTTATGCTAAAGGCAGTACCTATAAATACAAGTATTATAATCGAAAGTCGCCCTCTCTTTCACAACCCAATCTTATTAATCAAACGTTTAAGGCAACAGAAAAAAATAAAATTTGGTTAGGAGACATTACCTACATTCCTCTGAAAGAAGGAACACTTTATTTATCTGTATTTATTGATGTCTGTACGAGAAAGATTGTTGGATGGTCTATGTCACCTAGAATGAAAGATCAATTAGTTGT
>NZ_VHIL01000044.1:0-463 GCF_006491895.1 Enterococcus sp. OL5
ATTATTGACTTTAGTCAGTTTCGTTCGCGTAGCGTACGAAACAAAAAAACCGCGCGTTTCTACGCGTGGACGAAATAGCTTTAGCGATAAAAAACTCCTTTCGATATACTAATAGTGGCTACCAACCGCATATCAGATCGAAAGGAGTTTTTTTATGTCTAACGACGATAAAAGTTTAGCACATACCAGATGGAATTGTAAGTATCACATAGTCTTCACCCCGAAGTATCGACGAAAAGTGATTTATGGAAAGTTAAGAGTAAGTATTGGTCAGATATTAAGAAAATTGTGTGAGATGAAAGATGTTGAAATCATTGAAGCTCATGCAATGCCTGACCATATTCATATGTTAGTAAGAATACCACCAAAGATTAGTATTTCTAGTTTTATGGGCTACTTAAAAGGACGAAGTGCAACCTTAATCCATGAAAAACATGCGAATTTGAAATATAAGTATGGGAAT
>NZ_VHIL01000045.1:0-345 GCF_006491895.1 Enterococcus sp. OL5
CTTCTTCTAGCGATAGAAGGTTGCTCAAGAAAATAAGCGTTGAACTTATTAAAAAACTCTTTTAACATTTCAACTCGGTGTGTGTTACTTGTTTTGATTTTTTCTTCGATATCCAGTTTTCAATGAACAAAGCTTAACGACCATTGTCGTTAATGGAGCCTAGCGGGATCGAACCGCTGACCTCCTGCGTGCAAAGCAGGCGCTCTCCCAGCTGAGCTAAGGCCCCGGGTATTTACTTGAGAGTAGACCTCTCAAAACTGAACAAAGGCAAACGATGTGTAGTCTTCCGAAATATTCCTTAGAAAGGAGGTGATCCAGCCGCACCTTCCGATACGGCTACCTTGT
>NZ_VHIL01000046.1:0-246 GCF_006491895.1 Enterococcus sp. OL5
CTTCTTCTAGCGATAGAAGGTTGCTCAAGAAAATAAGCGTTGAACTTATTAAAAAACTCTTTTAACATTTCAACTCGGTGTGTGTTACTTGTTTTGATTCTTTCTTCGATATCCAGTTTTCAATGAACAAATTTTGTTTGAGAGTAAACCTCTCAAAACTGAACAAAGGCAAACGATGTGTAGTCTTCCGAAATATTCCTTAGAAAGGAGGTGATCCAGCCGCACCTTCCGATACGGCTACCTTGT